>NZ_JBHXFI010000080.1:0-25224 GCF_042724075.1 Streptomyces sp. NPDC127097 | reverse complement strand
GCGAAATCGTTCCCGTGAGGGGCCGTGCAGTAGTGGTGTGCCGCGAAGCGGCGGGATGGCTGCTCCGGGCCTGTCGGCTCCGTGGCAACTCGGAGGACACTACACGAGGGGTTGGGGTTGTTCAAACCCGCACGAGGGCGGGTCGTGGGGAGTACTTTGAGGGGCATGACTACGCATGCGCACGTACAGCAGTGGTGGCTCGCCTGACGGCGGCCGACCACAGCGCATGCATGACCACGGCCGCCGCTTCGGCGGCCGTTTGCGTATCTCCTCTCGTAGCCGGCCGGTGAGGTCGGCGGTCCCGACGCGCACTCCTTGGGCAGTGCGGAGAGAAGGACGGACGAGATGGCGATGGCGATGACCGCGAGCGGGCGGACGCGGATCTTCAGTGGGGTGCAGCCGACGGGGCATCTGACGCTGGGGAACTACCTCGGGGCGGTGCGGCGGTGGGCGGCGGAGGACCAGCACCGGGCGGAGGCGCTGTTCTGTGTGGTGGATCTGCATGCGCTGACCGTGGAGCACGATCCGGCGCGGGTGCGGCGGCTCAGTCGGCAGGCGGCGACGCTGTTGCTGGCCTCGGGGCTGGATCCGGAGCTGTGCACGGTGTTCGTGCAGAGCCATGTGGAGGAGCATCTGCGGCTGTCGTATCTGATGGAGTGCACGGCCTCCGACGGGGAGATGCGGCGCATGATCCAGTACAAGGAGAAGGCCGCGGCGCAGCAGGCGCGCGGGGGGAGTGTGCGGCTGTCGTTGCTGACGTATCCGGCGCTGATGGCGGCGGACATCCTGGCGTACGGGACGCATGAGGTGCCGGTCGGGGAGGACCAGGCGCAGCATGTGGAGCTGACGCGGGATCTGGCGGTGCGGTTCAACCAGCGCTACGGGGCGACGTTCGTGGTGCCGAAAGCGACGCTTCCGGTGGTGGCGGCGCGGGTGATGGATCTCCAGGAGCCGACGTCGAAGATGGGGAAGTCGCATGCCCGGACGGCGGGGGTCATCTCTTTGCTGGATGAGCCGGAGGTGGTGCGCAAGAAGGTGCTGCGGGCGGTGACGGATGCGGAGCCGGATGTCGCCTATGACCCGGAGCAGCGGCCGGGGGTGGCGAATCTGCTGAATGTGCTGGCGGCGTGCACCGGGGGTGATCCGGGGCGGCTGGCCGGGGAGTACGACTCGTACGGCGCGCTGAAGAAGGATGTGGCGGAGGCCGTGGTGGAGACGTTGCGGCCGGTGCGGGAGCGGCATGCGGAGCTGGCCGCCGATCCGTCGTCCGTGGACGGCGTGCTGCGGCGCGGGGCGGAGCGGGCGCGGGCCCTCGCCAGGCCGCGGGTGGATGCGGCGTTCGAGGCCGTGGGGTTGCTGCCCGCGGGGTGAGGTGCCGGACCTGCCGGGGGCGCGGTGGGCGCCGCGCCCCGGGGCGGTCGTGGGTCAGCCGCTGCCGGAGGCCAGTTCGCGGCTGCGGTCGCGGGCGGCCTCCAGGGCGGCGATGAGGGCGGCGCGTACGCCGTGGTTCTCCAGTTCGCGGATGGCGTTGATGGTGGTGCCGGCCGGGGAGGTGACGTTCTCGCGGAGCTTGACGGGGTGTTCGCCGCTGTCGCGGAGCATCACGGCGGCGCCGATGGCGGCCTGGACGATGAGGTCGTGGGCCTTGTCGCGGGGCAGGCCGAGGAGGATGCCGGCGTCGGTCATGGCCTCGACGAGGAAGTAGAAGTAGGCGGGGCCGGAGCCGGAGAGCGCGGTGCAGGCGTCCTGCTGGGACTCCGGGACGCGGAGGGTCTTGCCGACGCCGGAGAAGATCTCCTCGGCGCGGGTGAGGTGGGTGCCGGTGGCGTGGGTGCCGGCGGAGATGACGGACATCGCCTCGTCGACGAGGGCGGGGGTGTTCGTCATGACCCGGACGACGGGGGTGCCGGTGGCCAGGCGGTCCTCGAAGTAGGAGGTGGGGATGCCGGCGGCGCCGCTGATGACCAGGCGGTCGGCGGGGACGTGCGGGGCCAGCTCCCGCAGCAGGGTGCCCATGTCCTGGGGTTTGACGGTGAGGATGAGGGTGTCGGCGGACTTGGCGGCCTCGGCGTTGCTGACCGCTTCGACGCCGTAGCGCTCCTGGAGCTGTGCGGCGCGTTCCGGGCGGCGGGCGGTGACCAGCAGGTCGGAGGGCGCCCAGCCGCCCCGGATCATTCCGCTGAGCAGGGCTTCGCCGATTTTTCCGGTGCCGAGTACTGCGACCTTCTGGGTCATCGTGCGGGTTCACCTTTCCGCTGCGCTGGGCGTTTGCGGCCATCCTCGCACCGCGGGGGTTCCGCTCGGGGGTCGGCTGCCCCGCCGCGGCGGTATACGGGTCACGCCGTGCGGCGGCGGAGGGTGGCGGCGCCGAGGGTGAGGACGAGCAGGGCGCAGCCGGTGACGATGACCGCGTCGCGGATGAAGTCGCCGGTGATGTCGGGGTGCTGGAGGACCTCGTTCATTCCGTCGACGGCGTAGGACATCGGCAGGACGTCGGAGAGCGCCTCCAGGGCCGGATGCATGGTGGCGCGCGGGGTGAACAGGCCGCAGAGCAGCAGCTGGGGCATCAGGACGGCGGGCATGAACTGGACGGCCTGGAATTCGGAGGCGGCGAAGGCCGAGACGAACAGGCCGAGGGCGGTGCCGAGGAGGGCGTCGAGGACGGCCACCAGGAGGAGCAGCCAGGGGGAGCCGGTGACGTCGAGGCCGAGGGCCCAGAGGGACAGGCCGGTGGCGAGGGCGGACTGCACGATGGCGAGCAGGCCGAAGGCGAGGGCGTAGCCGCTGATGAGCTCGGCCTTGCCGAGGGGCATGGCGAGCAGGCGTTCCAGGGTGCCCGAGGTGCGTTCGCGGAGGGTGGCGATGGAGGTCACCAGGAACATCGTGATCATCGGGAAGATGCCGAGGAGGGAGGCGCCGATGCTGTCGAACGTCTCCGGCCGGTCATCGAAGACGTAGCGCAGCAGGGCGATCATCACGCACGGGACGACGAGCATCAGCGCGATGGTGCGCGGGTCGTGGCGCAGCTGGCGCAGGACCCGGGCGGCGGTGGCCAGGGCGCGGGACGGGGAGAAGGGCGCGGGGGCGGGGTGCGGTGCGCCTGGGGTGTGGGGTGCGGTGGTCATCGTGCCGGCTCCTGGGGGCTGTTGGGGCGGGCCGGTTCCGGTGGGCGGTCGGCCGCCGCGGCCTCGTCGACCAGGTGGAGGAAGGCGGCCTCGACTGTGGCGGCGCCGGTGCGGTCGCGGAGGGCGGCGGGGGTGTCTCCCCCGAACTCCGTGGGGGAGGTGCCGCCCGCGAGCAGGCGGCCCTCGCGCATCAGGAGCAGCCGGTGGCAGCGCTCGGCCTCGTCCATGACGTGCGAGGAGATGAGGAGGGTGGTGCCGCGTTCGCCGGCGAGGGTGTGGAAGAGGTTCCACAGGTCGCGGCGGAGGACGGGGTCCAGGCCGACGGTGGGCTCGTCGAGGACGAGGAGTTCCGGGGTGCCGAGCAGGGCCGCCGCGAGGGAGACCCGGCTGCGCTGGCCGCCAGAGAGGGTGCCGGCGAGGGCGTCGGCGTGGCCGGTGAGGTCGACGTCCTCGATGGCGCGGGTGACGCGCTCCTGGCGCAGGCCGCGGGCGGACCGGCCGGGGTGCAGGACGGCGGCGAAGTAGTCGAGGTTCTGGCGGACGGTGAGGTCGTCGTAGATGGACGGGTCCTGGGTGACGTAGCCGATGCGGGGGCGCAGCCGGGGGTCGCCCGCGGGCCGGCCGAGGACGTCGAGGGTGCCGGTGACGTGGGCCTGGGTGCCGACGAGGGCCCGCAGGAGGGTGGATTTGCCGCAGCCGGAGGGGCCGAGCAGGCCGGTGACCTGGCCGCGGGGCACGTCGAAGGCGAGGGCGTCGAGGACGGTGCGGCCGCCTCGGACGACGGTGAGATCCCGGGCGTGGACGGCGGGGTCGACGCCATAATTCATCATGTGATGAATAATGCGCCGGGCGGGGTGGGGCGTCAAGGACGGGGACGGGACCGAGACGGACGGGACCGAGGCGCGGGGACACGACCCAGGCGTGGAGCCGCGACCGAGGCGCGAGGAGGGGGCCGAGGCGCGGGAACGGCAGGGCGGGTTGGGCCATTGGGGTGGTGATCTGGCCAGGTGTGGTGCGGAAGCGGCGCGTGGTGAGGATCTCCGCGCACCGGCGGGCGCCGTAGTGAAAGAAACCAGCCGTTCTTGGTCGATAACTCCGCGTTTACAGGGTGGTTACAAACCGACTTGCGGTCCTGCGTGTCCGCTTGGACACAATGGGATGACCTGTCCAGGCGCGCCGGAAGGGGCGACGATGGCGAAGATCCGGGTCCGCGGCCTCGGCCGGCTCCTGTTGATCGTCATGGCCGTCCTGCTGGCCTTGCCCCTGGGTGCGGAGGGCGTGTACGGGGAACGCGCGACGGCCGCGCCGGTCACGAGCGGCGCCGGCCGTACCGGTCCCGCCGGCCCCACCCCCTGGGCATCCGACTCCTCCGAGAACCCCGAATCCGGCAGCGACCGCTGCCCGCCGCGCCGCGACGGACGGTCCACGGCCGCGGTGTCCGCACCGGCGCCCCCGCTCACCACCGTCTCGACCGCCGCACCGGCCCGGACCGGGGGCGCGCTGCGGCTGACCGCGCCGCTGACCGGCCGGCAGGCCGTACCCGTGTCGAGTTCCGGTGAACTACCGGTCCAGCACGCCGTGTTCCGCTGCTGAGCGCTGAGAGCTGCCCCCAAGGGCCTCCCCCGGCCCGCGCATCCGACGGATCCAGCCGTCATTTCCCCATGGCGCGCACCGCGCGGGCAGTGCGCGGCAGCAGGCGACCGCAGAGCCCCGTTGCGGTGGTCGCCGGCCGGCTGCTCGTACCGCCCCGCGTCCGCTCGTGCGTATCCGTGCGTACCCGTGCGCCACCGCATCTCGCACTCGCTGGAGGCATCCCCATGCGTAGGTTCCGTATTGCCCGACAACGCCCGTCCCGGCCCTCCATACCGTCACGGCACACGCTGTCGGTCTGGCGCGCCGACTTCACCGCCTCGCTGGTCGTCTTTCTCGTCGCCGTCCCGCTGTGTGTCGGGGTGGCCGTCGCCTCCGGGGTACCGGCCGAGCTGGGGCTGGTCACCGGAATCGTCGGCGGGCTGCTCACCGGCTTACTGCCGGGCAGCAGTCTCCAGGTCAGCGGTCCGGCCGCCGGGCTGACCGTGCTGGTTTACGAGGCCGTGCAGGAGTACGGCCTCCGGGCGCTCGGTGCGCTCGTACTCCTCGCCGGGGTGCTCCAGCTGGCCATGGGCGCGCTCCGGCTGGGGCGCTGGTTCCGGGCCATCTCCGTGGCCGTCGTCCAGGGCATGCTCGCGGGCATCGGACTGGTGCTGATCGCCGGGCAGTTGTACGCCCTGGTGGACGCCCGTGCGCCGGGCAACGGGCCGGCGAACCTGGCCGGGCTGCCGGACCTCGCGGCGGCCACCGCCGGATCCGGTACGGCGCTGTCGGCGCTGGCGGTCGGCGCGGGCACCATCGTGCTGCTGGTGCTGTGGCCGAAGTGGCGGCGGGCGGCGCGGGTGCTGCCGGCGCCGCTGGTGGCGGTGGCCCTGGCCACGGTCGTGGTGTTCGTGCTGGATCTGCCGGTGGCCCGGGTCGAGGTGGCGGGCCTGCTGGAAGTCGTACAGCCACCGGGCGGTGCGGACTTCGCGCGGCTGACGGAGGCGGGGGCACTGGCCGGTGCGCTGGGCACGGTGCTGGCGTTCGCCCTGATCGCATCGGCGGAGTCGCTGTTCAGCGCGGCCGCCGTGGACCGGCTGCACGACGGCCCGAAGACCGACTACGACAAGGAGCTGATGGCGCAGGGCGCGGGCAACACCGTCTGCGGGCTGCTCGGCGCGCTGCCGATGACCGCGGTGATCGTCCGCAGCTCCGCCAATGTGTTCGCCGGGGCGCGGACGAAAGCCTCCCGGGTGCTGCACGGGGTGTGGCTGCTGGTCTTCGCGGCGGCCTTCCCGGTGGCGCTGGGCGTGGTGCCGCTCGCGGCGCTGGCGGGCGTACTGGTGCATGCGGGCAGCAAGTTGATCCCGGTGAAGCAGTGGCGTCCGCTGTGGCGGGAGCACCGGGGTGAGGCCGTGGTGCTCGCCGCGACGGCGGTGGCGATCGTGGCCACCAACATGTTCGAGGGGGTGCTGCTGGGGCTGCTGCTGGCGGTCGCCAAGTCGGCGTGGGAGACCTCGCACGTCCACCTGGAGATCGTCGGGCTGGACGAGCCGGCGACGTGCGACGGGGCGCCGGCCGGTGCGGGGCCGCGGCGCCCGGTCCGCGTACGGGCCCTCGGCAATGCCACCTTCCTCCGACTGCCCAAGTTGCTCGACCAGTTGGAGGCGCTGCCCAAGGACCGGGAGGTCGAGCTGGATCTGACCGGGCTGCGGCATCTCGACCATGCCTGCGCGGCCGCGCTCGGTGCCTGGGAGGAACAGCGCCGCGGCCCGGACGGCACCGCCCGGAAGGAGGCTCCGTCCGTCGCCCCGTAGGACGGTCGCGTAGGACGACCCCCGTAAGACGGCTGCGTAGGACGACCGCGTAAGACGGCCGCGCGGTAATGGGCCGGTGCGTAGGCGGAAATGACCGTAGGGTCGGGACGCTGATGTCCGCCGACCCCGGGAGTGCTGTGAACCGCCGGCCCCTTCGCAGTTGCGGTGCGACCGCCGCCCTCTCCGTCGCCCTGCTGCTCTCCTCGTGCACCGGTGGTGTACGGGGGGCGGCGGGCAGCGGCGGAGTGGGCGACCCCCTCTTCCCGTCGCTCGGCAACGGCGGCTACCAGGTGCGCCATTACGGGCTCGACCTCGACTACGACATCAAGAAGCGGCATCTGGACGCGACCGCCGACCTCACCGCCGAGGCCAAGACGGACCTGCGGTCCTTCCAGCTCGACCTCCAGGGCCTGCGGGTGACGGACGTACAGGTCGACGGCGAGGACGCGGAGTTCTCCCGTAAGGGGCACAAGCTGACCGTCCGGCCGCCCGAGGGCCTCAGGAAGGGCGCGGAGTTCCGGACGCGCGTCGCCTATGAGGGCACGCCGGAGGAGATGAAGGACCCCGACCACTCGACGGAGGGCTGGGTCAAGACCCGCGACGGGGCGTTCGTCTCCGGTGAGCCCGCCGGTTCCATGACGTGGTTCCCGGGCAACAACCACCCCGCGGACAAGGCCACCTACGACTTCACGATCACCGTGCCGAAGGGCTACACCGCCGTCGCCAACGGGGAGTTGCGGTCCGAGCGGACCGCCAAGGGCCGCACCACCTTCCGCTGGCACAGCGGCCGGCCGATGGCCAGCTATCTCGCGACGGCCACCATCGGCCGCTTCGAGGTCCACACCTCCCGTACGCCCGAGGGGCTGCCGCTGTATGTGGCGGTGGACCCGGCGGAGGCCAAGGCCGGCAAAGGCCCGCTGGCGAAGCTCCCGGAGATCGTGAAGTGGGAGAGCAAGCTCTTCGGCCCGTACCCCTTCGCCTCCTCGGGCGCGATCGTCGACAACACCCCGAAGCGGATCGACTGGCTCGCCCTGGAGTCCCAGACCAAGCCGGTCTACGCGGGCGCGCCGGACACCGTGACCGTGGTGCACGAGATGGCCCACCAGTGGTTCGGCGACTCGGTGACGCCGAAGACCTGGGCGGACACCTGGCTCAACGAGAGCTTCGCGACCTACGCCGAGTGGCTGTGGGTGGAGCGCGAGGGCGGCAAGACCCCACAGGAGCAGTTCGACGCGCTCTACAAGGACACCAAGGACCCCGACCGCTGGGCCTTCCCGCCGGGCAAACCGGGCCAGGCGAAGAATGTGACCGGCACCCCCGTCTACGAGCGCGGCGCGATGCTCCTCCAAGAGCTGCGGAACGCCGTCGGCGACAAGACCTTCTTCGCGATCCTGCGCGAGTGGCCCGCCAAGTACCGCTACCGCAACGCCGACGCCCAGGACTTCATCGACTTCTGCCAGGAGCGCACGGACGTGGACCTGGAGCCGCTGTTCGAGAAGTGGCTGTACGAGAAGGGGAAGCCGAAGCTGGACGACTGAGGCCAGGAGGGCTGCGCCGGGCCCGTATCCACCCGTTGGCGGGACCTCGGGCCCGGGGCCGGCCGGCCCGGGGCGGGCCTCAGCCGATGCCCGGGATCAGCGGGATGACGCCCGGCCGGCGGGCCGCCAGGTGCAGGACGCGGACGGCGTTGCGGACCACCTGTTCCTTGACCCGGGCGGCCGGGCGGCCCGTCAGTACGCGTTCGCGCGGGGTGTCGTCGCCCCGTACCGACTGGATCAGGGCGTCGTGCCGCCCCAGGCTCACGCACTGCACGAAGAAGCCGTACGACAGCGGGCGGGGCTCGGCGCCGCGCAGTTCGGCGGCGATCGCGCCCGCGACGTGCGACCCCGTGGGCAGCGCGGTGGCGCAGGCCATCCGCAGGGCGCCGGCGCGGGGCGTACGGGCCGCGGCCGCATCGCCCGCGGCGTAGATGTCGGGGTGGCTGACCGAGCGGAGCGTCGCGTCGACCCGCAGCCGGCCGGTGACCGGGTCGGTGACCAGGCCCGCGTCATGGGCGAGCCCGCTGGTGGCCCGCAACGCCCCCGCCCACACCACGGCATCCGCATCGACGGCGTCCCCGTCGGCGACCTCGTGGCCCTCCTCGACACGGACGCCCAGCCGGTCGAGCACCGTACGGACATGGGCCCGGCCGCGCACCGACAGACCGCCGCCGACCTCGCCGCCGGTGACCAGCCGGACCCGCCACTCCGGGTGCGACTCGGCGATCTCGGCGGCCATCTCGATGCCGGTCAGGCCGCCGCCGACCACGGTCAGCGCACCCGGCCCGTCCAGCAGCCGCTTGTGCAGAGCGGCGGCGCTCTCCGCGGTGAAGGCCCGCTCCCCGATACCGCGCGGATCGGTGTGGCTGCCCATGGCGTAGACGAGCCGGTCGTAGAGGAGGGTGCGGCCACTGTCGGTGTGCACGGCGCGAGCGTCCGGATCGAGGGAGGTGGCACGGGCGGCGAGATGCTCGATGCCGGTGCGGTGCAGCATCCGCGCCCGAGGGTGGCTCACCTCGGGGCGGCCGGCGGCCAGTTCGTGGAGGCGCACGCGTTCGGTGAACCGGTCACTGGGGTCGACCAGCGTCACCTGTGCGTACGGGGCGAGCCGGAGCGCGGCCATCGTGCCCGCGTAGCCGCCGCCGAGGACGACGACCCTCCCCCGGGCCCGGCGGCCATGTGCCGTGCGGCCCCGGGAGTCCGCTCGCTTCGTGACGCTCTTCATGCTGCCTCCTGAGGTCGGTCCGGGGCGCCGTGGTGGAGGGCGGCGCCGTGAGGGGGACGACGTGGGGCGGTGGAGTGTGACATCGGGTCCTGCGGTGGGGCGGCCGCCCGTCGGGCGCCGCCCCGGGAGCCGCCCGGGACCGGGACAGCGGGCGGGACGACCGCGGCCGGCCGATCACAGCCGGTCGAGGTCCAGGTGGCCGAGCTTGTCGGGGTTGAGGACGGCGTCCACCTCCGTGATCCGCCCGTCGTGCACGGTGAAGGCGAACACCCCGGACTGCTCGCCCGCCGGATCGACGAGGACCAGCCCGGTGGCGCCGTTGACCTCCGCCGGCGCGACCCGCAGCCCCTCCCGCTCGGCACCGCGCGTGACCAGGCCCTGCACGAAGCGGGCCACCTTCTCGCGGCCCAGCACCGGCCGGCGCGCGGCGGACACCTTGCCGCCGCCGTCCGTACGCCAGACCACCTCGGGGTCGAGGACGGACAACAGCGCCTCGAAATCGCCGCCCATAACGGCGGAGAGGAATGCCTCGACGGTACGGCGGTGCTCCGCCCGGTCGACGGTACGGCGCGGCGCCTCGGCCCGTACCCTCCTGCGGGCGCGGGAGGCCAGCTGCCGTACGGATTCCGGGGTGCGGCCGACCGCCTCGGCGATCTCCGGGAACGGGACCGCGAAGACGTCGTGGAGGATGAAGGCGGTGCGCTCGGCCGGGGTGAGCCGTTCCAATACGGTCAGCAGCGCCATCCCCACGGACTCGTCGAGCGTCACCCGGTCCTCCGGGCCGCCGGGGCTCTCGGGCACCGCGCCGCCCAGGGGCAGTTGACCGCCGACGCCGTGCAGCAGCGGCTCCGGGAGCCAGGGCCCGACATAGGTCTCGCGGCGGGCGCGGGCCGAGCCCAGCAGGTCGTAACAGATGCGGCTGACGACGGTGGTGAGATAGCCGCGCGGGCTGGCCACGGCCTGCTCGCCGGGCAGCGACTGCCAGCGCAGCCATGCCTCTTGGACGGCGTCGTCGGCGTCGGTGACCGTGCCCATGATCCGGTAGGCGATGGCCCACAGCCGGCCGCGCTGCTCCTCGAACTGCGCGAGGCGGTCGGCGGCGGGGGTGGCCGCCGCCGGTCCGGGCGCCCCCGCGGCAGTTCCCGTCTCCGGCCCCGGCCCCGGCTCGGTCCTTGTCGCCTGCTCCTGCTCCTGCTCCGTCATCGTCCGTTCCTTTGAGGTGCGTTCCCGCCGTCATGGCCCTGCGTCACGCGGACGGCGCCTGGCCGCGTCGGCCCGGCGCCCTTAGGACGATACGGACGGCCGGAGTGTGACAGTGAGGTCGAGCGCGTAAGCCTCCTCCACGATGCCGTCCGGGAAGACCTCCCGCAGGGCCGCCCGCTCGGATGCGAGGACGGGCGCTGCGGCGGCCGGGCCGATGGCGGAGAAGTACGAGCGGCTGCCCAGCATCGCGAGGTGGGTGTCGACAGGGACCCGCCGGGTCCAGTGCAGGACCCGGGAGACGGGGTGCAGGCCGAGGCCGAGGTCACGGATCAGGTCGGGGGCCTCCGGCGCGACGCCGTGCGCGTGGTAGCCCGGAAGGCGGCGGGCGATCCTCGCCTCCTGTTCGGCGGCCCAGTCGATGTCCGGGTCCGGGACGTTCCACCACAGGGCAAGCGCACCGCCGGGGCGCAGCACTCTCAGCGCCTCTGGGACGGAACGGGCCGGATCGGTCCAGTGCCAGGCTTGCGCGTAGCCGACGAGGTCGAAGCCCGCGTCATCGCGGAACGGCAGCGCGTCGCCGAGGGCGCGGACGAGGGGGACGGCGGGGTGCGCGGCGCGCAGCTCGGCGGCCATGGCGGCGCCCGGCTCCACGGCGGTGACGCGCGCGCCGCGGTCGGCCAGCAGCCCGGTCGCGATACCGGTGCCTGCCCCTACGTCCAGCACCCGCGCCCCCGACAGGGGCCGGCCGGCCAGCTCCTCGATCGCGTCGAAGAGCGCCGGTGGGTAGCCGGGGCGGGCAGCGGCGTACTGAGCGGCCACCGCGTCGAAGGACCGGGCGAGGGCGGCGTGCTGCGGCGCCTCGCCTGGCGTCAACGGCGTTGCGGTGGGGGATAGTTGATCCCGCTGCGGGCTTTGTGGCATGCGGTCATCTTGCCTGATGGGGTTTGCCGGTGGCTGGGCGTCGTGCGCCTTCTGTTTGTGGCTGGCGGGTCGGAGGGGACGCCCGGTACCCCGTCCTCGGCGCGGGCGGCCCTGCTCCCAGAGGTAAGGCACCCCGGTGTTTGCTCCGGTCCTGCGGGCGGGGCACCGGGCATCCCCTCCGACCACCGTCCGTACGCGACTGACCCGCCGTACCGATCACCGTTACGGCAATACGGCGGCACCCCTTGGCAGGCACCTGGTCCCCCTAGGGCCGTACGCGGGCCGAGCCGGGCCGTAAGGCGCGGTGCCACCGGCCGGCAGACGGCAACGGGGGACGGTCGGAGGGGATGTACCGGGGCCCGCCCGCAGGACCGGAGCAAACACCGGGGCAACCAAACGCTCGTAGCCGCGTCGCCCGCGCCGAGGACGGGTCCCGGTGCGTCCCCTCCGACCCCCGCGGCACCCACCGCACCCCGCAACGGCGCCAGCCCATACGCAGCCGCACCGAACAACGGCACGGCCACCCCAACAGGGGCGCGGGGAACTGCGCGCCCAGCCACAACAAACCCGCAGCCAAACAACGTCACCGCCGCTTCTTCGGCCTGGACTTCCTCGCCGCGGGATTCCCGGTACGGCTGCTGCGGCGCCGCTCATGGCGTTCGCGGGCCGCCGCGTACTCGGCGCGGCACCGCTTCTCCCCGGGCGCCTCGACGAGGCTTCGGCAGAAGTAGGCGAGCAGTGAGCCGATGAAACCGATGAACATCAGGCTCTGCGCGGACCTGTCGGCCGCGCTCTCGGCGGCCGGGTCGGGGCGTCGTACGAAGCCGTCCCAGGTGCGGCGGAAGGCCAGAGCGCTACAGATCGCGAAGCCGGCGACGACGAGGATGCCGACGAACGGCCCGACGTCGGCGATCTCCAGGCCCTGGAACGCGAACCGCAGGACGACCGCGCCGGCCGCGGCGAGCGCGAGCGAGCCCACCGCGACGCCGGCCCGGCGCAGGCCGTAGCCACCGTCGTGGTGGAGCCAGGTGGTGCCGAAGAACCGGATCGCCTCCGGCTCGGGACCCTGGCGCTCGGGCCCCGGGCGCTCAGGGCCGCCGGACGCGGCGCCGCCGGGCTCCGGGCTCGCCGGGGGCCGCTGCTCATCGCTCATGGCAGCGATTATCCCCGCCGGGCCCGGTCACCCGGCGACCCGTAGGCACCACGCCGCCGGGGCGCGTAGGCACCGTGCCGCCGGGGCGCGTAGGCACCACGCCGCCGGGGCGCAGGCGCCGGGCCTCAGTTCATGCAGGCCGGCGCGACCATGCCGCTGCTGCCGGTCCGGACGTACGTGTCGGAGATGTACTCGCCGGGCGCGATGTTGTCCCAGATGTCCGAGGTGCCGTACGGGCCGCTGACCTTCTCGCCGTGCGTCTGGCAGCGGATCTTGATCCGGGCACCCTCGGCGAGCCGGCGGACGACCGGGGCGTCGGTGCCGGGACCCTGGCGGACCTTGACGCGATAGCCGGGCGCGATGGGATAGACGAGACCGCCCGCCGCGGCGGCGAGGGCCTGGCCGTCAGCCGCTTCCGCGGCGCCCTGATGGTCCTGTGTGGTCATTTCGTGTTCCCCCGTTGATGGTGTCGGTGATGGTGGTGAGGCCGGCCGAGAGGCCGCGTGGAGTGGCTCGTGGAGCCCCCCCGTGAAGCCGCTCGGCGCGGTTCCGCAACGCGCACGCTAGCAAGCCTCATTCATCTCGTACGCGCCATCGACTAGGCTCCGCGCGTCGCACTTGCGACCGAATGGCACGGGTAATGACACGGGGGTGGAACCATGCCATCGCTGCGCGATTCCGGCATCGGATCGGAAGCGGAGCATCCGGAATACGCCGGCCAATACCGCCTGGAGGCGCGGCTCGGCTCCGGCGGTATGGGCGTGGTTCATCTGGCGCGCTCGTCCTCCGGGCTGTTGCTCGCGGTGAAGGTCATCCATGCCGAATTCGCCCAGGACCCGGAGTTCCGGGGGCGGTTCCGGCAGGAGGTGGCGGCCGCGCGGCGGGTCAGCGGGGCCTTCACGGCGCCTGTCGTGGACGCCGATCCGGATGCTGAACGGCCCTGGATGGCGACCCTCCACATCCCCGGCCCGACGCTCTCCGATCACGTGAAGCGGAATGGGCCGCTGGCGGTCGACGAGGTGCGGCGGCTGGCGTCGGGGCTCGCCGAGGCGCTGCGCGACATCCATCGCGCCGGGGTGGTGCACCGCGATCTGAAGCCCGGAAATGTGCTGCTGGCCACAGATGGCCCAAAAGTCATCGACTTCGGGATCTCGCGGCCCTCGGACAGTGAAATGCGTACCGAGACCGGCAAGTTGATCGGCACCCCGCCGTTCATGGCGCCCGAGCAGTTCCAGCGGCCGCGTGAGGTGGGCCCGGCGGCGGACGTGTTCGCGCTGGGGTCGGTACTGGTACATGCCGCCACGGGGCGTGGCCCGTTCGACTCGGAGAGCCCGTATCTCGTCGCGTATCAGGTGGTGCACGACGAGGCCGATCTGGCGGGTGTGCCCCCGGAGTTGGTGCCGCTGGTCGAGAGCTGCCTGGCGAAGGATCCGGCGGACCGGCCCACTCCGGACGCGCTGATGAAGCTGCTGCGGACGGATGCGCCGGCGGAGGCGCCGATCGGTGGGCTGCGGCCGGGCGGTGACCTGGTGCCGGGCAGTGGCCTGGTGCCGGACGGTGGGCTGCGGCCGGGCAGTGCCGTGGCGGCGGGTGAGGCTGTGGCGGATGAGGCGGCCCACGACGCCGTGCCGCCCGGCGCCGCGATGCCCGCCGGCGCGGGCCCCGACGGCACGGTGTCGGCACCGCGGATACCGGAGCAGCGGCAGCCGGGCCCGTACCGGCCGGAACCGCCCCTGCCCGTACGGGCCGAGGCCACCCCGCCCCGCGCCGAGACCACGCATGTCCGCGCCCCCGCGCCCGTCGCGCACCCCGACGGCCCCGGACTCACCGACGCCTCCGGACTCACCGACGCCACCGGATCCGCCGACGGCCCCGAACTCCCCGCCGCCCTCGGCCTCCCCGCCGACTTCCACGAAGCCCCGGGCCGCCCCGCCACCCCCGCCACATCCCGCCGCTCCGCCCCCACCGGCTCCCGCCCCGACACCGAAACCGGCTCGCACTCCCGCTCCCGCCTCCGCGCCCGTCGCTGGCCCCTCTGGGCCGCCGTCGCCCTCGTCGTCACCGGAGCCGGCACGTACGCGGGCGTCCAGGCGCTGTCCGGCGGCCCCGGCCGGGACCCGGCCCTTCAGACCCACCCGTCGCGCGACGGCGGGGCCGGCTTCCGCCCGTGGCACACCACCCTCGTCGAGCGCCCCAAGGGCCACGACGCCGAACTCCCGCACTGCACCACCGGTTCCGGCGCCGTCTTCTGCGGTCAGCCCGGCGTACTGGCCGCCCGGCTCGACCCGGACTCCGGCCGCGTGGCGTGGCGCAGCAAGGACTCCACCGCCACGGGCAAGCAGGCGGCGAAGGAGGCCGTGTCCCGCACCGCACCGGTGCTCTCCGGCGGGCTGCTGTACGTCTTCTCCCACGACGGCAGCCGGCTGCTGGCCCTCGACCCGTCGCCGGGCGGCCGCGGCGCCACCCGCTGGTCCAAGGACGTCTCCGGTTACGAGGGCGGGGCCAAGGTCATCGGCGACCGCATCCTGCTGACCGCCGCCGACGGTACGGTCACCGCGCTGGACAGCACCACCCACCGGCAGCGCTGGCAGAAACGGTTCCCGGGGCATCAGCTGCCGCTCTTCGCGTCGTTCGGCGAGCCGCGCACCGCGTACGCGGCCGAGCCCACCCCCGACGGGAAGGCCACCCAGGTCACCGCCATCGACCCGGCCGGCGGCCGGGTCCGCTGGACGCGACGGCTGCCCGGGACGCTGACCGTGGCCGGTTCCGGTGCGTCCGGGGCGCTCTACCTGACCGTCACCGACCCGACGCTCACGTACCGCACCACCGCCGTCGTCCGCTACGACCCGGCCACCGGGCACAGCCGCCGCCTCAAGCTGACCGCTCCGCTGGAGAGTGCGTCCGCCGTGGTGGCCGGCGATTCGGTGTACCTGCTGGCCGAGGGCGGCGCCCTGCAAGCCGTCGGCCGGCGGACCTGGGACACCGAGACCTCGGTCAGCCGCGGCTCGGCACCGGTGGTGAGCGGCGGCCGGCTCTTCTTCACGGCGGCGGACGGCCGGCTCCTCGCGGTCGACGCCCGGTCGGGCGAGCTGCTGGGACAGACCCCGCCACGGATGAACGGCCGGCACAACGGTTTCGTGGAAGCGCTTCCCGCGCCCCGTACGGACGGCCGCCGCGGCCGGATCTACGCGGCGGCCCCCGACGGCACGGTCTTCTCGGCGGCGACGAAGGACCCGGCGGGCTGGTGAGGCGTGGGCCCGCCGCCGCCCGTATGACAGCGGCAGGCACAGACCTCGCGCCGCACCCCGGGCACGGCGACGGCCGCGGCGACACCCTTGTCACACGCCGTATGCCTGCCGACATGGCACGCCGGCGAGACGTACGGGGCGCGCCCGCTCACGAGGCGGCCTTCTTCAGCACCGCGATGAGCCGACGCGTCGTCTCCACGTTGCAGCGCCCCAACTCGACCAGAACGCGGCTCTGTTCATAGCCGTACGTCACCGGGTCGACGCTCAGCGACGGCAGCACGATGCCGCTCCGCCGCAGCACGGCGGCCAGCTCGTCACAGGCCGCCTCGGCCTCGGCCATCCCGTCGATCCCCGCCCCTCGTTCCCTCGCCATAAGTGCCCGCTCCTGTCTGCCGTTTCCCTGCGTGAGACCCCGGAGCGCCACTACTGTGCGTGTTCCGGCCCTTACGAGAATGGACCGGAAAAGGGCGTGAATACGCCATGTCGGCTGTATTTCGCCGCCACGCACCGTTAGTTCCACACCTTCCACGGAGGAGGTCGCCATGCCCCCGAGGCGAGCGGTAACCGGTCGCAGTCAGGAGCCCCGCCAGCGCTACGCAGAAGAGCTGCGATTACTACGCGCCCAGAAGGGCGACAGCCTCCGGCAACTCGGCGACGCGTTGGGGTGGGACTGGTCGCTGTTCGGCAAGATGGAGAGCGGCCAGACGATCGGCGGCCCCGAGGTCGCCGAGGCACTGGACCAGTACTACGGCACGCAGCGGTTGCTGCTGACGTTGTGGGAGTTGGCGGCCGGTGATCCTACGCAGTTCCGGGAGCGGTACCGCCGCTACATGGCGTTGGAAGCGGAAGCGTTGAGCCTGTGGCATTACGGGGTCAGCACCATTCATGGACTGCTCCAGACGCCCGGTTACGCACATGTGTTGCTCACAGCGGGTGGTATCAAGGGCGAAGAGCTGACACGGCAGGTCGAAGCGCGCGCAGGGCGCCGGAAGTTGCTGGCAGTTGAAGACGCGCCACCTTTTCGCACCATCCTGTCCGAGGCTGTGTTGCGCACACCTCTGGATGACGCCGAGCAATGGCGAAAGCAGCTAGAGCACCTGGCGCAAGCGGCTGAGCGTCGGAACATCATTCTTCAGGTGCTTCCACAGGGCTCTGCACCGCATGGCTTGGTCAGTACCGATGTGATGTTTCTGCGGCTGCCGGACGGCCGCACAGTGGCCTACACGGAGAACGCCCACCGTGGCGAACTCATCGAGGAAACAAGTTCCGTTGAGCGTCTGCAACGCGCGTACGATGCGGTGCGTGACCTGGCGTTGAGCCCGGCCGAATCGCGGAAGTTCGTCACGCGGATGTTGGAGGAAGTGCCGTGCGAGCCATCAACCTGAGCAACATCACCTGGCGCAAGAGCACGTACAGCAACCCGGACGGCGGCGCCTGTATCGAGGTCTCCGACGACCTCCTGACCGCCGCCACCTGGCGCAAGTCCAGCTACAGCAACCAGGACGGCGGCGAGTGCATCGAGGTCTCCCACGACTTCCCCGCCCTCGTCCCCGTCCGTGACAGCAAGAACCCCCAGGGCCCGGCCCTCACCTTCGAGGTCTCGGCCTGGGCATCCTTCGTCACCGCTGTGAAGCGCGGAACCCTGCCCGGCGCCTGAGCCCGCCGCAAGAGACCGGCCCCCGTCGCTCACCCGCGACGGGGGCCGTTGCCGTACCTCCTCAACGCCCAGGGGCCGAGGATCAGCCCTCCGGCAGGCTCTTCACGCGTCGCGTCGGGTGACCCGGGAAGTCACCAGGGCCAGCGCGACGAGTGTGCAGAGCGCGAACCAGCCGAGTCCCGCCAGTGGTGTCAGACGCGTTTCGGTGGGGACCACATGGAGGATCTGCTGGCCCGCCTCGGTGGGCCACCACTTGAGCAGCAGATCGCCGAGGGAGCTGAGCGCGTGGAACATGAGGGGAAGGATGAACGTCAGACCGACGCAGGCGGTGATCGCGCCTGCGGAGGCGCGCAGCACCAGGCCCACGAGCAGCGCGAACACTCCGAGTACGCCCAGGTAGCAGCCTCCGCCGAGCACGGCGCGCAGCACGTCCCCGTCGGACAGCTCGGGAGGGGCGACCGCCGCGCCCAGTGACAGCGTTCCGGCGGTGTAGGTGGCGAAGGAGATCAGCAGCCCGGTCACCAGGGAGACGGCGAAGACCACCAGGGCTTTGGCCGCCAGCAGCCGGGGCCGCTTCGGTACCGCGGTGAACGTGCTGCGGATCGAGCCGGTGCCGTACTCGGAGGTGGCGGCCAGCGCGCCGAAGAGGCAGATCGCCAGCTGGCCGATGGGAAGTCCGACGTAAATTTCCCGGAGGACGGAATCCACCTCCCCCTCCGCACTGTTGCCCGCGAACGCACCGATGCTGATGGTGATGAAGGCGGCGGCGAACAGCGTCCACCAGGTGGAGCGGACCGTGCTGACCTTGATCCACTCGAAGGCGACCGCATCGATGAACCGCGCTTTTCGGGCGGCCGTGCCGTTGCTCCGGGGGTCGGCCGCACCGTTGTCTGTCGTTGTCGCCGGCGTTGTCGTTGTCGTCGCCCTCATTACGCGGCCTCTCCGCTGTGCGTGACCCGGTATTCGACGGCGTCCGCGGTCAGTTCCATGAATGCCTCTTGCAGCGAGACCCGCTGCGGCGCCAGCTCGTGCAGCCACAGTCCGTTCTGCCCGGCGAGCTCGCCGATCCGCTTCGCGTCCATTCCCCGTACGAGCAGCGCGTCCGGTGCGGACCTGCCGGGGGCGGCGTCGACCGTGGCGCCCTCGTACCGCAGCAGACGAACGAGGTGGGCCGCGTGCGGGCTGCGGACCACGGTGCCGTTGTGGGAACTGCGGGCGAGGAACGCCGACATGGAGCTGTCCGCCGCCAGCCGCCCGCGGCCGATCACGATGAGGTGGTCCGCGGTGTCCTGCATCTCGCTCATCAGATGCGACGACACCAGGACCGTGCGGCCGCTGTCCGCCATGGAGCGCATGAAGTGGCGCACCCACTGGATGCCTTCGGGGTCCAGTCCGTTGACCGGCTCGTCGAGGATCAGGATCTGGGGGTCTCCCAGCAGTGCGGCCGCGATTCCCAGACGCTGGCTCATGCCGAGGGAGAAGCCGCCGGCGCGCCTGCGGGCGGCGGAGGTCAGGCCGACCATGGCGAGTACCTCGTCGACCCGCGCACCCGGTATGTGGTGGGAGGCGGCGATCCCGCGCAGGTGGTTGCGCGCGGTGCGGCCGGTGTGGAACGCCTTGGCGTCCAGCATCGCACCGACGGTGTGCAGCGGCGTGGAGAGCTGGTGATACGGCCGGCCGCAGACGGTCGCGGTGCCCGAGGTCGGCCGGTCCAGGCCGACGATCATGCGCAGTGTGGTGGACTTTCCGGCACCGTTCGGTCCGAGAAAACCTGTGACCATACCGGGTTGAACGGTGAACGTGAGGTCGTCGACGGCGGCCTTGTCACCGTAACGCTTGGACAGTCCCGATACTTCGATCATGGTTTTCCTCGTGGTGCATTCCGGGAATCAGGTGCACCACGCTAGGGCGCGCGACAGCGGGTTTCCGTCACCCCAGCGGCCGGTAATCGGCGGTGGGAATGAGCTCGGGGTCTGATGGGGCATACGACCTGAGAGGTATTCGGACGCAAGGATTCCGGCGGCGGATGCAGCAGCACCCCGGACCCAACGGGGTCCGGGGTGCTTGCTGTTCGGGTGGTACCGAGGTGCGTCCTCGGGTGTCAGCCGAGGAGCGACACGTCCCGCACCGCGCCCTTGTCCGCACTCGTCGCCATCGCGGCGTACGCGCGCAGCGCCGCCGAGACCTTGCGTTCGCGCTGCTTGGGGGCGTAGACGCCGCCGAGGGCTTCCCGGCGGGCCGCCAGGTCCTGGTCCGAGACGAGGAGTTCGATCGTCCGGTGGGGGATGTCGATGCGGATGCGGTCGCCGTCCTCGACGAGGGCGATGGTGCCGCCGGCCGCCGCCTCGGGGGAGGCGTGGCCGATGGAGAGGCCGGACGTGCCGCCGGAGAAGCGGCCGTCGGTGACCAGGGCGCAAGCCTTGCCCAGGCCGCGGCCCTTGAGGAAGGACGTCGGGTAGAGCATCTCCTGCATGCCGGGGCCGCCCTTGGGGCCCTCGTAACGGATGACGACGACGTCGCCTTCCTTGATCTGCTTGGTGAGGATCTTGTCGACCGCTTCCTCCTGGGACTCGCAGACCACCGCCGGGCCCTCGAAGGTCCAGATGGACTCGTCGACGCCGGCGGTCTTCACGACGCAGCCGTCCTCGGCGATGTTGCCCTTGAGGACCGCCAGGCCGCCGTCCGCGGAGTAGGCGTGCTCGACGGAGCGGATGCAGCCGCCCTCGGCGTCGGTGTCCAGCGAGGCCCAGCGCTCGGACTGGGAGAAGGCGGTCGCGGAGCGCTTGCAGCCGGGGGCCGCGTGCCACAGCTCGACGGCTTCCTCGGAGGGGGAACCGCCGCGCACGTCCCAGGTCTTGAGGTGGTCGACGAGGGAGGCGGAGTGGACCGAGTGCACGTCCTCGTTGAGCAGGCCGCCGCGGTGCAGCTCGCCGAGGATGGCGGGGATGCCGCCGGCGCGGTGCACGTCCTCCATGTAGTACGTGCCGCCGGGGGCGACGTTCGGGGCGACCTTGGCCAGGCAGGGGACGCGGCGGGAGACCTCGTCGATGTTCTTGAGGTCGTAGTCCAGCTCGGCCTCCTGGGCGGCGGCGAGCAGGTGGAGGATGGTGTTGGTGGAGCCGCCCATGGCGATGTCGAGCGCCATGGCGTTCTCGAAGGCGGCGTGGGTGGCGATGTTGCGCGGCAGGACGGACTCGTCGCCGTCCTCGTAGTAGCGCTTGGTGATCTCCACGACCGTGCGGCCGGCGTTCTCGTAGAGGGCCTTGCGGGCGGTGTGGGTGGCGAGCACCGAGCCGTTGCCGGGCAGTGAGAGACCGATGGCCTCGGTGAGGCAGTTCATCGAGTTGGCGGTGAACATGCCGGAACAGGAGCCGCAGGTCGGGCAGGCGTTCTCCTCGATGCGGAGGACGTCCTCGTCGGAGACGCTGTCGTTGACCGAGTCGACGATGGCGTTGATCAGGTCGAGCTTGCGGACCGTGCCGTCGACGAGGGTGGCCTGGCCGGCTTCCATGGGGCCGCCGGAGACGAAGACGACGGGGATGTTGAGCCGCATCGCGGCCATCAGCATGCCGGGCGTGATCTTGTCGCAGTTGGAGATGCAGATCAGCGCGTCGGCGCAGTGCGCCTCGACCATGTACTCGACCGAGTCCGCGATCAGGTCACGGGAGGGGAGGGAGTACAGCATGCCGCCGTGGCCCATGGCGATGCCGTCGTCGACCGCGATGGTGTTGAACTCGCGGGGCACGGCGCCGGCCTCGCGGATGGCGTCGGAGACGATCCGGCCGACGGGGGCGAGGTGGGTGTGGCCGGGCACGAACTCGGTGAAGGAGTTGGCGACCGCGACGATCGGCTTGCCGATGTCCTCGCTCGCTACACCCGAGGCCCGCATAAGGGCGCGGGCACCCGCCATGTTGCGGCCATGGGTAACGGTGCGGGACCTCAGATCGGGCACGATGGTCACTCCCTCGGTTCGGACGTACGACCGCCGGCCGAGGTAGGTGGACCTGCCACCTACCCGGTGGCGTCATAGAGCAGCTGAACCCGAGATTACGCTCTTGATCCAAGATCCGGACACCGACTCCGGCATGTGAGACAGCTGACCGCAGTGCGGACAGGGGCGGCGACGAGCAGGCGTTTCGCGGCCGGGCCGGGCGGTCGCGAGCCGGGTGTTCGGGCCGGGCCGCCCCGTCACGGCTGCGTCAGATACCGCTGGAGGGTCGGCGCCACCATGGCGATGACCTCCTCCGGGTCCGCGGAGGCGATCGGGTCCATCTTGATCACATAGCGCAGCATGGCGATGCCGATGAGGTGCCCGGCGGCCAGCTGCACCCGGAACTCCGGGTCGGGGACGTCCAGTTCGCCCGCCACCCGCTGGAGCATCCGGCGCTCGATGAGGCCGCGCAGCACCGCCGCGGCGGTCTCGTTGGTCAGCGCCGAGCGCATGATCGCCAGCAGCGGCGGGCGGCTGACCGGGTTCTCCCAGACGCCGAACATGAAGCGGGCCATCCGCTCGCCGACGTCCGCGCCACCGCCCGCGAGCGCGTCCGGCATGGTCAGCGCGGGCGCGAAGGTCAGCTCGATGGCCGCCGCGAAGACCTGCTCCTTGGTGCCGAAGTAGTGGTGGACCAGCGCCGCGTCCACCCCGGCGGCCTTGGCGATACCACGGACCGAGGTCTTGTCGTAGCCGCGCGCGGCGAACTCCGCACGGGCCGCGGCCAGGATGCGCTCCCGGGCGCCGGGACCGGCCTCGGCGGCGGCGCGGGCCGGGCGGCCCCGGCGGCGGGCCGGTGCGGGCGGTGTGCCGGGCCCCGGGGACGCGTCGTCCCGGCCGGCGGTCACGAGCCCTGGACCCGGCTCGGTGAGGCGAGATGCAGCCGGGTGAAGGCCAGCGCCTCGGCCAGGTCGGCCTCGCGTTCGGCGGCGGACATCGCCCGGCGGGTGTTGACCTCGACGACGACATGCCCGCTGAAGCCGGTGGCGGCCAGCCGCTCCAGGACCTCGGCGCAGGGCTGGCTGCCGCGCCCCGGCACCAGATGCTCGTCCTTGGCGGAGCCGTTGCCGTCGGCGAGGTGGACATGCCCCAGGCGGTCGCCCATCCGCTCCACCATCGCCAGCGCGTCGTTGCGGGCGGTGGCGGTGTGCGAGAGGTCGACGGTGAAGTGCCGGTAGTCGTCGTTGGTGGGGTCCCAGTCGGGGGCGTAGGCGAGCATCTCGCGGTCCCGGTAGCGCCACGGGTACATGTTCTCGACGGCGAACTTCACGTCCGTCTCGTGCGCCATCCGCCACACCCCGCGGACGAACTCCCGCGCATAGCTGCGCTGCCAGCGGAACGGCGGGTGCACCACCACCGTCGAGGCGCCCAGCTTCTCCGCGGCGTTGCGGGCGCGCTGGAGCTTGACCCACGGGTCGGTGGACCAGACCCGCTGGGTGATCAGCAGACACGGGGCGTGGACGGCCAGCACCGGCACGCCGTGGTAGTCCGAGAGCCGGCGCAGCGCCTCGATGTCCTGGCTGACCGGATCGGTCCACACCATGACCTCGACGCCGTCGTAGCCCAGGCGCGCGGCGATCTCGAAGGCCGTCGCCGTCGACTCCGGATACACCGAGGCCGTGGACAGCGCGACCTTCGCATCCGGGATGCGCACCACTGGCTCTGTCACGAGGGACAGCGTACGGGCCGGGGCCGGGCGCGGGGCAGGAGGTCCGGGCCGCCGCGGCCCGCCGCCGGTGGCCCGTCCCCCCTGGGCGGCGAGGCCGGGGCGGGCGCCACCGAGGCGGCGCGGCCGGGACGGGGCGTGACGAGTCTCACCCGCGCCGGGACGTGCCGCGGCGGAGCGGTGCTGCGCCGGGCCCGCTGCGGCGGACGGCCGGGCGCCCTACGGCAGGTGGTCCAGCCGCCGCAGAATGACGCCCTCGCGCAGCGCCCACGGGCAGATCTCCAGCGTCTCGACCCCGAACAGGTCCATCGCCGCCTCGGCGACCAGCGCCCCGGCGAGCAGCTGCCGCGAGCGCCCCTCGGACACGCCGGGCAGCGCCACCCGCTCCTCCGCGGTCATCCCGGCCAGCCGCGGCACCCACTCCTCCAGCTTCTTGCGGGTCAGCTCACGCTGGACGTAGAGGCCCTCGGCGGAGCGCGCGGCGCCCGCGATCCGGGCCAGCTGCTTGAAGGTCTTGGACGTGCCGACGACCTGGTCGGGGTTGCCGTAGCGGCTGAAGTCGCTCACCACCTTGGCGATCTCGGCCCGGACCCGGCGGCGCAGCGTCCGGACGTCCTCGGCCTCCGGCGGGTCGCCGGGCAGGTCGCCCGCGGTCAGCCGGCCGGCGCCCAGCGGCAGTGACACCGCCACGTCCGGGTCCTCGTCGAGGCCGTAGGCGATCTCCAGCGAGCCGCCGCCGATGTCCAGCACCAGCAGCCGGCCGGCCGACCAGCCCAGCCAGCGGCGGGCGGCGAGGAAGGTGAGCCGCGCCTCGTCCTCACCGGAGAGCACCTGGAGCGGGGCATCGGTCTCCAGGGCGACCCGGCGCAGCACGTCCTCCCCGTTGGTGGCCTCCCGGATCGCCGAGGTGGCGAACGGCAGCACGCTCTCGACGCCCTTGTCCTCGGCCACCTGGAGCGCCTCGTGGATGGTGGCCACCAGGCGCTCCACCCCGCCATCGCTTATCGCGCCGCCCTCGTCGAGGAGTTCGGCAAGGCGCAGCTCCGCCTTGTGCGAATAGGCGGGCAGCGGGCGCGCGCCCGGGTGTGCGTCCACCACCAGCAGATGGACGGTATTCGAACCCACATCGAGGACACCGAGTCTCATACGGGGAAACCTACTGCCCGCACCCGCCGCTCCTGTCGGCGCGGTCGGCACCCGTCGCTCCCCCTTACGCTGGAGTCGTGGCAAAGACGAAAAAGGCGAAGCACGAAAAAGCGCTCAAGAAGGAAGAAAAGCGGCGCGCCCAGGCGGCCGAGGGTCAGCGGGCCCCCGCCGACGAGGTCGGGCTCGACTTCGCCCGTGCCTGGGTCACGTTCCCGGACCCGGGCGACGACGAACAGCTCTTCCGCTGCGACCTGACCTGGCTGACGTCCCGCTGGACCTGCATCTTCGGCAGCGGCTGCCAGGGCATCCAGGCCGGCCGGGCGGACGACGGCTGCTGCACGCTCGGCGCGCACTTCTCGGACGAGGACGACGAGAAGCGGGTGGCCGAGCATGTGGCACGCCTCACGCCCGAGGTGTGGCAGCACCACGACGTGGGCACCACGACCGGCTGGGTCGAGGAGGACGAGGACGGCGAACGGCAGACCCGCCGCTGGGAGGGCTCCTGCATCTTCCAGAACCGCCCCGGCTTCCCGGCCGGCGCGGGCTGCTCGCTGCACCTCCTCGCGCTGCGCGAGGGCCGCGAGCCCCTGGAGACCAAGCCGGACGTCTGCTGGCAGCTGCCGGTCCGGCGCACCTACGACTGGATCGACCGGCCGGACGACACCCAGATCCTCCAGGTGACGATCGGCGAGTACGACCGCCGCGGCTGGGGCCCCGGCGGCCATGACCTGCACTGGTGGTGCACCTCCGCGACCTCGGCGCACGGTGCGGGCGAGCCGGTCTACGTCTCGTACAAGCCCGAGCTGACCGAGCTGATGGGCAAGAAGGGCTACGCCAAGCTCGCCGAGCTGTGCGAGGAGCGGCTGGCCGCGACGCTGCCGATGGCGCCGCACCCGGCGGACCCGGCGCCCCTGAAGAAGCCGCAGGAGTAGGCACGCGGCCGCCCGGCCCGGGTTACCGGG
>NZ_JBHXFI010000079.1:0-27009 GCF_042724075.1 Streptomyces sp. NPDC127097 | reverse complement strand
CGTCCCCTCCCGTTGAGTGGGTGGGAAAGACGGTTGGTGGGGGTGCATGTTGGTGGTCAGGTGCGCCGCACTGGTCGCAGTGAAACTGCCTACGGACGCCAGCCCCCACCCACCTTCACCAACTCCCCCAACGGGAGGGGACGGGCCGGAGGGGTCTGGTGTGTGGACGTAAAGCGAAGCAGTCCACACACCAGGCCCCGGAGGTCCGTCACCGCACCCACAGCCCCGCGCAGCGGACCCCGCCCGCCGCAGGCGCAACGGCGGGGAAGCCAGAAGCGTCGGCCGCGGCAAAGCGCAGCGGAAAGGTGGGAATCAAACCCCACCCGTGTGGACCTGGAACGCAGCCCGCCGTACCGCCTTCGCCAAGGCCGGGTCCGGGTGGGCCGCCGCCAAGGCGACCAGTACCTGGACGGTTCTGGGGTGGCCGACGGCGCGGACCTCCTCCAGGAGGCGCGGGACCGAGCCCTGGACCGCCGAGTCGAGGTGCCGGACCAGCAGCTGGGTCTCGCCGTGGTCGGCGACGGCCGCCGCGGTGTCCACCCACAGCCAGGTCGACTCCTCGCGGGTGAGCACATCGGGTGCGGTCTCCGGGTCGCCGCCCTCGTGCTCGACCAGCCACAGCAGGGCGTACGGCCGCAGCCCCGGCTCGTCGGCGGCGGCACGTACGGCGGCCTCGGCCGGGGCGCCGACCGCCCGTAGCGCCTCGAAGGCCAGACCGCGCAGCAGCGCGTCCTCGCCGCGGGCCACGGTCAGCAGTTCCTCGACGGCCGCGCCGACGGAGCGGGCGGCGAGCCAGGCCCGGTATTCGGCGCGCGCCGGTCCCGGGGTGAGCCGGGCGCAGCCGCGCAGCATCGCCTCCGCGGACTGTTCGATATGGCCGGCCGGGCTCTGCGCGGCCACACAGATCTGCTCCAGCTTGACCCACACCGACCAGTTGCCGAGCGGTGTCAGCTGTGCCTCGGAGGCGTCGTGCGCGGCCTCCGCGCCGTCCGGCGGTACCAGCGCGCCGACGGTCCGCAGGGCGTCCAGCGCCCAGTCCAGCAGCGCGGCCAGCGACGCCCCCGCGGCGTCGCCGGCGGGCGCGGCATCGTCGGCGCCACCCGGAGCCGCCGGGTCCTGGCCGTAGGGGACCTCGCAGCGTTCGGTGCGCAGCTCGGCGACGCGCTGGTCGAGCATGTCGAGCAGCACCGGCAGCCGCACCGGGCCGGCCGACAGATGCAGCAGGGACAGCAACTGCGGCAGTGCCTCGACGACTTCGGCGACTATCGCGGGGCCGGCGGCGGGCGGGGCGGGGCGGGCCAGCGACCAGGCGTCGAAGAGCGCGACCCAGCCGCGCAGCACGGCGGTGTCGTCGCGGTCCCAGGCCCGCAGCCGCCAGCCGGGGCGGGCCAGGCCGTCGTGGAGTTCGACGAGGCCGGCCAGCCGGGCCCGGTCCCAGTCGATGCGGACCTGGTGCGGCGTCAGGCCCAGGGCCTCGGCGGCGCGTTCCGCGGCGGCCTTCGGCAGCGCTCCGTCGGGACCGGCACGCAGGCTGCCGCCGGCGGCGCCGGCACCGACGCTGTCGGCCCAGCGGGCGAGCCGGGCGGCGCCGGCCAGTACGGCACGGGCCTGGCGGGCCAGTTCCGCGGGCGGCGGCGTGCCCTCGGGCGGGCGGGGCGCCGGGCGCTTGGCCCGGGTTGTCACCGCCCGGCGGGCGGCCGCAACCGGTTGACGGGGGACGAGTCGGAGCCGGGAGTCGCGCGGGGTACGGGACGTCACAGGAGCAGTGTTGCCGCTGTCGGCCCGAAAGCCCAATCGGAACCCGGCTTGCGATCTGCCACGGTCGCGTCATCTCGCCGACCCATCCCTGATGAGGGGAGTTGTCCCCCCGTATACCCGGGAGCCATCGGGGGCGCCGGGCCCGGTGAAGGGGGCGGTCCGCGCCGGGGCCGGCGTACGCGGGCCGGGGCGGTGCTACATGAGCGGGGTGAGGAAGCGCCGCAGGGCTTCTTCGTAGCCCGAGGGGTCGGCGTTCCACATCGCGGCGTGCGGGGCGTGCGGGACCGGCTGAAGCGTGACCAGGTCGGCCCGGCGGGCGGCGAAGGAGCGGGACGCGGTCCAGGGGGCGATCAGGTCGTCCGGCCCGTGGAAGAGCAGCGTCGGGATCTCCAGCTCCTCCGGGTCGACGGCGTCGGCGGGATGGCCGAGGGGCACTCCGGTGCTGCCCTCGGCGGCGCGCACCACCAGCGGCAGCAGGGCGCGCGGGATCCGCCGGGCGCCGGCCAGCGCGCGGACCGTGGCGTTCCGGTCGAGGACCGGGGAGTCCAGGACCAGACCGCTGATCCGGTCGCGCAGCACGGAGCGGGTGGCGGCGCGCAGTGCCATGGTCGCGCCGGTGGACCAGCCGTGGAGGACGACGTTCCGGGCGCCGTAGCGCAGCGCGTAGCGGATCGCCGCGTCCAGGTCGCGCCACTCGGTGTCGCCGAGGTGGTTGATGCCGTCGGCGGTGCGCGGGGCGCCGGGGTCGTTGCGGTACGACAGGTCGAGGACCGGCAGCCGGTGGCGGTGCAGGAACGGCATGACCACCATGGGGTGTTCGCGGGTGGTGCCCAGGCCGTGCGTGGTGATGACCCAGGTGTCGCGGACGCCGGGGACGAACCACGCCGGGAGGGCGCCGAGTTCGCCGGGGATGTCGACGTCGGCGCAGTCGAGGCCGAGGGCGTCCCGGGGGTTGCCGAGGTGCACCTGGGGGGTGAGCCGCATCCGGTTGCCCGGCCCGAGCGTGCCGTGGGTGACCCGTACCAGGCGGCGGACGACCGCGTCGGCGGGGTGCGGGACACCGTGGACGACATCGCCGAGCACCGCATGGCAGCCGGAGCCGGTGAGCCCGTACGTGCCGGGGCGCAGGGCCGCCAGGCTGCGGGTGAGGGCGATGCGCTCCTCGGTGGCGGAGTGCACGGTGAGGCGGGAGTCGCCCGGGAAGGGCTGGTCCGGTGACGGTTTCAGGGCAATGTCACTGGCGTACCGGCCGACCGCCACGGCGGCCGCCCCGGCACCTATCACGGTGATGGCGGCCACGGCCGCCGCAGTACCCAGGCGCACCTCACCAGTGTGCGCAGCGGTGCCGGGGGCGGCCACCGGGCGGAGTCGGGCGGGTGACCGGGCGGGCCCGGGGCGGCGGACGGGTACGGGCCGCCGCCCCGGGGCGGGCGGTCAGTCCTGGCCGCCGCCCGGCTGACCGTAGCCGCGCAGCCGGCCGGCGGCCGCGTCGAGCTGACCGGCGGACAGCAGGTGCGGCGTACGGCCCGGTACGGAGCTCGCCGCGAGCCACACCCGGCACATCCATTCCAGCTGGGCGGTGCGGTCCAGCGCCTGGTCGAGGCTGTCGCCGTAGGTCATCGTGCCGTGGTTCTCCAGCAGGCAAGCGGTGCGGTCGCGGAGCGCCTCGCGCATGTTGGCGGCGAGCTCGTCGCTGCCGTACAGGGCGTAGGGGGCGACGCGGACGGGGCCGCCGAGGGCCGCGGTCATGTAGTGGACCGGCGGGAGTTCGGCGACGAGGGTTGAGACGGCGGTGGCGTACGGGGCGTGGGTGTGGACGACGGCGGTGGCCGTGGTGGTGCGGTAGACCGTCAGATGCATCGGGAGTTCGCTGGTCGGCCGGAGCGCGCCGATGATCTGGCGGCCTTCGAGGTCGACCGCGGTGGTGTCGCCGGGCCCGAGCCGGTCGTAGGGGACGCCGCTGGGGGTGACCAGGACCAGGTCCCTGATGCGGCGCGAGACATTGCCCGAGGTGCCGACGACCAGGCCGTCGGTGACCGTTCGGCGGGCGGTGGCGACCAGTTCGCTCCAGGCGGTGGCGAGGTCGTCGGGGTGGTCCTTCATGGGTCCTCCGGCGCGGTGCGGCGAAAGCGGATGTGGTGCGCGACACCGTACGAGCGGGCCGGGGCACCGTACGCCGGGGGCCCGCCCGCACGGTAGCCGCCATATGGGGACACCTGTGCCGGCGCCGGGGATTGACCTGATTTGAGCCCTCTTGTGCGGCTCGCCCCTTACCGTCGAGGGGAATCCACGACCACGGGACCGCGGGGAACGACGCGTCGGCGAAGCGCAGGAAGTTCGCCAACGGGTGATGCGAAAGTGACGCCGGAGGCGCCTCCGCGTGAACACTGCGGTGGTGTCACCGACGCGCCCGTCCCAGTTCATCTTCCGTTCACCCGCTCTCCGTACGGTCCCAGCGACACTGACCTTCGAACTGATTGCCTGGGTGAATGGAACACATCACGCTTCTCATCGGGATCGTGATCGTCACGGCCTTGGTGTTCGACTTTACGAACGGCTTCCACGACACGGCCAACGCGATGGCCACCACCATTTCCACCGGGGCATTGCGACCCAAGACCGCGGTGGCGATGTCGGCAGTCCTCAACCTCGTCGGCGCCTTCCTTTCCGTTGAGGTGGCCAAGACCATCTCCGGGGGGATCATCGACGAGAGCGCCGGCATCAGACCTGAAGTGATCTTCGCCGGCCTGGTCGGCGCGATCGTCTGGAACCTGCTGACCTGGCTCGCGGGTCTCCCCTCCAGCTCTTCCCACGCCCTCTTCGGCGGTCTGATCGGCGCGACCCTGGTGTCCGTCGGCACCAACGGTGTGCACGGCGACGCGGTCGTGATGAAGGTCCTGATCCCGGCGGTGGCCGCACCGATCGTCGCCGGCCTGGCCGCGATGGCGGCGACCCGGCTCACCTACCGGCTGACCCGCAACCGCGACGAGGCGGACACCGCCAAGGGCTACCGCGCGGGTCAGATCGCCTCCGCCGCCCTGGTCTCCCTCGCCCACGGCACCAACGACGCGCAGAAGACGATGGGTGTGATCACGCTCGCGCTGATCACCGGCGGAGTGGTCGCGCCGCACGCCGACCCGCCGCTGTGGGTCATCGCCTCGGCCGGTGTCGCCATCGCGCTCGGCACGTACCTGGGCGGCTGGCGGATCATCCGCACGATGGGCAAGGGCATCACCGACATCCAGCCGCCGCAGGGCTTCGCCGCCCAGACCGGCGCCGCGGCCACCATCCTGGCCTCCTCCCACCTCGGCTTCGCGCTCTCCACCACCCAGGTCTGCTCCGGCTCCGTGATGGGCTCCGGCCTGGGCCGCAAGGGTGGCGTGGTGCGCTGGTCCACGGCCGGCCGGATGGTCCTCGCCTGGGGTCTGACGCTGCCGGCCGCCGGTGCGGTCGCCGCGGGTGCCGCCTTCCTCGCCGGTCAGGGCGACTGGGGCGTGGCGGCGGTGGCGGTCCTCGGACTGGCCATCTGCGGCGCGATCTGGGCCGCTTCCCGGCGCAAGCCGGTCGACCACACCAACGTCAACGAGGGTCCCGCCGCCGAGCCGGTGGGCGTGGTGACCGCCGCGCTGCGCACCGTCTCCCCGCCGCCGGCGGGCCAGCAGTCCCCGGCGGCCGACGCCCCGGAGACCGACGCCGCTCCGGCCGACGCCCCGGAAACCGCCGGGATTCCGGCCCAGGCGTCCGGCGACGGCGCCTCCACCACCCCGCGTGCCAAGGCCGCGACGGTCACCCGCTAGCTGTCATCACCTAAGGAAAACTCCATGAGCATCGACTGGGCAGCTCTCGGCCAGGTCTTCGGCGTCACCCTCGTGGTGACGGTCGGGATCGTGGGCCTGTTCACCGTCGGCATCGCCGGCACGTCCCGCAAGGCGGGCCAGGAGGGTGCGGCAGCCGTGGTCGCCGCACCGGGTGCGGGCGCACGGGCCGGCGCGGTGGCCGCCTTCGGCCTCTGCGCGGCGGCGGTGGCCTATGGCATCTATCTGATCGTGGCCGGCTGACGCCGCCGGCCACGACGGACCGGGCGCCTCGTCCGTTGTTCGCCCCGTCCGCCGAGCGCGTCATCGGCCTCCCGGGCCAGCCGGTCGGCGATGGCGGTGCCGCCGACGCCGTTGAGATAGGCGGACACCCCGATCTGGACGACCTTGCTGAAGGTCTGGTAGTGCGCGCTGCGCGGGCGCGGTGCGGCCGCCATCAGCGCCGCGTGCAGGGTGCGGGGGTCGGGCCGGGGCTCCGGCCGCCCCGCGGCGCCGTGCTCACCGTGCTCGGCGTCGTCGGGCGGCAGCGGGCAGTGCGGTGCCGTGGCCGCCTCCCGGTAGGCCGAGTCGCGGGTGGCCGCGAATCCCCGCTCCAGCAGACAGCGTTCGCTGCCGGGGCCGGTCAGCGCCTCAATCAGGGACCGCGCGCCGGCGGGCCGGGTCGTGCCGGCCGCGAGGGCGAGATTCTGCCCGCCCAGCACGGACATCCGCTTGCCGTCGCTGGGGCGGGCCGGCAGCTGGGTGACGTCGAACTGCTCGCCGGGCGTGAGCTTCTCGGCGACCGAGGCGTACTCCACCGGCCAGTTGCGCATGAACAGCGCGCGGCCGTCGGCGAACCAGCGGCGGCTCTCCGTCTCGTCCATCGTGGTGGCCTCGTGCGGCATGATCGAGTCGAGCCGGAGTTTGAGGTCGGCGATGCCCTGCTGGAGCGCGCCGACCTGCTCGCCCTTGGTGAAGCTGGTGGCGTCCGGGTCGCCGCCATTGACCCAGGCCGACTCCAGGGTGTTGACGGTCAGCCCCTCGTACGGCCGCAGCTGGGCGACCATGCCGTACATCCTGGGCCGCCGCTTCTTGTGGCCGGTGGCGGCGTCCCGGGCGGACTCGCGGTTGTAGTCCTGCGCCACCTCGGTCGCCACGTCCTTCAACTCGCCCCAGTTGGACGGGGCGCCGTGGCCGTACGCGCGCAGGATGTCCTTGCGGTAGTAGAGCAGCCCGGCGTCGGTGTTGAAGGGCACCCCCCACACCTTGCCGCCGTACTCGACCGTCTTGGCCACGCTGTCGAGGAAGTCGCCGTTCAGGGCCGTGGCCCAGGGACGGATCACGCCCGCCTCGGCGAACTCCGCGGTCCAGGCGACATCGAGGTTGAGCACGTCGTAGCCGCCGTTGCCGGACTGGCCCGCCGCCAGCAGCTGGCTGCGCTGGCCGTCGGCGGTGTCCGGGAGTTTCACGATCCGGACCGTACGGCCGGTCCGCCGCTCCCAGTCGTGGATCAGGTCCTGCCGGACGCCCGAGCTGCTGAGGTCGCTGCCGGTGGCGAGGACGATCGCGCCCTTCTCCGGGACGAGTTGCTCCCCCGGGGTGCAGCCGCTCGCCGCGAGCGTCAGGGCGAGACAGGCCAGGGCGGCGGGTGCGGCGGTGCGTGGTGCGGTCATCGGTCCCCCTTGGTGGCCGTGCCGATGGAGGCGATCCGTCCGGCGAGGGTGTCGACGGCCTGCGGGCCGCCGGGGACACACTGGCCGTGGGAGGCGTCGGCCAGCCGCTGGAGGGCGAAGGTGTCACAGCCGTTCTTGCCCAGCGCCAGCGCCAGGACGGGCACTTCGGGGCCCTCCTCGACGAGGGTGCCGAGGGTCCGCTCCACGCCCGCCGCGCGCGCCGGGCCCGCGCCGTCGTCCTGGTCGAGGATCAGCACGATGGCCTTGTTGGTGGCCGGGGACTTCTTCATCCTGCGCACCGCGCGGGTCAGTGCTTCCTCCATCGCGGCCCCGTGCTCGACCAGTTCGCCGCCCGCGATCCGGTTCAGCGCGGCCCGGCCCGGTGCCGGGTCGGCGCTGCCGGGCGCGACGAGCTCGCGCACCGCGTCGGCGTCGGTGGGGTGCGCGCGGTCCGGGAAGGCCCACAGGCCGTAGGTGTGGCGGGCGCCGACCATCTCCAGGACGCGCCCGGCCGCGCGCACGGCGGTCGGCAGCCGGCCGCCGTCGGCCATGGAGGTGGAGGTGTCGAGGAGGATCAGCACCTGGCTGGACTTCTGGGCCTTGTCGTAGCCGTCCAGTACCTGGGAGACCTGGTCCGGGTCCGCTCTGAAGGGGACGGTCGGGGCGAGGGGGCTGACGTCCGCGCGGCTGTCGAGCAGCGGTGAGCCCGCCCCCGGGCCGGTGCCGTGCACCCCGCGGTAGCCCTGGGCGGTGAGGGTGCGCTGGCCGCCGTCCGGGGCGCGCAGCCAGGTCGCGAAGCGGGCCACGGCGGCCTGCCGTGGGGTGGCGTCCCTGGTGCCGTGCCAGTCGACCCGGATCAGGGGGTGGTCGAGGGCGGGGACCTGCCGGGGGTAGTAGGCGACGTAGCGGTTGCGGAGCGGGAGCGGGGCGTCCAGGGCCGGGCAACTGCCGGTGGCGCGGCCGAGGTTGTAGTCGGCGAGGGACTTCTCCGAGACCAGGGGCGCGGACTTCGTACGGTCGACGGAGCCGGCGGCGTCCGCGTCGGGGCGCAGTGAACACAGCAGTTCGGTGCTGCCCGCGTACTGGCTGCCGGGGGCGGACAGCCGTTCCTCGGCGTGCCGGGCGAGGGTGAGGTCGGGCGCGCCGGACGAGGTGGCGTCCGCGCCGTCGTGGGCGAGGTAGAGGCCGAGGGTGTGCAGCAGTCCGGTGCCGGACAGCACCGGGCTCGGCCGCAGCAGCCGGAGGTCGCGGTGGGTGCGGTCGGTGCCGGTGAGCAGCTCCCGCCAGGAGGCGCCGGCCGGTTCGACGTCGTCCAGCCGGCGGGGTGCCGGGATGCCGACGACCAGGGGCGTGTAGGCGACCGGGGCGCTGTAGTGGAGCGTCGCCGGGGAGTTCTTGGCGGGCATCCCGCGGCGGGCCTCGTAGTAGTCGGCGGTGGATTCGGGGATCCAGATGTCGGGCTGGGGTCCGGGCCGGTAGAGGGGGTCGATGTCGTCCGGCCCGTCCTTGCCGGTGCCGTGGGCCTCGCCCTGCCAGCGGTCGGCGGCGGCGAAGCCCTGGTCGACCTGGTCCTTGGCGGCGGAGTAGACGGTGATCTGGGCGCGCCGGCAGCCGTCGGGGAGGTCGCCCTCGCCGTTGAGGGGCCGGGTGTTGGCGTCGGACATCTCGTAGCCGAAGGCCGCCTGGCGCAGCGCGGGTTCGGCCTCGGGCGCGGTGAGCAGCCGCAGTTCGAGGGCGGGCGGGCAGGCTTCGGCGCCGCGCGGGAGGTTCAGCAGGACGACGCCCGCGGTGGCCGGTACGGCGATGATCGCCAGCACCATCAGGATCCGGAACCAGTGCCGGAAGGAGGTGTTCAGCCGGCGCCGTAATCGGATCCGCAGCGGGGTGGGGGGCCGGATGCCTGGGGTGGCGAAGGACAGGATGACGTCGTCGACGGTGTTCTGCTTGGCCGAGCGGGGCTCCCAGACGTCGCCCATCGGGGTCCGCTCGCCCGCCAGTTGGTCCCGCAGCTCCCGGACCAGGTCCTCGAAGGTGACGAACCGCTTGCCGGGGATGCCCTGTTCCAGGATCTGCCGCAGGGCGCGGGTGAAGACACTGCCGCCGGTGGGCTCCTCGCCGCTGAAGATCCGGCGGTTGGGCTGGGCGGCCATCAGCAGCGACGTGGGGGTGCGGCAGGCGTGGAACGCCTCCCCGGCGTTGCCGGCGTAACAGCACTCCAGGACGATCACGATCCGGTCGGCCCGCGCGTTGTCCAGGTAGGACAGCACGGTGTCCTGCCAGGACACGGTTTTGTGCCGCCGTTCCGACGCACCGACCATGAGCTGGAGATTGCCGCCGTCCGGGCCGACCCGGCCGTGGCCGGAGAAGTACACCAGCAGCAGTCCGCGGGCCTCCTGGGTGACGGCGTCCAGGGCCTGTTCGACCTCCCAGGGCTCCTGGGGCCGGCAGATGACGACCTCGCCCTTGGTGAAGAGGTCGGTGCCGGGGGCGAGCAGGACGCGTTCGAGCTCCTGGGGGTTGTCCCGCACGGCGGGGAGCGGCCGCAGGTGGCGGTAGTCGTCGACACAGATCAGCAGCGCCCGGTTGACCTTGCCCCGTGCGTCGTATTCGGACATCCGGCTCAGTCCCCGGCGGTGCTGCCGCCCCCGTTCGCCGGGCTGCCCGGATCGGGGCGTTCGGGGGCCGGGGCGCCCGGTGCCGGGTCGCCCAGTGCGCGCAGTTCGCCGTCCCCGGCGCCGACCGCCACGGCGGGCCGTTCGCCGGTGTCACGTTCCTCCCTGCGGCGGCGCAGCCACTCGCGCAGGGCGATGGTCAGGCTCTTGGTGATCTCGGTGGCGACCGCGCCGACCACGACCAGGATCAGGTCGTCGACGCCGATGGCCATGTCGCCGGGGCCGTCGTCGCGCTCCCCCGCCGGCCGCAGTTCCCAGTCGTGCGACCGCCCGTTCAGCCAGGGCTCGCGCTCCAGCCACGCCTTGAGGTCCTCGACGTCCTGGTCAGGATTGTTCGTGCCCGTGATCCTGATACGGATCTCTTGACGGTCAGCGCGCTGCGGCATCCCCCGGCCCCCTTCCGGCGGCCCCTTCGCCGCCGTGCACCAGATAGTGACGCGGGATCAGGTGCGCGGGCAACCGTCCGTGACCCCCCAGCCACGCTGTGGCGTGCACCACAGCGCCTGCCACGGGGCAGCGTCGCAGGTCAAGGGTGAGTTGACGGCGTTCGCGGGGCGTGGTGGACTGCCGGAGCCAATCGGCGACAGCAGAGGAAGTCCGGTGCGAATCCGGCGCGGTCCCGCCACTGTCACCGGGGAGCGTTCCTCCAGCGAAGGCCACGGTCCGCCTCGCATACGTCGGATGATGTACGCGGGACTGGAAGGCCGGAGGACACGCCGATCCGGGAGCCAGGAGACTCTGGTCGCCGTCACGTCGAGCCAGGGCGCGGACCCTGAGTGAGGACATACCGCCATGCCCGGCCGCCCCTTGAGATCGCCACTGCCCGCCGCCGCAGGGCTCCTTCGGGGCCGGGCGGCACGTCACGGACACGCCCTGACGGCGGCCTGACCCGATGCGCGGCGAACACGCGGGATATGTGTGCGGCGCGGCCCTCGGCTTTCTCGGCGACCTGATCGCGGCGGATCCGCCGCGCGGCCATCCGGTGGCCGCGTTCGGCCGGGCCGCGGGCGCCGTCGAGCGCCGACTGTGGCGCGACCACCGTGGTTACGGGGCGGCTCATGCCGTGTTGTGCGCGGGCGGGGCCGCGGCCGGTGCGGCGCTGGTGGAGCGCGCCCTGCGGGGCGATGCTCCCGCTGCTTTGCTGTCGCTCCGTGGTGGCGGTGGGGTCGCGCTGACCGCGGCGACGGTCTGGGCCGTGCTGGGCGGCACCTCGCTGGGCCGGGAGGCGCGGGCCGTCGGCGGGGCGCTGACGGCGGGTGATCTGGACGTGGCACGGGAGCGGCTGCCGCATCTGTGCGGGCGCGATCCGCAGGCGCTGGACGGGCCGCAGATGGCCCGTGCGGTGGTGGAGTCGGTCGCCGAGAACACCTCCGACGCGGTGGTGGGCGCCCTGGTATGGGGTGCGTTGGGCGGGGTGCCCGGCCTGGTGGCGTTCCGTGCCGTGAACACCCTGGACGCGATGGTGGGGCACAAGTCGCCGCGCTACCGCCGCTTCGGCTGGGCCGCGGCCCGGCTCGACGATCTCGCCGGCTGGCCCGGCTCCCGGCTGACCGCCGCGCTGACCGTGCTCGCGGGCCCCGACCGGCGCGGTGCGCTGCGGGCCTGGCGGGCGGACGGCGGGGCGCATCCGAGCCCCAACGCGGGCCCGGTGGAGGCTTCGTTCGCGGGTGCGCTGGGCGTACGGCTGGGCGGCACGCTGGCGTACGGCGGGCGGGTGGAACACCGTCCGGTGCTCAACGGCGCGGCGCCGCCGGTGGCGGTGCCGGACATCGAACGGGCGGTGCGGCTCTCCCGCCGGGTGAGTGTGCTGGCGCTGGTCACGACGGTGGCGGCGCGGGCGGCCGTCGGCGTGGCGCGGGCGGCGGTGGCTCGGGGGACCGTGGCTCGGGTGGTGGCCCGGGGAGCGGTTGCTCCGCGGGCCGGGGGGCGCGGGCGTGAGGCGGGACCGGTATCCGGGCGTAAGGCGGGAGCGGTATGAGGCCGTCCGTTTTTTCCCCGCCGCCCACCCCCCTTCGGGGGGTGGGCGGGTGTAGTGACCCGAAGCGCAGGAGGAGGACCCGGTGAGCGGGCGGTTGAGGGCAGCCGGCGGGGCGGTCGGCGGTGGTCTGCTGGTGGCCGGGACGACGTCCGACGCCGGTAAGAGCGTGGTGACGGCCGGGATCTGCCGCTGGCTGGTCCGGCAGGGCGTCCGGGTGGCGCCCTTCAAGGCACAGAACATGTCGCTGAATTCCTTCGTCACGCGCGAGGGCGCGGAGATCGGACGGGCCCAGGCGATGCAGGCCGCCGCGGCGCGGGTGGCGCCGACCGCGCTGATGAACCCCGTGCTGCTCAAGCCGGGCAGTGACCGCAGCAGCCAGGTGGTGCTGCTGGGGAAGCCGGTGGGGGAGCTCAGCGCCCGGGGGTACTTCGGGGGGACGTCCCAGGGGAAGGCGCAGTACGCGGGCCGCCGGGAGCAGTTGCTCGGGACGGTGACCGACTGCCTCCAGGAGCTGCGGCGTACCCATGACGCGGTGATCTGCGAGGGCGCCGGCAGTCCCGCCGAGATCAATCTGCGGCGTACCGACATCGTGAACATGGGCCTCGCACGGGCCGCCCGTATCCCGGCGGTCGTGGTCGGTGACATCGACCGCGGCGGGGTGTTCGCCTCGTTCTTCGGCACCACCGCGCTGCTGTCCAAGGAGGACCAGGCGCTGGTCGCGGGCTATCTGGTCAACAAGTTCCGGGGCGATGTGACGCTGCTGGAGCCGGGCCTTGCGATGCTGCGCGGCCTCACGGGGCGGCAGACGCTGGGCGTGCTGCCCTTCGCGCACGGCCTCGGCATCGACGAGGAGGACGGACTGAGAGTGTCGCTGCGCGGCGCGGTGCGCGAGAGCGTGGTGGCTCCGCCGCACGGGGCGGATGTGCTGCGGGTGGCGGTCTGTGCCGTACCGCTGATGTCGAACTTCACGGACGTGGACGCACTGGCCGCCGAACCGGGCGTGGTGGTGCGGTTCGTGGACCGGCCCGAGGAGCTGGCCGACGCCGATCTGGTGGTGCTGCCGGGGACCCGGGGCACGGTCCGGGCGCTGGCGTGGCTGCGGGAGCGCGGTCTGGCGGACGCGATCGCCCGGCGGGCCGCCGAGGGGCGCCCGGTGCTGGGCATCTGCGGCGGCTTCCAGATGCTGGGCGAGCGCATCGAGGACGAGGTCGAGTCGAAGGCGGGCGTGGTCGACGGGCTGGGGCTGCTGCCCGTACGGGTGCGGTTCGCGGCGGAGAAGACGCTCGCGCGGCCGGCCGGCGAGGCGCTGGGCGAGCCGGTGGAGGGCTACGAGATCCACCACGGTGTCGCCGAAGTGACCGGCGGGGACGAAGAGTTCCTGGACGGCTGCCGGGCCGGCTCCGTATGGGGCACGCACTGGCACGGGTCCCTGGAGAGCGACGGCTTCCGCCGGGCCTTCCTGCGGCGGGTCGCGGCGGACGCGGGCCGGGCGTTCGTCCCGGCCCCCGACACCCGTTTCGGCGTGCTGCGCGAGGAACAGCTGGACCGGCTGGGCGATCTGATCGAGGAGCACGCGGACACCGGCGCGCTGCTGCGGCTGATCGAGGAAGGGGTGCCGGAGGGACTGCCGTTCGTGCCTCCGGGGGCGCCATGAGGGGTACGCACAGGACGAATACGGAGCTCAACGGCGACGTGGAGGACGACACAGCATGACGACCGCGCACAACACGACCCCGCAATACCCCTTCACCGCGGTGGTCGGGATGGCTGATCTGCGGCTCGCGCTGCTGCTGAACGCGGTGAGCCCCGCGGTGGGCGGCGTGCTGGTCCGCGGGGAGAAGGGCACCGCCAAAAGCACCGCCGTCCGGGCGCTGTCGGCGCTGATGCCGGCCGTGGACGTGATCAGCGGCTGCCGCTTCGCCTGCGCCCCGGCCGCGCCGGACCCCGGCTGTCCCGACGGGCCGCACGGGACGGGCGGCGTCGAGGAGCGCCCGACGCGGATGGTGGAACTCCCCGTCGGCGCCTCCGAGGACCGGCTGGTCGGCGCGCTGGACATCGAGCGGGCGCTGTCGGAGGGCGTGAAGGCGTTCGAGCCGGGCCTGCTGGCGGACGCGCACCGCGGCATCCTGTACGTCGACGAGGTCAATCTGCTCCATGACCACCTCGTGGACCTGCTGCTGGACGCCGCCGCCATGGGCGCCTCGTACGTGGAGCGCGAGGGCGTCTCCGTGCGCCACGCGGCCCGTTTCCTGCTCGTCGGGACGATGAACCCCGAAGAGGGCGAGCTGCGGCCGCAGTTGCTGGACCGCTTCGGGCTCACGGTCGAGGTCGCCGCCTCCCGCGAGCCCGACGAGCGGGTGACGGTCGTCCGCCGCCGGCTGGCCTATGACGCCGATCCGGCCGGTTTCGCGGCGGACTGGGCGGCCGAGGAGGACGCGCTGCGCGGGCGGATCGCCGCGGCCCGGGAGCTGCTGCCGCGGGTGACGCTGGGCGATGCGGCGCTCCGGCAGATCGCCGCGACCTGTGCCGCGTTCGAGGTGGACGGGATGCGCGCGGACATCGTGATGGCGCGTACCGCCACCGCGCTGGCCGCCTGGGCGGGGCGGACGGACGTCCTGGAGGAGGACGTGCGGCAGGCGGCGCTGCTGGCGCTGCCGCACCGCCGGCGCCGCAACCCCTTCGACGCCCCCGGCCTGGACGAGGACAAACTCGACCGGACGCTGGAGGAGTTCGGCGCGGACGAGAGCGCGGACGAGGGCACGGACGGCGACGACGACCCGGATCCGGACGGTCCGGACGGCGGCCCCGACGGGGGCGGCCCGGAGGGCGGCGGGCGTCCGCCGCAGGACGGCGGGCCGGAAGAGGCGCCGCTTCCGCCGGAGGCCGAACTCCCCCACCAGCAGGAGCGGGAGGCCCCACAGACCCCGCAGACCCCGCAGACCCCGGAGCAGGCCGAGCCGGAGAGCGCGCCTCAGGGGGGCGCGGCCGGGGAGAAGGCGGCGGTCGGGGCCACCGAGCCGTTCCGCACCCGGCGCCTGGACGTACCGGGCCTGGGCGAGGGCGCGGACGGCCGCCGCTCCCGGGCCCGTACCGCCCACGGCCGCACGACCGGCGCCCGCCGCCCGCACGGCGCCCTGGGCAAGCTGCATCTGGCGGCGACCGTGCAGGCCGCGGCGCCGCACCAGCGGGCCCGCGGCCGCAGCGGGCGGGGGCTGGTGGTGCGCCGGGACGATCTGCGCGAGGCGGTCCGCGAGGGGCGGGAGGGCAATCTGGTCCTGTTCGTCGTGGACGCCTCCGGTTCGATGGCGGCGCGGAAGCGGATGAGCGCGGTCAAGGGCGCGGTGCTCTCGCTGCTGCTGGACGCCTACCAGCGGCGCGACAAGATCGGCCTGATCACCTTCCGCGGCACCGGCGCCGAGCTGGCGCTGCCCCCGACGTCCTCGGTCGAGGCGGGTGCGGCCCGGCTGGAGCAGCTGCCGACGGGTGGCCGTACGCCGCTGTCCGAGGGCCTGCTGAAGGCCCATGAGGTGCTGCGGGTGGAGCGGATGCGGGATGCCTCGCGGCGGCCGCTGCTGGTGGTCGTCACCGACGGCCGGGCGACCGGTGGCCCGGAGCCCGTCGTCCGGTCCGCCCGCGCCGCCCGGCTGCTGGCCGGTGAGGGCACCGCGTCGGTGGTCGTGGACTGCGAGGCGGGCCCGGTGCGGCTGGGTCTCGCGGGCGAGCTGGCCCGTGAGCTCCAGGGCACCGCGATCACCCTCGACGAACTGCGCGCGGACAGTGTCTCCGCGCTCGTACGGACCGTGCAGGGCAACAGGAAGGCCGCGTAATGCCGCAGGGACAGCCGTCCGTCGTACCGAACGACGGGCTCACCACCCGCCAGCGCCGCAACCGTCCGCTGGTGTTCGTCCACACCGGCCAGGGCAAGGGCAAGTCCACCGCCGCCTTCGGGCTGGCGCTGCGCGCCTGGAACCAGGGCTGGCCGGTCGGGGTGTTCCAGTTCGTGAAGTCGGCGAAGTGGAAGGTCGGCGAGGAGCGGGCGCTGAAGGTGCTCGGGGAGTCCGGCGAGGGCGGCACCGTCGCCTGGCACAAGATGGGCGAGGGCTGGTCCTGGGTGCAGCGCGACATCGCCTCCAGCGAGGACGCGGCGCGCGAGGGCTGGGAGCAGGTCAAGCGGGATCTGGCCGCGGAGACCTACAAGCTGCTGGTGCTGGACGAGTTCGCCTATCCGCTGAAGTGGGGCTGGATCGACACCGAGGAGGTGGTGTCGGCGCTGCGCGACCGTCCCGGTACGCAGCATGTCGTCATCACCGGACGGGGCGCGCCCGAGGCGCTGCTGGACTTCGCCGATCTGGTGACGGACATGACCAAGGTCAAGCACCCGATGGACACGGGCCAGAAGGGCCAGCGGGGCATCGAATGGTGAACAGGGAGCACAGCGCGTGAGCGGCGGGTCGATTCCCCGGCTGGTGATCGCCGCGCCGTCGTCGGGCGCGGGCAAGACGACGGTGGCCACCGGCCTGATGGCGGCGTTCGCCGAGGCCGGGCTCACGGTGTCGCCGCACAAGGTGGGTCCCGACTACATCGATCCGGGCTACCACTCCCTGGCGACCGGCCGCCCCGGCCGCAATCTGGACGCCTACCTGTGCGGGCCCGGCCGGATCGCGCCGCTGTTCCTGCACGGTGCGGCGGGCGCCGATCTCGCGCTCGTCGAGGGCGTGATGGGGCTGTTCGACGGGGCGTCCGGAATGGGCGAGCTGTCCTCGACGGGGCAGGTGGCGAAGCTGCTGCGGGCGCCGGTGGTGCTGGTGGTGGACGCGTCCTCGCAGTCCCGGTCGGTGGCCGCGCTGGTGCACGGCTTCGCCTCCTGGGACCCGGAGGTGCGGCTGGCCGGGGTGATCCTCAACAAGATCGGCTCGGACCGTCACGAGGAGCTGCTGCGGGAGGCGATGGAGTCCTCCGGTGTGCCGGTGCTGGGCGCCCTGCGGCGGGACGGCCGGGCCGGTACGCCCTCCCGGCACCTGGGCCTGGTGCCGGTCGCCGAACGGCGGGCCGAGGCGGTGGAGTCGGTGGCCGAACTCGCCGCGCGGGTCCGCGAGGGCTGCGATCTGGAGGCGCTGCTGGCGCTGGCGCGAACGGTGCCGGAGCTGCCGGACGCGGCCTGGGACCCGGCGGCGCACCTCGCACCGGCCGAAGGGACGGCCACCGCCCCGGAGAAGCCGCTGATCGCCGTCGCGGGCGGCGCCGCGTTCACCTTCTCGTACGCCGAACACGCCGAGCTGCTGGCCGCCGCGGGCGCCGAGGTGGCCCCGTTCGACCCGCTGCGGGACGAGCGACTGCCGCCCGGCACACAGGGGTTGGTGATCGGCGGCGGCTTTCCCGAGATGTACGCGCCGGATCTGTCGGCGAACGCCCCGCTGCGCGCCGCGGTGGCCGAACTGGCCGCCTCCGGGGCGCCGGTGTCCGCCGAGTGCGCCGGGCTGCTGTACCTCTCCCGGTCCCTGGACGGGAAGCCGATGTGCGGGGTGCTGCCCGCCGAGGCCCGGATGACCGAACGGCTCACCCTCGGCTACCGCGAGGCGGTGGCGCTGCGGGACAACGCGCTGGCCGCGGCCGGAACCCGGGTGCGCGGCCACGAGTTCCACCGCACGGCACTGGAGCCGGGCGCGGGCGCGGACCCGGCGTGGGGGCTGACGCATCCGGAGCGCCGGGTGGAGGGCTTTGTCTCCGGCGGGGTGCATGCCTCGTATCTGCACGTGCACTGGGCCGCCGAACCCTCGCTGGCCGGGCGGCTGGTGGCGAGCGCGGCACGGAGCGCGACGGCATCCGGCGGCGCGCGATGAGCGGCGTACGGCCGGTGGGCTGCGGCAGACTCCCCGGCCGGGGAGCCGTCGCGGTATGACGCGCCGGGCCCCCGACGAGACCGGCGCGGCCGGCGGTGCCGCGGCGCCGCTGGTCGTCGGGGTGGGGGCGCGCCGTGGTGTGCCGGTGTCCGAGGTGCTGGAGCTGATCGCGGCCGCCCGCGCGGCGGCGGGGTGTACGGACCGGCCGGTCGTCGCGCTGGCGACGGTCGCGGCCAAGGCGGCGGAGCCGGGCCTGCTCGGGGCGGCCCGCCGGCTGGGGGTGCCGTTGCGGTCGTTCCCGGCGGCGGCCCTGGCGGCGGTGCCGGTGCCCGGTCCGTCCGGCGCCGCGGCGGCCGCCGTCGGGACGCCGAGCGTGGCCGAGGCGGCGGCGCTGCTGGCCGCCGGGCCGGGCGCGGAACTGCTCGCCGGCAAACGGAAGTCGGCGCCGCGGGACCGGCCGCCCGGGGCGACCTGTGCGCTGGCCGGGCCCGCTGTAACGGAGAGCGGTGCCCTTACCGCTGGTAGGAGGGAGCGGCCACCGACCGCTCTTCCGCTGCGGTTATCGTCATGACCTCCCCCAACCCGCCCCGCCGTGGCCCGGATCGGTGGACGGCGGTCGCCGGCGACCCGGCGCCCAGCAGCGGAACCACCGGTACCAAGGAGACCTAGTGACGATCTCTCCCGCACTGCTCATCGCCGGTCACGGCACCCGCGACGAAGGCGGGGCCGACGCCCTGCGCGCCCTGGTGCGTCTGCTCGCCGAGCGCCACCCCGAGGTGCCGGTCGCCGGCGGGTTCTTCGGCGTCCCCGGCTCGCCGCTGCCGCTGTCCGACGCCGTCGACGGTCTCGTCGAGCGGGGCGCGGACCGGCTCGCCGTCATACCCCTGCTGACCGCCCCGACCGGCCCGGTCCCGGAGGCACTGCCCACGGTGCTGGCGCGGGCGAGCGAGCGCCACCCCGGGCTCGCCCATGTCTGCGGCGCCGAACTGGGGCCGCACCCCAGGCTGCTCGACGTACTGGAGCGGCGGCTGGACCAGGCGCTGGGCAGCGGCGCCCGCAAGCCCGCTGACCGGGCCCGCACCACGGTGCTGCTGGTGGGCCACGGCGCGACCGATCCGTACGCCAATGCCGAGGTGGCCCGGGCCGCGCGGCTGCTGTGGGAGGGGCGCGGCTTCGCGGGCGTGGAGACCGCGTTCGTCTCGCAGGCGGCACCCGACGTCCCGGCGGGCCTGGACCGGTGCCGGGCGCTGGCGGCCGCGGCGGGCCCCGGCGAAGAGGGCCGGATCGTGGTTCTGCCCTACTTCCTGCTGCCCGGCGGCCCGGTGGAGCGGCTGCACATGCAGGCCGAGGGCTGGGCCGCGGCGCACCCCGGCACCGACGTCTTCGGCGCGACGGTGATCGGCCCGGAGCCCGAGGTGGCCGACGTGATCATGGAGCGCTACCGCGCGGCGGTGGCGGGCGAGCCGCCGTTCGGCGCCGCGCCGTGCAGTTGCCGGGCGGCGGCGGAGGACGCCCGGCGGGCACCCGGCGCGGCCTGGCCGGGCGCTTCCCTGACCGCGGGCGCCGGGGAACGGTGAGCATGCCCCCACGCACCGCGGCCGCCCGGCTCCCGGACCCCGGCCCGGCCGCCCCGCCCGAACCCGATCTGCGGCATCACGGCGACGCCGAAGTACGGGGCGCGGACGCCGGGCTGACGGATCTGGCGGTCAATGTCCGCACCGGCACTCCCCCGGCCTGGCTCAAGGCGCGGATCGCCGCGTCGCTGGACGGTCTCGCCGCGTACCCCGACGGCCGGGCGGCCCGCCGGGCGGTGGCGGCGCGGCACGGGCTGCCCACCGACCGGGTGCTGCTCACCTCGGGGGCCGCGGAGGCGTTCGTGCTGCTCGCGCGCGCCCTGCCGGCCCGCCGTCCGGTGGTGGTGCATCCGCAGTTCACCGAGCCCGAGGCGGCGCTGCGGGACGCCGGGCACGAGGTCGGGCGGGTGCTGCTCGACGCGCGGGACGGCTTCCGGCTGGACCCGGCCGCCGTGCCGGAGGACGCGGATCTGGTCGTCGTCGGCAACCCCACCAACCCCACCTCGGTCCTGCACCCCGCGGAGGTGCTGGCCTCCCTGGCGCGGCCGGGCCGGACGCTGGTGGTGGACGAGGCGTTCATGGACGCGGTGCCCGGTGAGCGGGCGGCGCTGGCCGGGCGCACGGATCTGCCGGGGCTGGTGGTGCTGCGCAGCCTCACCAAGACCTGGGGGCTGGCCGGGCTGCGGATCGGCTATGTGCTGGCCGCCGAGGAGACCGTCGCCGCCCTGGAGCGGGCCCAGCCGCTGTGGCCGGTCTCCAGTCCCGCCCTGGCCGCCGCCGAGGCGTGCTGTACGCCGCGGGCGCTGGCGGAGGCGGCCGCGGCGGCCGAGGAGATCGCCGTGGACCGGGACCATCTGCTGGCCCGGCTCGGCGCCTTCCCGCGAATCCGGACGGCGGGGCCGGCGGCGGGCCCGTTCGTGCTGATCCGGCTGCCGGAAGCGGACCGGGTGCGGGCCGCGCTGCGGGACCGCGGCTTCGCGGTGCGCCGTGGTGACACCTTCCCCGGCCTGGGCCCCGACTGGCTGCGGCTCGCGGTGCGCGACCGGGCCACGACGGACCGCTTCGTGACGGCCCTGGGCGAGGTGCTCGGGTAGCGCGCGGGCTCCGGCGGTCTTTCCCGGCCGGCCCCCGCCGGACCGCGCTGTGCGGGGTTCCCGGCGGGGGTGGGGTGCGCCGTTCGGTCCGCGGCCCGCGCGGCACACCCCGGGCCGTACACCGCGCGCGACGCCCCCACAGCACCGGCGCGGTGTACGGGGTCGGTCAGCCGCGGGCGCCCTGCGCTGCGGCCCCCCGGCGCCGGCGGGCGAAGACCATCGCACCGGCGCCCGCGGCGAGCAGCAGCCCGGCGCCGCCGGCGAGGTACGGAGTGGCCGAGCTGCCGCCGGTCTCCGCGAGGTTCTGGGTGCTGGTCCCGGAGCCCGTCCGGTGCACCTCGGTGCCCTTGCCGCCGGCCGGCTCGGCGCCGCCGCCGGTCTGGCCGCCGCTGGTCTGGCCGCCGCTGGTACCGCCGGAGCCGTTGTCCTCGGGCGCCTTGCCGCGCGGCGTGGTGCAGGTGGCCTTGGCCAGCGTGACCCGGCCGTGCACGTCGGCGACGTTCAGCTTCAGCGGGTTGACGGAGACATCGAGGTCGAGGGCGGTGGCCGCGGCGCCCTTGGACGTGACGTTCTTCTTGGACAGGTCGAGCCGCACCTGGCCCACCCCCGGCACCTTGACCTTGGTCGTGCCGCCCGCGGTGAGGGTGACCTTCTGGCCCAGGACGCGCACGGTGCCCAGCACGTTCGACTCGGCCCGGGGCCGCGCGCCCGCCGCACAGACGGCCTTGGCGGTGACCTGCTGGACCTCGATCACGGACAGCAGCGGCAGACCGGGCAGATGCACCTTCGCCCGCACGAGGTTGGCGTAGCCCTCGGCCGCCCGGCGGTCGGCGGTGGCCCGCGCGGTGGCGGCGTCGGCGCGCAGCACGCTGAACGGCTTGCCGTGGTCGATGCCGTCGAGCTTGACGGTGAGCGCGGTCTTGCTGGCCGAGGCCGGGGCGTGCACCTCGTTGAGGGCGACGTTCAGCGGGACGTCGACCGTCTTGTTGAGCAGCCCGACGTTCACGCCGGTGCGCAGCACGACCGCGTCGGCGGTGCCGCGGGCCGGGCCATGGTCTCCGGTGGCATGCGCGGGGACGGCGCCGAGGAGGACGGCGGGACCGGCCGTGAGCGCGGTGGCGACGAGGGTCGCGGCGAGGCGTCGGGGCATGCCGAAGGAGCTGGTGGGACTGGTGGACACGTGTGTGGAACCCTCACAGGAGAAATGGAGCCGCCGGCCGCGCCAATGGGGGACATCGCGCGGGCCGACGGCATCGACCCGCACATCGTGGCCGTACCGAGGGTGAACGGGCAGCCACGTGGCGTCAGTTCATTCCAATGGGTGGTTTCCGTGCCTGTATTCGATTCCTGCGACACGGGGCACCACCGGAGCCCCAGCCGCCCCACCTCCCGGGTGACCCGCGTTGACCGGGCCGGTTCACCGGGTCACCCCGGTGGCTACCCAACGATCCGCCCCCGCAGCACCACCCGGCGCGGCGCCGCCAGCACCCGGACGTCCTCGCGCGGATCGCTCCCGTAGACCACCAGGTCCGCCGGGGCGCCCTCGGTGAGGCCGGGGCGGCCGAGCCAGTCCCGGGCGCCCCAGGTGGTCGCGGAGAGGGCCGCCACGGCGGGCAGCCCGGCCCGGGTCAGCTCGACGACCTCCTCGGCGACCAGGCCGTGGGCGAGCGAGCCGCCGGCGTCCGTCCCGGCGAAGACGGGCACTCCGGCGTCGTAGGCCGCCCGGACGGTGTCGTAGCGGCGGTCGTGCAGGCGCCGCATGTGGTCCGCCCAGCGCGGGAACTTCGCCGCGCCCCCGTCCGCGAGCCGCGGGAAGGTGGCGATGTTGACGAGCGTGGGGACGATGGCCACGCCGCGCTCGGCGAACAGCGGGATGGTCTCCTCGGTGAGCCCGGTGGCGTGCTCGATGCAGTCGATCCCGGCCTCGACGAGCGGGGCGAGGGTGTCCTCGGCGAAGCAGTGCGCGGTCACCCGGGCGCCCAGGCGGTGGGCCTCGGCGATGGCGGCCTCGACCGCTCCCCGGGGCCAGCAGGCCGCCAGATCGCCCGTGGAGCGGTCGATCCAGTCACCGACGAGCTTGACCCAGCCGTCGCCGCGGCGGGCCTCCTGAGCGACGTACGCGACCAGGTCCTCCGGCTCGATCTCGTGCGCGTAGTTGCGGATGTAGCGCTTGGTACGGGCGATGTGGCGGCCGGCCCGGATGATGCGCGGCAGGTCCTCGCGGTCGTCGACCCAGCGGGTGTCGGAGGGGGATCCGGCGTCGCGGATCAGCAGGGTGCCGGCGTCACGGTCGGTGAGCGCCTGCTTTTCGCTGGTGGGGGCGTCCACCGGGCCGTGTGCGTCCAGGCCCACGTGGCAGTGGGCGTCGACCAGGCCCGGCAGGGCCCAGCCCGTCACGGTGGTGGCATCCCGTGCCATCACCGGCCGGTCGAATGTCACCCGGCCGTCGACCACCCACAGCTCGTCACGCACCTCGTCCGGTCCGACGAGGACCCTCCCCTTGAGGTGCAGCACCGCACCTTCACTCATGGACGTCATACCGGCACTGTAGGCGGCGCCGCACGGCGGCCGGCCGCGGCGGTCGCAGCCGTTGCCCGGTCGCATTTCCCCGGCCGTTTTCCGGGAACGCGGGCGCCCCGCCGGACATTCACCCCGGACCGTTCTCCGTGCACTCTCCGTACGGCTTCCACTACCCTCGCCGCACAGTTCTCCGCGCGTTCTCCGCGACTCTCCGTACGTTTCCCGCAGCGTTCCGGGAGATCGCCTCGCGCATGTTCTCGCGGTCTTGTCACGGCCTTGCCGCGCAGGTTTCCATGGGCCTTCCGACCTGCCTTCCGGCGGCGAATTCCCAATTCTTCAGACGTACAGCTTCCCGTATTCTTCTGCCCGCTTTTCCGCACCTCAAACGCCAAGATTTCGCTAGCGGCAAGTTCCGTAATTCGGACGGATCTCATGGGCGTTACGGAGCTGTGACCGACTACACAGCGTGTCCGTTTCACCCCGAACCTCCTGGTCAAATGGGGACATCTCGCGGTGGCATCGCGCGTACGGGCGCCCACGCGCGATAACACACCTTGGCCGCTTACGTAACCCCTGCCCGCGATGCAATTTCCTTTTTCCCTGGGTAAATTTAATTCCCATGACCGCCGCACAAGCAGACCATGCCGGTGCCCGAAGCGATATCAGAGAATTTCCGGAGGGCTTCAAGCTCGACACCCCACGCGTGGAGGACGGAGCCGCGATCTGGCGCATCGCCCGAGACTCGAAGGCGCTGGATCTCAACTCCTCGTACAGCTACCTCCTGTGGTGTCGCGACTTCGCCGCCACCTCCGTCGTCGCGCGCGACGCGGAGGGCGAGCCGGCCGCCTTCATCACCGGATACCTCCGCCCGGAGCGCCCGGAGACCCTCGTCGTCTGGCAGGTCGCCGTCGACGACGCGCACCGTGGGCAGGGACTGGCGGCCGCACTCCTGGACGGGCTCGCCGCCCGGGCCAGGGACGAGCTGGGCGTACGTTTCGTCGAGACCACGGTGACCCCCGACAACACCGCATCCAACCGGTTGTTCGCGTCCTTCGCCGAGCGGCACTCAGTGCCCCTCAAGAGCGAGGTGCTCTTCGACGCAGGGCTGTTCCCGGAGCAGGGCCACGAGCCGGAGGTGCTGCACCTCATCGGCCCGTTCGCGCCACCGGCCCGCTCGGGGCACTGACGCACCCAGGACCGCGCGACGACGGCGCCGCAGCGGTCACGCGGAACCCGGCACCACACCCCGTGACACCGCCGGTCCCGCCCAGCCCCCCCCAACAGACTTCCTCACCTTTCGCCACTCATCTCCCAGGAGCATGCTGTGACCATCACCCAGCCCGATCTGAGCGTCTTCGAGACCGTGGAGTCGGAGGTCCGCAGCTACTGCCGTAGCTGGCCCACCGTCTTCGACCGTGCGCAGGGCAGCCGCATGACCGACGAGGACGGCCACACCTACCTCGACTTCTTCGCCGGCGCCGGGTCACTCAACTACGGCCACAACAACCCCGTCCTCAAACGCGCCCTGATCGACTACATCGAGCGGGACGGCGTCACCCACGGCCTGGACATGTCCACCACGGCCAAGCGGGCCTTCCTGGAGTCGTTCCAGAACATCATCCTGCGGCCCCGTGACCTGCCCTACAAGGTCATGTTCCCGGGCCCGACGGGCGCCAACTCCGTCGAGGCCGCGCTGAAGCTGGCCCGTAAGGTCAAGGGCCGCGAGTCGATCGTGTCCTTCACCAACGCCTTCCACGGCATGTCGCTGGGCGCGCTGGCCGTCACCGGTAACTCCATGAAGCGGGCCGGCGCCGGTATCCCGCTGGTGCACGGCACCCCGATGCCGTTCGACAACTACCTCGAGGGCACCTACCCGGACTTCCTGTGGTTCGAGCGGCTGCTGGAGGACCAGGGCTCCGGTCTCAACACCCCCGCCGCCGTGATCGTCGAGACGGTCCAGGGCGAGGGCGGCATCAACGTCGCCCGTGCCGAGTGGCTGCGCGCCCTCGCCGACCTGTGCGAGCGCTGGGACATGCTGCTCATCGTCGACGACATCCAGATGGGCTGCGGCCGTACGGGTGCCTTCTTCTCCTTCGAGGAGGCGGGCATCGTGCCGGACATCGTCACCGTCTCGAAGTCCATCAGCGGCTACGGCCTGCCGCTCGCGCTCACCCTGTTCAAGCCTGAGCTGGACATCTGGGAGCCGGGCGAGCACAACGGCACCTTCCGCGGCAACAACCCGGCCTTCGTGACCGCCGCCGCGACGCTGGACACCTACTGGGCCGACGGCCAGATGGAGAAGCAGACTCTCGCCCGCGGTGAGATCGTCGAGGCACACCTGAAGGCGATCGCCGAGGAGCATCCGGACACCATCGTCGAGTACCGGGGCCGCGGTCTCGTGTGGGGCCTGGAGTGCACCCCCAAGCCCCTGGCCGACAAGATCGCGGCCCGCGCCTTCGAGCTGGGCCTGCTGATCGAGACCTCCGGCCCGGAGAGCGAGGTCGTCAAACTGCTCCCCGCACTGACGACCACCCCCGAGGAACTGGACGAGGGACTCCGCATCCTCGCCCGCGCGGTCCGCGACTGCGCCTGATCGGCCCAACGGCCCCAGAGATCCTTACCGTTCCACAGAAAGGCACCGAGTCACCGTGATCGTCCGATCCTTCAAGGACATCGAAGGCACCGACCGCCACGTCAAGGCCAAGTCCGGCACCTGGGAGAGCAAGCGCATCGTGCTCGCGAAGGAGCGCGTCGGCTTCTCGCTGCACGAGACCACGCTGTACGCCGGGACCGAGACGTCGATGTGGTACGCGAACCACATCGAGGCCGTACTCTGCGTAGAGGGTGAGGCCGAGCTCACGAACGATGAGACCGGCGAGAAATACACCATCACGCCGGGCACGATGTACCTGCTCGACGGGCACGAGAAGCACACCATGCGGATCAAGGAGGACTTCCGCTGCGTGTGTGTCTTCAACCCGCCCGTCACCGGCCGCGAGGACCACGACGAGAACGGGGTCTACCCGCTTCTCACCGAACCGGAGTCTGAGCCCGAGACGGTCTGAGGCGCCGCCCGCCTGCTGCCCCGTCCGGCAGCGCCCAGGAGGCACGCACACGCACGTAAGCCAGATTCCGTACGAGAGGAGAGGAAGGCAACACCATGACCACCGCACCCGAGCGCACCGCCGACCTGTACCCGACCCGTGGGACCGCTGAGGTCATCACCCCGCGGAAGGACCCGGTGGTGTGGTCGCAGCCCGGAACGGCCGGCCCCTTCGAGCCGTCCGAGCTGAGCGACTTCGAACGCGACGGCTTTTTCGCCATCGGGGAACTGCTCACGCCGGAAGAAGTCGCGGTGTACCGCGCCGAACTGGACCGGCTCGTGCTCGACCCGACGATGCGCGCCGACCCGCGCTCCATCGTCGAGCCGAAGTCACAGGACGTACGGACCGTGTTCGAGGTGCACAAGATCAGCGAGGTGTTCGCCAAGCTGGTCTCCGATCCGCGGGTGGTCGGCCGGGCCCGCCAGATCCTCGGCTCGGACGTGTATGTCCACCAGTCGCGGATCAATGTGAAGCCGGGCTTCGGTGCCTCCGGCTTCTACTGGCACTCCGACTTCGAGACCTGGCACGCCGAGGACGGGCTGCCCAACATGCGCACCGTGTCGGTCTCGATCGCGCTGACGGAGAACTACGACACCAACGGCGGCTTGATGATCATGCCCGGCTCGCACCAGCACTTCGTGGGCTGTGAGGGCGAGACGCCGAAGGACAACTACAAGCGGTCACTCCAGATGCAGGACGCGGGCATCCCGTCGGACGAGGTGCTGACGAAGATGGCGGACAAGCACGGGATCCGTCTCTTCACGGGTTCGGCCGGCTCGGCGACGTGGTTCGACTGCAACGCCATGCACGGCTCGGGCGACAACATCACGCCCTACCCGCGCAGCAATGTCTTCATCGTCTTCAACAGCGTGGAGAACGAAGCGGTGGAGCCGTTCGCGGCACCGGTCCGGCGCCCGGAATACATCGGGGCCCGCGACTTCACTCCGGTGCGTTAGGGGACGTTCGCACCGGTGGCGCGGCCGCCGCACAGCAGGTCTGTGC
>NZ_JBHXFI010000078.1:0-28736 GCF_042724075.1 Streptomyces sp. NPDC127097 | reverse complement strand
CCAACTCGTCGCCTCCCTGCGCGCCCAGGGCGACGGCGGCCTCGACCACTCCGCCCTCCTGCGCGGCGTCGAACGCCTCTCCGGACACACCACCGGCACCTCAGTCCACGGCGGCGCAGGGCCCCAGCTCGGGCCCTGCGCGCCGCCACGAGGAAGCCGTCCGCACGCGGCGACCCGGCTCCCGGAGGCCGGGGCCCCCTGACGCTTCCCTTCCCCTCCGCTTCCGGGCGGCGGCCGCGCCGACACTTGTCCTGTCGCGCCCAGGTGTGGCCGCCGCCCGGAACACCCCTGGACACCCCAGGTTTGTTTCAACAAACTGTTGACGTTTGGTCGGAGCCCTTCTTACGCTCCGACATGCGGAAGCCAACTTCCGCGCTCTCGTACGGAAGGTCACCATGTCGAAGCCCACGCTGACGGCGCGCTTTCTCACTACGGAGGCTGGCGCCCCCGTCGCCGACAACCAGAACTCCGCCACCGCCGGCGTCGGCGGCCCGCTCGTCCTCCAGGACCAGCACCTGCTGGAGAAGCTCGCCCGCTTCAACCGCGAGCGCATCCCGGAGCGCGTGGTGCACGCCCGTGGCTCCGGCGCGTACGGCTACTTCGAGGTGACCGACGACGTCACCGCCTTCACCCACGCCGGCTTCCTCGACACCGTCGGCAAGCGGACCGAGACGTTCATCCGCTTCTCGACCGTCGCCGACAGCCTCGGCGGCCCGGACGCGGCCCGTGACCCGCGTGGCTTCGCCCTGAAGTTCTACACCGAAGAGGGCAACTACGACCTCGTCGGCAACAACACCCCCGTGTTCTTCATCAAGGACCCGATCAAGTTCCCCGACTTCATCCACTCGCAGAAGCGCGACCCCTTCACGGGCAAGCAGGAGCCGGACAACGTCTGGGACTTCTGGGCCCACTCCCCCGAGGCCACCCACCAGATCACCTGGCTCATGGGCGACCGCGGCATCCCGGCCTCCTACCGCCACATGAACGGCTACGGCTCGCACACCTACCAGTGGACGAACGCCGAGGGCGAGGCATTCTTCGTCAAGTACCACTTCAAGACCAACCAGGGCATCCGCTGCCTGGACGCCGAGCAGGGCGCCGCGCTGTCCGGCTCGGACCCGAACAGCCACCAGACCGACCTGCTCCAGTCCATCGAGCGGGGCGTGTACCCCTCCTGGACGCTGTACGTGCAGATCATGCCGGCGGCCGAGGCGGCCGACTACCGCTTCAACCCCTTCGACCTGACGAAGGTGTGGCCGCACCGCGACTACCCGCTTCAGCGCGTGGGCCGGCTGGTCCTCGACCGCAACCCCGACAACGTCTTCGCCGAGGTCGAGCAGTCCGCGTTCTCCCCGAACAACTTCGTGCCGGGCATCGGCCCGTCCCCGGACAAGATGCTCCAGGGCCGGCTGTTCGCCTACGCCGACGCCCACCGCTACCGCCTGGGCGTCAACCACACCCAGCTGCCGGTGAACGCCCCCAAGGCGACCGAGGCCGCCAACTATGGCCGGGACGGCCTCATGGCGACCAACGGCTACGACCGGTACGCCAAGAACTACGAGCCCAACTCCTACAGCGGCCCGGTGCAGACCGGCCGGCCGCTCTCCGCCCCGCTCGCCGTCTCCGGCCACGTCGGCACCCATGAGGCGCCCGCGCACACCAAGGACGACGACTTCTTCCAGGCCGGTGAGCTCTACCGGCTGATGTCGGAGGACGAGAAGAAGCGGCTGGTGGACAACATCGCCGGCGGCCTCTCCCAGGTCGGCCGCGACGACGTGATCGAGAAGAACCTCGCCCACTTCCACGCCGCCGACACGGACTACGGCAAGCGCGTCGAGGCCAGGGTCCGCGAGCTGCGCGAGGACTGACGGGAGGTCAGTTCCTCGTGCTTCCGTACCGGCGGTCCATTGAGGGGTGCCGGCGGTACGGAGCGGGAGTGCGAGCTCCGCGGCATACGGGAGCACGCAGTGCGGTGGCAGCGCTCGCCCGACAGGAAGGGCGAGCCCGCTCCCCCGCCGCGGAGCCCGCCTCCCCCACCCCCAGACTCCGTCCGGCGGTGCGATGTCCGGTCGCGCCCGATTGCCCGCGCTGCCGGACGGAAACCACTACAGGGCCCGGCCTCCGTACGGTCACGGACGCCGGGCCCTGTCGCAGCACGGCGAGCCGTCCGCACCGCGACGCGCCCGCTCCGTGCGCCGTGACTCCCCTCGTTTCTCCCCCACCCGGCACTCACCGCCGCAATTCGGCCCCCGGCACCCGACTTTGGAGGGACCATGGGGGCAGCAGCAGATCCGACCTGTCTGCCGCCCGACCTGCCAGGAGCCGACCATGGCCGACAGCGTGCCGGTGCGGTGCCCCACGTGCCGCCGCGAGAACGCCTTCACCCCGCCCACCTTCCCGTGCGCCTGCGGGGCCCCGCTCACCATGCCCGTACTGCGCGGCGGGGTTCCCGTCGAGATACTCCACCGCACCTGGCAAGCCTCCTGGGTGGAGGTGCGCTGTGAGGTCTGCGGCCGGCAGGACGAGTGGCCGGCCCCGGAGTCCGGCTGCGCCTGCGGCACGGTCGTCCGGGTCCCCGTCGCCCCGGCGCCCGCCCTGCCGCCCCCGAACTTCCCGACCTCCGGCCCGCCCGCGCCGAAGCCCGCCCCGAAGTCCGCACCACCGCCGGCCGCCGACCCCGCACGCGCCCTCCTGCGGCCCGCGTTCCGCCCGGTCACCATCCGCACGGCCCGCGACTGCGTCACGGCCGCCGAGCAGTATCTGAAGTGGCTGGGCTACGCCGATGTCGCCCGCACCCAGGAACGCACCGCCTCCGGAGTGGACCTGCGCGGCACGGGCGTGGTCGCCCAGGTCGACCCGACCACCCGCGCTACCAAGCTGCGCGAGATCGAATGCGTCTGGCTCAACGGCCTCAACGACTCCGCCATAGCCGTCTTCTTCTCCCTCGCCGGCTACGCCCGGGACGCCCGCACCCGCGCCGACGACCTCCGCCTCCCCCTCTTCGTCATGGACCTCACCGGCACCCCACAACCGGTCAACGACCCGGCCGACGAACTGATCAGATATGGGGCGGCGGGGCGGTGAGGGGGCAGCCGGGGTGACCGTCGCCGGCACCCGCTGGACCGCCGCGGCCCCCACCCGCCACAAAACCCGCTCGCCCGCCTCCTCGGAACCGGCGACACTGGTCCCGTGATCATTCAGGTGCCCGCCCTCGACGAACTGCCCGTGCTGCGCGCCATCGAGCGTGCGGCCGGGGAGCCCTTCCGCGCTCTCGGCATGGCGGCGATCGCCGACGACGAGCCGCCGTCGATCGCACAGTTGACGGAGTTCCAGCGGGCGGGGCGGGCGCTGGCCGCGTACGAGGAAGCCGGGCCGGGCGGCGAGGGCGGCCGCCCGGTCGGCTATCTGCTGTGGGAGCCGGTCGACGGCTGCACCCATATCGAGCAGGTCTCGGTCCACCCGGAGTACGCCCACCGTGGCATCGGCCGGGCCCTCATCGACCGGGCGAGAAAGGCGGCTCCCCTGCCCTCAAGCCGCCGGGGGAAGGACGGCGGTCCGGTCGCGCTGACCCTCACCACCTTCACCGAGGTGCCGTGGAACGCCCCGTATTACGCCCGGATCGGATTCCGGGTGCTCCCCGAGGCCGAACTCACCCCGGGCCTACGGGCGATCCGCGCCCACGAGGCGGCGCTGGGGCTGGACCGCTGGCCGCGGGTGGCGATGCGCCGGGAGGCCGGCTGGGAGCGCGGGGAGGACTGAGACGGCCGGTCAGCGCTCCGTGTCCGCCTTCGGCCGGTCGTCCGTGCGCCACGGTGCGTCGGGGCGGGTGGGGCGGGCGTCGGCGGAGAGGCGGAGGGCATAGACGGTGCCGTCCGCGCCGTCGTTCGATATAGGGCCGAGATAGTGATGGCCGGTCATATGGCACCAGGCCGGCAGATCGAGCGGAGCCGCCGGATCGGTCGCGATGACATGCACGACCGTGCCCGGCCCGGCCTCGGCGATCTCGGCCCGCAGCCGCAGGAGGAGGGCCACGCAGAGCAGGCCGGTGCCGTCGACGGTGACGTCCGCCGCCGGTACGGGGCCGGGGGCCGTCGGCGAGATGCCGGTCATGCGCGGGGTGTCGCGGTCAGCAGCATGCTGAGGTCCAGGGCCGGGGCGCTGTGGGTGAGCGCGCCGATGGAGACCATGTCCACCCCGGCCTCGGCGATCGGCCGCAGTCGTTCCGGGGTGACTCCGCCGGAGGCTTCGAGGACGATTCCGGCACCGGGGGCGAGCTCCGCCCGGGCCCGGACGACCTGCCTGATCTCGTCGAGCGTCATGTCGTCGAGCATGATCCAGGGCACCCGCGCGCGCAGTGCTTCCTCCGCCTCCGCGACGGTCTCCACCTCGATGTCGATGAGCGTCTCCCGGCCCTCGGCCGCCATGCCGGCGCGGACCGCGTCGATCGCCGCGCTGACGCCGCCGGCGGCTGCCAGATGGTTCTCCTTGAGCAGCACCATGGCCGAGAGGTCGAGCCGGTGGCTGGTGCCGCCGCCGGACGTCACGGCGTACTTGTCCAGGGACCGCAGCCCGGGGGCCGTCTTGCGGGTGTCGAGGACCTTGGCGTCCAGGTCGGCGACCAGGTCCGCGTACTGCTTCGTCAGCGTGGCGATGCCGCACATGCGCTGGAGGAAATTCAGCGCGGTGCGTTCCCCGGTGATCAGGCTGCGCGCCTCGCCGGTGAGACGGACCAGCGTCCGGCCCGGTGAAACGAGCGTCCCTTCCGCCACCAGCACCTCCACCGTCACGTCGGGGTCGAGCTGGCGGAACACCTCGGAAACGGCGGGCAGTCCGCTGATCACCCCCGGCTGCTTCGCGATGATCTCGGCCTGCGCACGCAGCCCCGCGGGCACACTCCAGCGGGTGGTGACATCGTCCCGGCAGCCGTCCTCGGCGAGCGCACGGGCGACGGCGTCGCGTACCGCTAACGCAGGGAAATCCATTGCTCCTCATTTCTGTGTGGTGCGGACTCGGGCGCCCGTTCCGGGAGTTGACGGCGTACCGCTGCGCGCCGCTCCGCTTCCGGACGACCGACTCTGCTTCGATTTCAGAAACAGTACTCCCCCTTCGGTGATTTGAGAATCGATACCCGGGAGGGAGCGGAGAGGCCCGGGAGCGCCCGGCCGGCTCCGTGAAACGTGGCGGCCGGGTGCGCCCGCCACGCCCGCGACCGGCCCCCGGCCGGGGAGAATGTGAGCATGATCGACGCGAATGCCCTGCGGGCCGTCTGCCTGGATTTCAACGGTGCGACCGAGGAATTCCCCTTCCCGCGGCACCCTGATGTGTCCACCTTCAAGGTCGGCGGCAAGATCTTCGCGCTGACGACGCTGACGGATGCGCCGCTGACCGTGAGCCTCAAGTGCGAGCCCGAGCTGGCGGAGCGGCTGCGGGCGGCGCACCCCGAGGTGGTGCCGGGCTACCACCTCAACAAGCGGCACTGGAACACCGTTTCCCTGGACGGGGACCTTCCCGACCGGCTGGTGCTGGACATGATCGAGGACTCGTACGACCTCGTGGTCGCCTCGCTGCCCAAGGCGCAGCGGCTGCTGCTGGACTGGCCGGGAGAGCGGCGGGGCTGAACACCACCGAATCACCGCGGCACCCGTCCCAGCCCCTTCGCCAGCCGCTCACGCAGTTCGATCTTGCGGACCTTGCCGCTGACGGTCATCGGGAAGGCGTCGAGGATCTCCAGGTGGCGCGGCACCTTGTAGTGGGCGAGGCGGGAGCGGCAGTAGGCGGCCAACTCGTCCTGAGTGAGCGGGTCTTCGGGATCGCGGAGGATGACGCAGGCGGCGATCTCCTCGCCGTATTTCTCGTCGGGGACGCCGACGACCTGGACATCGGCGATCTTGGGGTGGGAGTAGAGGAACTCCTCGATCTCGCGCGGGTAGACGTTCTCACCGCCCCTGATGATCATGTCCTTGATGCGGCCGACGATCCGGACGTAGCCGTCGTCGTTCATCACCGCGAGATCACCGGTGTGCATCCACCGGGCCGGGTCGATGACCTCGGCGGTGCGCTCGGGTTCCGCCCAGTAGCCGAGCATCACGCTGTAGCCGCGGGTGCGCAGTTCGCCGGGGGTGCCGCGGGGCACGGTCACCCCGCTCGCCGGATCGGCGACCTTCACCTCGATGTGCGGCAGCACCCGGCCGACGGTCCCGGTGCGGTGGGCGAGGTCGTCGTCCCGGCGGGTCTGGGTGGAGACCGGTGAGGTCTCGGTCATGCCGTAGCAGATGGAGACCTCGGTCATGTGCATCTCGGTGACCACCCGCTTCATCACCTCCTCGGGGCACGGCGAGCCCGCCATGATGCCGGTGCGCAGCGAGGAGAGGTCGTAGGAGGCGAAGTCGGGGTGGTTGAGCTCGGCGATGAACATGGTGGGGACGCCGTAGAGGGAGGTGCAGCGTTCGTCCTGGACGGCCCGCAGGGTGGCGGCGGCCTCGAAGGCGGGGCCAGGGATGACGATGCAGGCGCCGTGCGAGGTGCTGCCGAGGTTGCCCATGACCATGCCGAAGCAGTGGTAGAAGGGCACCGGCAGACACACCCGGTCCTGTTCGGTGTAGGCGAGGGTCTCGCCGACCCAGTAGCCGTTGTTGAGGATGTTGTGGTGGGAGAGGGTGGCACCCTTGGGGAAGCCGGTGGTGCCCGAGGTGTACTGGATGTTGACCGGGTCGTCGGCGGTCAGCTCCTGTTCGCGGGCGGTGAGCCGTTGGGGCGGGACGGTGGCGCCGGCCGCCAGCAGTGCGCCCCAGGTGTCGTCGCCGAGGTAGATCACCTCGCGCAGCTCCGGGCTCTCGGCACGTACCTGCTCGACCATCCCGCGGTAGTCGCTGGTCTTGTGGTGCGTCGCGGACACCAGGACGCTGATGCCGGCCTGCCGCAGGACGTAGCCCAACTCGTGGACGCGATAGGCGGGGTTGACATTGACGAGGATCGCGCCGATACGGGCGGTGGCGTACTGGACGAGGACCCACTCGGCGCAGTTGGGTGCCCAGATGCCGACCCGGTCGCCCTTGGCGACGCCCTTGGCGAGCAGGCCGAGCGCCACCTCGTCGACCGCGCGGCCCAGTTCGGCGTAGCTCCAGCGGCGGCCGCTCGCCACTTCGACCAGCGCCTCCCGGTCGCCGAACCGGGCGATGGTGCGGGTCAGATCGGTGCCGATGGTGTGGCCGAGCAGCGGCCGCCCGGCGGTCCCACTGGCGTACGACAGCTCCGGCTGCTGCTGGTTCATCGGTGGTTCTCCTCCCAGTACTCGGCGCCGCCGTCGCCCTGCGCGGTGCGTTCACGCAGCTCGATACGGCGGATCTTGCCGGAGACGGTCTTCGGCAGCTCGGCGAACTCCAGCCGCCGGATGCGCTTGTAGGGGGCCAGCACCGCACGGGAGTGCTCGAAGATCAGCTTCGCGGTCTCCGGGCCGGGCGACCACCCGGCCGCCAGCACCACATACGCCTTGGGCACGGCCAGCCGCAGCGGATCGGGAGCCGGCACCACGGCGGCCTCGGCGACCGCCTCGTGCTCCAGCAGGGCGCTCTCCAGCTCGAACGGGGAGATCTTGTAGTCGGACGCCTTGAAGACGTCGTCGGCGCGTCCGATGTAGGTGATCCAGCCGTCGCGGTCGCGGCTGCCGATGTCGCCGGTGCGGTAGTAGCCGTCGGCCATCGCCTCCGCGGTGCGTGCCGGGTCCCCGTGGTAGCCGGTCATCAGGCCGACCGGCCGGGCGGAGAGGTCGAGGGCGATCTCCCCCTCGTCGCCGGGCTCGCCGCTGACCGGGTCGAGGAGGACGACGTCGAAACCGGGGGTGGGACGGCCCATGGAGCCCGGCTTGACGGTCTGACCAGGGGTGTTGGCCACCTGGACGGCGGTCTCGGTCTGCCCGAAGCCGTCCCGGATGGTGACGCCCCAGGACTGCCGCACCTGCTCGATGATCTCCGGGTTGAGCGGTTCACCGGCCGCGACGATCTCCCGCGGCGGTTGGCGGAGCGCGGACAGATCGGCCTGGATGAGCATCCGCCAGACGGTCGGCGGGGCGCAGAAGCTGGTGACCTGGGCCCGGTCCATCTCCGCCATCAGCCGGGCCGCGTCGAAGCGGGTGTAGTTGTGGAGGAAGACGGTGGCCTCGGCGTTCCAGGGCGCGAAGAGATTGGACCAGGCGTGCTTGGCCCATCCGGGCGAGGAGATGTTCAGATGCACATCGCCGGGCCGCAGACCGATCCAGTACATCGTCGCGAGATGCCCGATCGGGTACGAGGCGTGGGTGTGCTCGACGAGCTTGGGGCGCGCGGTGGTGCCGGAGGTGAAGTAGAGCATCAGGGCGTCGTCCGCCCGGGTGGGCCCGCCCGGCTCGAAGGTCTCGGGGCCGTCGTACGCGTCCTCGTACGCCAGCCAGCCGTCCGGCGCACCGCCGACCGCGATCCGGGAGTAGTCGCCCGCCACCCCGTCGAACTTGGCGGTGTCGGCGGCGCGCACGATGACGTGCCGGGCGTGGCCGCGGTCGATCCGGTCGGCGAGGTCGGCGGTGCCCAGCAGCGGCGTCGCGGGGATGACGACGGCGCGCAGCTTCATCGCGGCGAGCGCGGTCTCCCACAGCTCCACCTGATTGCCGAGCATCATGACGATGCGGTCACCGGCCCGCACCCCCTGGCCGGACAGCCAGTTGGCGGCCTGGTCGGAGCGGCGGCGCATGGCGTCGAAGCTCAGCCGGGTCTCACTGCCGTCCTCCTCGACGAGGTGCAGCGCGGTGCGGTCATTGCCGTGGGCGATGGTGTCGAACCAGTCCAGCGCCCAGTTGAAGTGCTCCGGGCGCGGCCAGTGGAACGCCGCGCGGGCCGCGGCATAGTCCTCCCGGTGCCGCAGCAGCAGATCCCGCGCCGCCCGGAACTCCTCGGTGGCGGCCGGCGCGCGCCCCGTCGCACCGGATTCCGTGTCCGTCATATGTCCTCCTCATTGCCGCACCGCTACCTGCCATCGTGTAATCAGTGGCCCAGGTCTCACCACCCCCGAATGGGGGGAAGCGGAGGTTCGGCGTGCGGCTCGACCCGGATGCCCACGAGACGGCGGACGTACGGGCGGCGCTGTCGCGGCTGCGGCGGGACAGCGGGCTGCCGGTGGCGTTCGGCGGTCTGCGGGCCGGTGCGGGGCACTACCGCATCAACGAGCTGGCCGGTACGGAGACCGCGGTGCTGCGCGGCCTGGACATCGTGCGGGGCAACGGGCTGGGCGGGAAGGCCGTGGCGCTGTCCCGCCCGCTCGCGGTCACCGACTACAGCGCCTCATCGGTGATCAGCCATGAGTACGACGCGGCGGTGGCCGCCGAGGGGCTGCGCTCGGTGCTCGCCGTACCGGTGATCGTCCGGCGCCGGGTGCGCGGGGTGCTGTACGGGGCGCTGCGCCGCCCGGTACGGCTCGGCGACCGTCCGCTCTCGGCCGCCATGGACGTGGCACGGGAGCTGGAACAGGCACTCCTGCTCCAGGACGAGGCCGCGCGGCTGCTGTCGGTGGCCCAGGGGGCTCCATCCACCGCCGACGATCCGGCCCGGTGGGAAGAGGTCCGCGAGGCACACGGCGAGCTGCGCGGCCTGGCCCAGCGGGTCGGCGATCCGCTGCTGCGCCAGCAGCTCCTGGCGGCCTGCGCCCGGCTCGCCACGGCCTCCTCCCGCCGCCCCGGCACGGACGCCGCGGCCCCCGCCCTCTCCCCACGCGAACTGGACGTACTGGCCTGCGTCGCAACGGGCGCCACGAACGCGGAGGTGGCGGAGCGCCTGACCCTCGGCCCGGAAACCGTGAAGAGCTACCTCCGCTCCGCCATGCGCAAGCTGGGCACCCACACCCGCCTTCAAGCAGTGGTCGCGGCGCGGCGGGCGGGGGTGTTGCCGTAGGGCGGGCGGGGGCTACCTGACGGGCGGCGCTCCGGCCCTCCCCCGTGAAGGCCGGACCGCCCGTCCGACGGCTACTTGTCGGCAGTCAAAGTCCCCGCCGCGCCCCAGCTGTCGGCGGGGACTTCCTGGATCCAGACCGTCACGGTCTCGGCGGGGATGCGGTACGCGTCCACGAACGCATCGGTGATCTGCTTGACGAGCTCCCGCTTCAGTTCGACGCTGCGCGGGCCCTGCTGAACGGTGACCGTGGGCATGAGGAACTCCCTCTTTGAGGAAGGCCGTTGGGCAACGAGAGGACGCAGAGGTTCATGGTGTTGCCCGGCCTGGGGGCCCGGGTTCTCCCCGGGTTTCCGGTGGTTGACCGGCGTGTCCTCAGTCCATCGCGAACGGCGCGTGCGACCAAGAAGCGGATCGTGCACACAGCGATCACCGATCGAGATCGAGCGCCCCGCTCCCGTCCGGCGCCGTACAGGCCCGCAGCAGCGGCTCCACCCCGGCGGGCGGGTCGGTCCGGCGCACCGCGAGTGAGGTGGTGAGTTCCATGCCCGGGTCGCGGAACGGGAGGAAGGCGACCCGGGGGGTGCTCAGCCGGCGGGCGTGCGAGGCGTAGACGACGGTCCACAGTCCGTCCTCCGGGCCGCGGGCGCCGATCGCGGTCAGGGTGTCGTCCAACGAGCCGTAGACGGGGCCCGGCACGGGGACGAAGCCGGCGTCGTGGCAGGCGTTGACGACCAGGTCGACCAGGGCGCGGTTGTTGCGGCGCGCGGTCAGCACCAGCGGTACGGGACCGAGTTCGGCGAGCGCGACCGGGCCGGGGGCGGCGGCCAGGGGGTGCCGGGCCGGGACGACCGCCACCAGCGGGTCCTGCCACAGCGGGACGAAGCGCAGCCCGTCCCGGCCGGCGTCATCCGGATCGCCGCGGAGGAACGCGGCGTCCAGCTCGCCGGACGCCACCCGGTCGAGCCGGTCCCGGGCCCGTACGGCCACCAGCTCCACCCGGGTCTCCGGGGCGAGGCGGGCCAGGGTGTCCAGCACCCGGTCGAGGTGGGCGCCCAGGCCCGTGCTCGTGCCCAGGCGCAGGGTGGCACCCCGTCCGCCGGTCAGCTCGGCGACGGCGGCGCGGGCCCGTTCCTCGGCGGCGAGCAGCGCCCGCGCCTCCGGCAGGAACCGCTCGCCGACGGCCGTCAGCCGCACCTGGCGGGCCGAACGGTCGAACAGCTCGGTCTGCAACTCCCGCTCCAGCCGCCGGATCTGCTGGCTCACCGCCGACTGGACGATATGCAGCCGCTCCGCCGCCCGCCCGAAATGCAGCTCCTGCGCCACCGTGACGAAGTACCGCACCTGCCGCAGCTCCACGCCTCTCCCCTCCCGGCCGGCCCACTCCCCCGTGCCCGGCCGCACCCTCGCTCCGGGCGGCGCACCCCGGCCGGACAATTGCCTTGCCGCGATGCCGCCGCCCGGACATCATCCCCCCATGATCGACGCCACCGCACTCGCCGAGAAGCCGGTGCTCACCGGCCCCCGGGTCCGTCTCGCCCCGCTGGCCATCCGGCATGCGGCGGCCTTCCACACCGCCTGCCAGGACCCGGAGACGCGCCGGCTGACCGGCACCCACCATGACTTCACGCTCGCGGAGTTGCAGACGTGGTGCGCCGGCAGCGCCGACCGCGCGGACCGTCTGGACCTCGCCATCGAGGACCGGGAAACCGGTGACTTCCTCGGCGAACTCGCCCTGAGCCAGATCGATCCGCCGAACGCCCACGGCAGCTTCCGGATCGCCCTCGTCCCGGACGCCACCGACCGCGGCATCGGCAGCGAGGCCACCCGGCTGCTGCTCGACCACGCCTTCGACCGGGTGGGCCTGCACCGGGTACAGCTGGAGGTCTACGACTACAACCCGCGCGCCCGCCGGGCGTACGAGAAGTGCGGCTTCGAGGTGGAGGGCCGGCTGCGCGAGGCCCTCTTCTGGGACGGCACCTGGCACGACGTGCTGGTGATGGCGGCGCTGCGGTCCCGGCGGGGTGGGGGCGGGGAGACGGGCACGGGCGGGGGGCTCAGTAGTTCTCCCCGGTGAACGGCAGCCACTCCGTCGCCAGCGCGGCGTCCAGTTGGCGGGCCGCGCCCGGGGTGTGTTCGGTGAGCAGTCCGGCGTGGACGAAGTGGCGCAGGGGGGTGGCGCCGAGGTAGCAGGACGCCAACTCCCGGACGTCCAGGGAGAGATCGGGGGCCTCGGTGGTGGGATGCCAGGTGGCGCCGTCGGGGCCGGCGGTCAGGCGGAAGCGGCCCGCGTTGGCCGGGAGGGCGGGGTCGCGCAGGTCGAGGACGAGGTCGACGGGGGCCGCCCAGGAGCGGGTGGTCAGCGCGGCGCGGACGTCCACGAGCCGGAGCCACAGGGAGGGTTCCTGGCCGGTGACGCGCACCTGGTCGCGGTCGGCGGCGAGGTGCAGGAGCGGGTCGTCGGCGGGGCGGGCCGGGACCCGTACCGCCGAGGTGAGGTCGATCGAGGCGAGGTAGGACCAGAGGGCGGCGGCGACGGGGGCGGACTCCGCCTCCAGTTCGTCGACGAGGACCACTCCGGGGCGGTCCTCGCCCGGGCCGCGGGTGCGGTAGACGGCATAGCCGGCGGGGGTCTCGCCGGGGTCGCCCAGCGTCACCACCCGCGCGGCGCCGAAGCCGTCCCGGTCGTCGCCGCCGCGCGACCCGTCGAGGTCCAGCACATGCTCGCGCCACCAGGCCGCGTCGCGGGTGAAGCGGCCGGCGCGCTGCGGCAGGGTCGCGTCGTAGCGCGGGGCGAGCACGGTGGGCGCGTCGACCGGGTCGATCAGCCGCAGCGGGCGGCGGTCGGGGGCGACGCGCAGCGCGAGCGGGCGCGAGGAGTCGATCTCGACGCGGTACGACTCGGTGGCGGCGCCGTAGCCGAAGCGGCCGTAGATGGCGCTCTCGGACGCCCAGAGGCAGGACACCGGCCGGCCCTCGTCGGCGCAGCGGCGCCAGAGTTCGTCCAGCATCGCGGTGAGGATGCCGCGGCGCCGGTGGGTGGGCGCGACGGAGACGAAGTCCAGTGCGGCGCAAGGGAGTTGACCACCCGGCACGGTGAGGGTGACGCGGTGCGCGCCGGCCACCCCGTTCAGCCGCCCGTCGTCGTAGGCACCGATACGGGTGCAGTCGTGCAGCATCCTGCGGTGGTATGCGCGGGTCTTGTCGGCGGGCTTGAGGTGGAAGGCGAGGTGGACCAGGTCCAGGGCCTGGTCGAGGTCGGCCTCGGGGATGTCCCGGAGGGCCGTGGTCGCGCGCGCGTGGTCGTCGTCACTGGTCACCCCGGGACGCTAACCCGGCGCCCCGGAAGCTTCACCCTGTTTTTGCGGGGGGGCCCGCGGCCGGCCCCCTCAAGCCACCGACCCGATCCGACCCACCGTCCGGCCCGTGTCGTGATGGATCGGCGTATGCGCGCCGGTCAGCGGGCCGCCGGTGCCGCCGCGGCGGTTGGCGACGATCTCGGCGGCGATGGAGAGGGCGGTCTCCTCCGGCGTGCGTGCGCCGAGGTCGAGGCCGATGGGTGAGCGCAGCCGGTTCAGTTCGAGTTCGGTCAGGCCGACGTCCCGCAGCCGTTGCCGGCGGTCCAGGTGGGTGCGGCGCGAGCCCATCGCGCCGACGTAGGCGACCGGGAGCTTGAGCGCCCGCTCCAGCAGCGGGACGTCGAACTTGGCGTCGTGGGTCAGCACGCAGAGCACCGTGCGGGGGTCGAGGTGCTGGGAGTCCAGGTAGCGGTGCGGCCAGTCGACGACGATCTCGTCGGCGTCCGGGAAGCGGGCCCTGGTCGCGAAGACGGGGCGGGCGTCGCAGACCGTGACGTGGTAGTTGAGGAACTTGCCGACCCTGACCAGCGCGGCGGCGAAGTCGATGGCACCGAAGACGATCATGCGCGGCGGCGGGACGGCGGACTCGACGAGCAGGACCACGGGCTGGCCACAGCGCGATCCGCTGCGCTGCGCACCGTCCTCGTCCTCCGCTTCCTCACCGGGCGCGAAGCCCGTGCCGATCTCCAGGCTGGTGGTGCGCCCGGCGTCCAGCAGGGCGCGGGTCTCCTCGACCGCGGTGCGGTCGAGGACGGGGTGGCCGCCGAGGGTGCCGGTGTGGCTGCCGTCGGCGCGTACCAGCAGGGCGCGGCCGAGGAGTCCGGCGGGGCCCTGGACGACCCGGGCGAGCGCCGCCGCCTCTCCGGACGCGGCGGCGGCCAGCCCGGCGGCGAGCGTGCCGGCGGTGATGTCCGCCCGCTCCCCCGCGAAGCCGCCGTCGCCGGTGGTCGCGGGGGCGCTCGTCCGTATCGGCTGGACGAGGATGTCGATGATGCCGCCGCAGGTCAGGCCCACGGCGAAGGCGTCCTCGTCGCTGTAGCCGAAGCGCTCCAGAACCGGCTCACCGGTCTCCAGCGCCTGTTGGCACAGCTCGTACACCGCCCCCTCCACACATCCGCCGGAGACCGACCCGATCGCCGTGCCGTCACTGTCGACGGCCAGCGCGGCCCCGGGCTGGCGGGGCGCGCTGCCGTTGGTGTCCACCACGGTGGCCACCGCGAACGCACGGCCCTGCTCGACCCACCGGTGCAGCTCTTCGGCGATGTCCAGCATGTCGGTCTCCTAACGGACGGGGGCAGTTGGCGGGCGGTTACTTGACGCCCAGCCACTGCTCGATCGGATGAAGCGAGAAGTAGACGACGAAGACGGCGGTCAGCACCCACATGAAGCCGCCGACCTCCCGCCACTTGCCCTGTGCCGCCTTGATGGCGGCGTAGGCGATGACACCGGCGCCGACGCCCGCGGTGATGCTGTACGTGAACGGCATCAGGGCCACGGTCAGGAACACCGGGATGGACACCGAGCGGTCGCGCCAGTCCACATGGCCGGCGGCGCTCATCATCATCGAGCCGATCACGACGAGGGCGGCCGAGGCCACCTGGGCCGGGACGAGCTGGGTGAGCGGCGTGAAGAACAGGCAGGCCGCGAAGAACAGGCCGGTGATGACGGACGACAGGCCGGTCCGCGCCCCCTCGCCGACACCGCTCGCCGACTCGATGAACACGGTCTGACCGGACGAGCCGGTGATGCCGCCGATGGCACCGCCCGCGCCGTCCACGAACAGCGCCTTGGACAGGCCCGGCATCCGGCCCTTGTCATCGGCGAGCTTGGCCTCGGTGCCGACGCCGATGATGGTGGCCATGGCGTCGAAGAAGCCGGCCAGCACCAGGGTGAAGACGATCATGCCGACGCTGAGGGCGCCGATGGAGCTCCAGCCGCCGAACTCCACATGACCGAAGAGGCCGAAGTCGGGCATCGCGACGGCACTGCCGGTCAGCTCCGGGGGCGTGCCGCCCCAGTCCTTGGCCGTCAGCCCGCCGAGCCTGGTGGCCGCGATGGACAGCACGCTGCCGACGACGATGCCGATGAGGATGGCGCCGGGCACCTTGCGGGCCTGGAGCGCGAAGATCAGCAGCAGCGTCACACAAAAGAACAGGACGGGCCAGCCGGCCAGTTGCCCGGTGAGGCCGAGGGTGACCGGGCCGCCCTCACCCTTGCCCACGAAACCGGCCTTCACCAGCCCCAGCAGCGCGACGAACATCCCGATGCCCATGGTGATCGCGTGCTTGAGCGCGAGCGGGATGGCGTTCATGATCATCTCGCGCAGTCCGGTCACCACCAGCAGGCAGATGACCACGCCGTACACCACACACATCCCCATGGCCTGCGGCCAGGTCATGTTCGGGACGACCTGGGCGGTCAGCGCGGCGGAGACGTTCAGACCGGCCGCGAGCGCCAGCGGCACCTTGCCGATGAAGCCCATCAGCAGTGTGGAGACCGCCGCGGCGAGCGCGGTCGCGGTGACCACGCCGGCATGCGCGAGGGTGTGCTTCTCCACGTCCGGTGTCGAGAGGATCAGCGGGTTGAGCAGGAGGATGTAGCACATCGCCATGAAGGTGGTGATGCCGCCGCGCACCTCTTGCGCGACCGTCGATCCTCTGTCGGAGATGTGGAAGTACCGGTCGAGCCAGGAGCGGCCGGCGGGCTGACGTGAGCCGGCGCCCGCGTCTTCCGCCGTCGTCCTCGGCTCGGTGGACTGCTGGGTCATGGTGCCTTACTCCCAAGGTTCACAGGGGCACTCGCACGGGGTGCGAGATTTGGGATGGATCTTCGGCTGCACGACCCGGGGGACGGCCCGAGACGAACGGGGGTGCTGGCTCCGGCGGACCGGAGCAGCGACTGCGTACTGCGACTGCGGGGGCCGGTCTCCGGGCGGTACGCGGAGGAGGACGGACAGGGACACCCCTGACACGCACCGCCCGGAGGCCGGTGTCCGGGGTCGCCCCCGGACGGCTCTCTATGTGCCGGTGAGGTGCTCGGGCCGCACCGGCGTCTTGTTGAGCTCCAGCCCGGTCGCGTTCCGGATCGCCGCGAGGACGGCCGGGGTGGACGACAGGGTGGGGGCCTCGCCGATACCGCGCAGCCCGTAGGGGGCGTGCTCGTCGGCGAGTTCGAGCACATCGACCGGGATGGTCGGCGTGTCGAGGATCGTGGGGATGAGGTAGTCCGTGAAGGAGGGGTTGCGCACCTTCGCGGTCTTGGGGTCGACGATGATCTCCTCCATCACCGCCACGCCCAGGCCCTGGGTGGTACCGCCCTGGATCTGGCCGACGACGGACAGCGGGTTGAGCGCCTTGCCGACGTCCTGGGCGCAGGCCAGCTCGACGACCTTGACCAGGCCGAGTTCGGTGTCCACCTCGACGACCGCGCGGTGGGCGGCGAAGGAGTACTGGACATGGCCGTTGCCCTGGCCGGTCCGCAGGTCGAAGGGCTCGGTCGGGCGGTGCCGCCACTCCAGCTCCAGATCGACCGCCTCGTCCTCCAGGACGTCCGCCAGGGTGGCGAGGACCTCGCCGCCGTCGGTGACGACCTTGCCGCCCTCCAGCAGGAGTTCGGCGGTGGCCCACGCCGGGTGGTACGAACCGAACTTGCGCCGGCCGATGTCGAGTACCTGCTCGCGGACGTGCTCACAGGTGTTCTTGACCGCGCCGCCGGTGACGTAGGTCTGGCGGGAGGCGGAGGTCGAACCCGCCGAACCTACCTGGGTGTCGGCCGGCTGGATGGTGACCTGCTGGACCCCCAGCTCCGTACGGGCGATCTGGGCGTGGACGGTGACGCCGCCCTGGCCGACCTCCGCCATCGCGGTGTGGACCGTGGCGACCGGCTCGCCGCCGGCGACCTCCATCCGCACCCGGGCGGTGGAGTAGTCGTCGAATCCCTCGGAGAAGCCGACGTTCTTGATGCCGACGGCGTAGCCGACACCGCGGACCACGCCCTCGCCGTGGGTGGTGTTGGACAGCCCGCCGGGCAGCGCCCGGACATCGGCGCCCGCCCCGGCCGTCAGCCACTGCTGCTCCGGCGGGAGCGGCATCGCCTTGACGCGGCGGAGGAGTTCGGCGACCGGGGCCGGGGAGTCGACCGGCTGCCCGGTCGGCATGATCGTGCCCTGTTCCATGGCGTTGAGCTGCCGGAACTCGACCGGGTCCATGCCCAGCTTCTTGGCGACCTTGTCCATCTGCGCCTCGTAGGCGAAGCACGCCTGGACCGCGCCGAAGCCGCGCATCGCGCCGCAGGGCGGGTTGTTGGAGTAGAGCGCGATGGCCTCGATGTCGACGTCATCGACGACGTACGGGCCGACGGCGAGCGAGGAGGCGTTGCCGACCACGGCCGGGGAAGCGGACGCGTAGGCGCCGCCGTCCAGCACGATCCGGCACTTGAGGTGGGTGAGCTTGCCGTCCTTGGTGGCGCCGTGCTCGTACCAGAGCTTCGCCGGGTGCCGGTGGACGTGCCCGAAGAAGGACTCGAACCGGTTGTAGACGATCTTGACGGGCTTGCCGGTGCGCAGCGCCAGGAGACAGGCGTGGATCTGCATCGACAGGTCCTCGCGGCCGCCGAACGCGCCGCCGACGCCGGACAGCGTCATCCGCACCTTCTCCTCGGGCAGGCCGAGGACCGGGGCGATCTGGCGGAGGTCGGAGTGCAGCCACTGGGTGGCGACGTAGAGATCGACACCGCCGTCCTCGCCGGGCACCGCGAGCCCGGACTCCGGGCCGAGGAACGCCTGGTCCTGCATGCCGAAGACATACTCGCCGGAGACGATGACATCGGCCTTCTCGGCGGCCTCGTCGGCGTTGCCGCGGATGATCGGCTGCCGGTGGACGATGTTCGGGTGCGGGACGTGCCCGATGTGGTGGTCGGTGCGGTTCTCGTGGACCAGCGGGGCGCCCTCGGCGGTGGCGGAGGACTCGTCGGTGACGACCGGCAGCTCGGCGTAGTCGATCTTGATCTTGGCGGCGGCGCGGCGCGCGGTCTCCGGGTGGTCGGCGGCGACCAGCGCCACCGGCTCACCGTGGTGGCGCACCTTGCCGTGCGCGAGAACCGGGGTGTCCTGGATCTCCAGGCCGTAGTTCTTCACGTCGGTGGGCAGGTCGTCATAGGTCAGGACGGCGTAGACACCCGGGGTCGCGAGGGCCTCGGCGGTGTCGATGGAACGGATCTCGGCGTGCGCGACGGTGGAGCGCAGGGTGAAGCCCCACAGCATGTCCTCGTGCCACATGTCCGAGGAGTAGGCGAATTCGCCGGTCACCTTGAGGGTGCCGTCGGGCCGCAGCGTGGACTCGCCGATGCCGGCCTTGGTCTTGCTGCCCTGGGTGAGGTTGGTGGGGGTACGGCCCGGAGCGGTAGCGGCTCGTGGCGGTGTGCCGGTCATGATGCTCAGGCCCCCTGTCCGGCGGTGTGGTTCTCGCCGCGGGCGGCTGCCAGCCGGACCGCGTCGAGGATCTTCTCGTAGCCCGTGCAGCGGCACAGGTTGCCCGACAGTGCCTCCCGGATATCGGCGTCCGACGGGGAGTCGTTGCGCTCCAGCAGTTCGTCCGCGGCGACCAGCAGGCCCGGGGTGCAGAAGCCGCACTGGACCGCACCGGCGTCGATGAACGCCTGCTGGATCGGGGAGAGTTCGGTCTGCTCGCCGGTCTGGGAGACCGTGGGGCGGGCCTGCCACTGCTGGGCCTCGTCGAGACCGGTGCCGCAGACACCGGAGGCACAGCCGCCCTCGGCGCGCTGCTTGGCGAAGTCCGCCAGCCCCTCGACGGTCACCACGTCACGGCCCTCCACCTGGCCCGCGGCGACCAGACAGGAGCACACCGGCACCCCGTCGAGACGGACCGTGCAGGAACCGCACTCGCCCTGCTCACAGGCGTTCTTGGAGCCCGGCAGGCCCATTCGCTCCCGGAGGACGTACAGCAGGCTCTCGCCTTCCCAGACGTCGTCGGCCTCCTGGCGGCGGCCGTTGACGGTGAATGTCACGCGCACTGTGCGCTCCTCTCGTTGCCGCGGTAGGACTCCCAGGTCCAGCCGAGGGTGCGGCGGGCCATGATGCCGACCGCGTGCCGGCGGTAGGTGGCGCTGCCGCGCACATCGTCGATCGGGCTGCACGCACCGGCGGCGAGCTGCGCGAACTGTTTGGCGACGGACGGCGGAACGGGGTTGCCGGACTCCCAGAAGCCGCCCTCGTCCAGCGCCGCGGCGAGGAACTCCTCGGCCTCGCGGGCCCGTACGGGGGTGGGCGCGGCGGAACCGATGCCGGTGCGCACCGTGCGGGTCTCCGGGTGCAGCGCGATACCGAAGGCACACACCGCGATCACCATGGCGTTGCGGGTGCCGACCTTGGAGAACTGCTGCGGTCCGTCGGCCTTCGGCAGATGCACCGACCGGATCAGCTCGTCGGGCTCCATGGCGTTGCGCTTGACGCCCACGTAGAAGTCGTCGATCGGGATCATCCGGCGGCCGCGTACGGACTCGACCTCGACCGCACCGCCCGAGGCGAGCAGGGCGGGGTGCGCGTCACCGGCCGGGGAGGCGGTGCCGAGGTTGCCGCCGACGCCGCCGCGGTTGCGGATCTGCGGGGAGGCGACGGTGTGCGAGGCCAGTGCCAGGCCCGGGAGTTCGGCCCGCAGGTTCTCCATGATCTGGGTGTAGGAAACGGAGGCGCCCAGACGTACGGTCTTCTCGCCGACCTCCCACTCGCTCAGGTCACCGATGCGGTTCAGGTCGAGCAGGTACTCGGGGCGGCGATGGTCGAAGTTGATCTCGACCATCACGTCCGTGCCGCCCGCGATGGGCACAGCGGTAGGGTGCTCGGCCTTGGCGGCGAGCGCCTCCTCCCAGCTGGCGGGGCGAAGGAAGTCCATGGTTGGCCTCTTCTACGAAATCGGTCGTTCGTTACTCATGGTGAGGACGCTGGGCTCACATCGCCATGGAGCCGTTCATGTCTCGTTAACGGTTGAGACTCAGTGAACGCGCCCCGCACCGCCCGGTGCAGTCACCGAAACCATGAAGCGGTTGGCTGGCCACGGCACCTGTCTTGTAGATTCGAACGAAAGACGAGGCTCTGAAACCTCGCGGCATTCCACCGGCAACACCAGACAGCAAAGAACGGCGGGCGAGGTCATGCGGCTCCGCGCACTCCTGGACACCCCCTCCCTGGGCCTGCGGCTGCTCGGGGGCGAGGACGAGCTGGACCGCACCGTACGCGGCGTGATGACCACCGACCTGCGTGACCCCAGCCGCTACCTCTCCGGCGGCGAACTGGTGCTGACGGGCCTGGCCTGGCGCCGAGCCCCCGAGGACTCCGAGCGGTTCGTGCGCATCCTGGCCGCCGCCGGGGTCGCCGGACTCGCGGCGGGCGAGGCGGAGCTGGGCTCGGTCCCGGACGACCTGGTGGCGGCCTGTGCCCGGCACCGGCTGCCGCTGTTCTCGGTCGTCGAGGACGTCTCGTTCGCCTCCATCACCGAACATGTGGTCCGCCAGGTCTCCAGCGAACGGGCCGGTGACCTCGCGGCCGTGGTGGACCGTCACCGGCGGCTGATGACGTCGGGCCCCACCGGCGGCGGTCCGGAGGTGGTCCTGGACCTGCTGGGCTCCGACCTGGATCTGCGGGCCTGGGTGCTCTCCCCCACCGGACGGCAGATCGCCGGGTCGACGCTGGCCGGCGCCGGGCCCGAGCTGTCCACCGAGCTGGCCGCCCGGCTCGCGGGCGAGCATCTGGCGGCCGCCCGCAGCGGCCGCCGCGGCCCGCACCGCGTCACCCTGGAGGGCGCCGGCGGCACGTTCTCGCTGTTCCCGATCCGCCACGACGGCCGTGACCTGCGCCAGACCCTGCTCAGCGACTGGCTGCTGGCCGTCGAGGCGGACGCCGGTGACTGGCCCGAGGAGCGCCTCGACCTGCTGCACGGCGTCACCCAGCTGATCGCCGTGGAACGCGACCGGCGCGACGCGGCCCGTACGGTCCGCCGCCGGCTCGCCCAGGAGGTGCTGGAGCTCGTCCAGACCGGCGCACCGCCGGCCGAGATCGCCGCCCGGCTGCGGGTGGCGGCCCCGGTGCTGCTGCCCGGACTGGGCACCGCGCCGCACTGGCAGATCGTGGTGGCCAGGGTCGAGTGGGAGGACGGCGACGTCCCCGGCGGCCCGGTGGCCCAGAGCCTGCTGGAGGAGGTGCTGGTCGACCCGGGCACCTTTGGTCCGGAGCCCTCCGACCGGATCGCCGTGGCCCACACCGGCGACGAGGCGGTGGCGCTGGTGCCGCTGCCCGTCCCGGACGAGCCCGGGGACTCCTCGGCGGCCGGTCTGCACGCCGATGAGCTGCTCTCCGTCGTCCAGGCGCCGCTGGGCCGCGGCCTGGCGGACGACGGGCGGCTGACGGTCGGCGTGAGCGCCTCGGTGCACTCGGCGGAGGGGCTGCGCGGTGCGCTGGAGGAGGCCCGGCACGCCCGCCGGGTCGCCGCCGCCCGTCCGGGCCGGGTCTGCGCCGCCGGGCACGAGGAGCTGGCCTCGCATGTGCTGCTGCTGCCGTTCGTGCCGGACGACGTCCGCCGGGCCTTCACCGCCCGCCTGCTGGACCCGCTGCGCGACTACGACCGCCGGCACCGTGCCGAGCTGATCCCCACGCTGGAGGCGTTCCTGGACTGCGACGGCTCCTGGACCCGCTGCGCCGGCCGCCTCCACCTGCACGTCAACACGCTCCGCTACCGGGTGGGCCGGATCGAGCAGCTGACCGGCCGTGATCTGTCCCGCCTGGAGGACAAGCTCGACTTCTTCCTGGCACTGCGGATGAGCTGACGACGGGACGGCGCCGAGCCCCGTCCCACCCGCGACAGCTGGGACCGATCCGCGGGCGTGACCCCGTCGGCCCGGGCTGCGCCGTTCGGGGTAATCCGATCGGGCGGCATCCCGTTCACGGCGTACGGGCGCGAGCGGGCGCAGCACCGCGCGGCGCGCCCGATCAGCGCCGCGCCCCCCGTCAGAACCGCGCACCAGGTGATTGTGAAAACATTCACTCAGCCCCTTGGCCGCACGACGGAATCCGTGCTGAGATTCGCCCACGGTCTTGCAACTTCCAGCTCAATGGCGCGCTAGGGGAGGGCAATGTGGCGGATACCGCCATGTCAGGATCCGCGGATCCCGTGGAACCCATCAGTTCTGCGGAGCCGGCACCGCTCGCGGTACCGGGACCCGCATCCGCACCGGAGGCACCGGCACACGGCACGGTCGAGGGGGACAGCCCCCTCGACCGTGCCGTTTGGCGACTGCGCTCCCGCGGCTGCTGGGACGACGCGGCCGCGCTGCTGGAACCACACTCCGTCCATCACGCCCCGTCGGCGCTCCGTCGCGCCGCGCTCCTGGTGGAGCGCTGCATGTTCACGGCCACCGGCTGGGCCGCGGCGGAGGACGCCCTGCGCAGCGCCGAGGCCCTGGCGAGCGGTGACGACGAGCGCGGCGGCGCGGCCTGCGAGCGCGGCCATCTCGCCTACGCCGCCACGGTCCTGGGCGTCCGTGACCGGGCCGACGAGGCGCGTTCGGCGCTCGGCCGGGCCGCCGCGCTGCTGGCGCCCGCCGCGCCCGGCCGCCCGCTGCTGGACTTCCGCCGCGGGCTGATGGCCGAGCACGTCGCCGACAGTCCGGACGCGGCGCGCGCCGCCTACCGCCGCGCGCACGCCGGCGCCACCGCGCACGGCGACACCCTGCTGCTGTCCTTCACCTGGCGCCATCTGGCCGGGCTGGCGCTGCGCGACGGCGACGTGGCGGAGGCCCGGCACGGCTTCGCCGAGTCGCTGCGGATCCGCGAGGAGCTGGGCTTCCTCATCGGCACGGCACCGGCCCTGGCGGCGCTGGCCGACGCCGTCCCGGACACCGACGCACCACGGCTGCGCGCCGAGGCCGCCCGGCTGTTCCGCCTCATGGGCGGCGTCCCCACCTGGCTCGCGGACCATCTGCCCACCGCGGTCACGGCGACCTAGAGCGGTCAACGGGAAGCGCGGAGGACGGCCAACCACACGCCGAGGGTGAGCGGTTGGCCGTCCTCCGTTTGTCACCGCCCTTGCCTCTTCTTGTCACCGGCCCTGCCTCTTCACCCCCGCGCCGTCAACCCCCCGTAGTCAGCCATGCCCCCTCGCGCCGCGATTGGCCGGATCTGGACGGTCGCCACGGTGGATCGGCCGGGGCGCGATGGTTGCCATCCGCCCCTGCGGTCGACGAGCCGGGGGAACCATGAGGTGGGACCATGGGCGGAAGCCGAGGGCGAGGGGTGTTCCATCAGGCCCCACAGGCCCCGAGAATGGCCGCAAGTCGCACTGTGAGGCGGCGGCAGGGACTTGGATGCTGGTCCGGGACCAGCTGGGGTCCCCACCCACTGGCACAGCCTTGACAGGAGGCCATAGATGACAGCAGGAGTGACGAATACGACCACTGGAACGGACTGGGGCAAGGCAGATTTCGAGGCGATTTACAACTGCCCGGATCCCCGTCGGTACTTCACCACTCTGAACCCCCTGGACTACCAGATTCCGCACCACGGCCAAGCGGTCTTCCGCGCCGTGGCCGAGACCCTCCAGCGGCACCGGAGCGACCGCCCGCCACTGAACGTCGTCGACCTCTGCTGCTCGTACGGGGTCAACGCCGCGCTGCTCAACTACCGGCTGTCCCTCTCGGACCTCTACGGGCACTACACGGCGCCCGGCGCGGGCATGCCGACCACCCGCCAACTCCTCGAAGAGGACCGCACGTTCTTCGCCAACCGGCGGAACGCCGCACCCTTCCGGATCACCGGCATCGACGCGGCGGACCGCGCGGTCGCCTATGCCCGAGCCGTCGGTCTGCTCGACCACGGATTCGCGGAGAACCTGGAGCTCGACGAGCCGAGCCCGGAGCTGCGACGGGTCCTGGCCGGCACCGATCTCATCACGGTCACCGGCGGCGTCGGCTACATCACCGCGCGTACCTTCGGTCATCTCTTCGACCATGTCTCCAGGCCGCCATGGGTCGCCGCGTTCGTCCTGCGCACGGTGTCCTACCAGCCCGTCTCCGCACTGCTGGCCCGGGCCGGCCTGGTGACGGAGAAGCTCACCACCCGTACCTTCCGGCAGCGCCGGTTCGCCGACGGCGGCGAGCGGCAGGCGACATTCGAGGCGCTGGCCGCCCGCGGCCTGTCCACCGCGGGCAAGGAAAGTGACGGCTTCTACCACGCCGAGCTCTATCTCTCCCGGCCCGCCGCCGATGTCGCGGCGCTGCCCATGGAGGAGCTGCTGCCCGACTGAGCCGCCGTGGCCCGACACCCCTCAGTGCGGGTGCCGGGCCACCGAGACATGCTCGCGGGCGATCCGCTCGACGACCGCATACTCCTGGGCCACCAGGGCGTCGAGCAGCGCCGTGTGCTCGGAGGCGTCGGCCAGCAGCTCGGCCGTACGCAGCCGGGGGCCGCCGGCCGGCGACTGGGCGCGGCGCAGCAGGTCGCCGGCGACCTCGGTGAGCCGGCGGTTGCCGGTGAGCGACATCAGGGCGACGTGGAAGGCGTGGTCGGCCTCGGCGTAGCCGGCCCGGTCCCCGCGGGCGGCGGCGGCCACACCCGCCACGGCGAGCGGGCGCAGCTCCTCCCAGCGCTCCGGGGCCAGCGCCCGCGCCAGCCGGATGATCGCGGGCACCTCCAGCATCCTGCGGACCTCGGCCAGCTCGGCGAGGTCCCGGGAGCTGCACTCGGCGACCCGGAAGCCGCGGTTGGGCACGACCTCGACGGCCCCTTCGGACGCCAGCTGCTGCATGGCCTCCCGGACCGGGGTCGCGGAGACGCCGTAGCGCTCGGCCAGCGCCGGGGCGGAGTAGACCTCACCCGGGGCCAGCTCCCCGCCGGCCAGCGCATGGCGCAGCGCGGCCAGCACCTGGCCGCGGACGGAGTGCCGCCGGGGCGCGGCGGGACCGGGCTGCGCGGGCACCCATGCCCGCGCGACCGGCTCCTGTTCCGCTGTGCCCTGTTCCATGACGGATCCTCCTGACGTATCCCAGCACCATAGGCGGCGCGGGCCACAGTACAAATCCGTGCGCCGGTCCCGGAAGCTCGCCGGACCGCCGGGACTGACGCCGATCGAGCGCGGGTAGTTTCGGATAAGGTAAGCCTTACCTGCCTAACGATCCGCGATTCGGTGGTCTCCCCCATGACTTCTGTTCTCGCCGCCCCGGCCGCGACCCACCCCGTCGCCGAGGCTTACGCCCGGCTCTCCGAGGCATTTCCCGGGCTGCGGGTGTCCACCTGGCACACGGCGCCGCCCAGCGGCGACGGCTGGGTCTGCGCGGCCGGGCTGGCGGCCGGCGGCGAGACCCTCGACGCCTTTCTCGCCTGGGACGACGCACAGATCCTCCGGGACCACGGCCGCCCCGCCCGGCCCGACGTGGTCGCGAGCTTCGCACTGCACCGCTACGCCTGGCCGGCCTGTCTGCTGTTCACCGTCCCCTGGTTCCTGCACCGCCGGGTCCCGCGACTGCCCGTCCAGGACGTCTCGACGCAGCGCGCATTGGGCCGGATGGCGGTGCGCATCAGCGCGTTCGCCTGCCTCCCGGACGACCCGGCGGCGGCGCTGCCCGGCGCCCGGGTGGTACCGGACGAGGAGGCACTGCGCGCGGAGGTCCGGTCCGCGGTGGCCGGACATCTCGGACCCGTCTTGGAGGGCTTCCGCCCCCGGATGCGGCGCGGGTCGCGGGCGCTCTGGGGAATGGCATCCGACGAGATCGTCGAGGGCCTCTGGCACGTGGCGCAACTACTGGGCGAGGAGCCACGCGCGGTGGCCGCACTGGAGCAGCTGCTGCCGGGCGCCACCGCCCCCTACCCGGGAAGCGCCGGCTTCCGCACCCTGACCGGCCCCCGAGGCGAGCCCCTGCCCACCCGCGACCGCACCACCTGCTGCCTCTACTACACCCTGCGCCCCAACGACACCTGCCTCACCTGCCCCCGCACCCACGACGAGGACCGCGTCCAGCGCCTTAGCGCGACCAGCTGACGGCCACTCAGGGGCAGTCAGTGCGCGCGGGTGAGGGCCGCGGGCGAAGCGGCGTCGCGCAGCATCACCCGCGGTGCCCCCGAGCCGTCGGCCGGCACCTGCCAGACGTCGGAACGGCCGCGCCCCTTGGGGAGGGCATAGGCGACGGTGCGCGCATCTAGCCAGGCCGCCTGGTCGTCGACGGAGCGCGTCTCGGCCAGGGGTGTGACCCGGTTCGTGGCCACCTCCAGGACGGAGAGCCGCCAGCCGTGGGAGGGCTGGTCGTCGCGGGCCGATTTGAAGGCGATCCGGGTCCCGTCGGGGGACAGCGAGGGGCACTCGACGTTCGCGCGGAGCGCGCGCAGGGTGCGGTGAGCGAGGTCGCCGCGGACCAGGTAGCGGTGCCCCCTGGTGGACAGGGTGGCGTAGAAGTGCCGGTCGTCGGAGGCGAAGGTGATGCCCCAGACGTTGAGGTCAACGGCGGTGTAGGGCTTGCCGTGCAGGGTGACGTGCCAGTCCTCCAGTGTCGGGATGAGCCGCTGCGTACGGGTGTCGAGGATGCCGGCCCGGGTGGAGAAGCGGCCGCCGTTGTAGGAGTCGCCGGCGACGAAGACCGTCCAGGCGACCATCCGGCCGCTGGGTGACACCCGCGCCCGGTTGGGAACCCCTACCAGCGGAATGGTCCGGCGCACCTTCAACCGGTCGTCCATGACGGCCAGTTGGTAGGTCTTGAGACCGTCGTCCAGGCGCAGGCACAAGGCGGTGCCGCCGGCCGCATAGACCCGGGCGCAGGTGACCGATGACGTGACGCGTCGCGCCCCGGGCCGGTCGGCGCGGACGGAGATCAGCTGGTCTCGGCTACCGGGGGCGGTGCTGCGGGCAAGGATGCGCGGGCCGGGGGCGACCGATACGGCGGCGGCCGGGCCGGTGGCCGCGGTGGGCCGGGCGGCATGCCGGATCGCCAGCGTTGCCAGGACGGTGAGGACGGCCGCGGTCACGGTCACCACGAGCAGGGGGCTGCGCCGGTTCATGCGGTGGTCTCCTCGACGAGGGGGCGGGCCAATGCACCCGCGGTGAGGGCGACAGCCAGCAGCACGGCACCGGCCGCCGCGGCGGAGGCGGGGCCGGCGCCCCACTGCGACCAGGCGGCGCCGAATGCGACGGACGAGCCGAAGTAGGCCAGCGCCTGGACGGTCTGCACCAGCGCCATCCCGGTGGTGCGCAGGGCGGGCGGGAGGACGGGGCCGGCCAGCGCCATCAGGACGCCGTCGGTGGCGGCGTAGAAGGTGCCGTAGCAGCAGAGGACGAGGACGGTGGCGGCCGTGCCGGAGAGCGGGGAGCGCAGCAGCACGTAGACGGCGAAGAGCATGCCGTAGCCGCACATCAGCATCGGTGTGCGGCCGATGCGGTCGGCGAGGGCGCCCAGCGGGGTGGCGAGCAGGAGGTAGACGAGGTTGGTGCCGACGGCGAAGAGCGGGAACCAGCCGGCCGACACGCTCTGACGGTGCATCAGCTGGAGGTAGACGAAGCCGTCGCCGATGGTGGCGAGTCCCAGCAGACCGGCCGCGTACACCAATCGGCGCACGCCGCGCCGGCGCAGCAGGTCCCCCACGGCGCGGGGACTGACGGTGCGGGTGGCGGGCTGCGCCGCCCGGTGGTCACGGGCGAACGCCATCAGGACGACAACGGCCAGGACGGCGATGCAGAAGCTGGTGAAGAAGATGGCACCGAACGCCCGCGGCGAGGCCGCCCCGATGACCGAGAGCAGGCCCAGGGCGACGAGCGGGCCGGCGAAGGCGCCCGCGCTGTCCATGGCGCGGTGCAGACCGAAGGCCCGGCCCAGCACGGGTTCGGGCACGGAGAGCGAGATCAGGGCGTCGCGCGGCGCGCTCCGCAGGCCCTTCCCGGTACGGTCCGCGACGATCACCGCGCCGAGCGCGCCCACCGAGGAACCGGCCGCCACCAGCCCGAGTTTGGCGAGCGCCGAGACGCCGTAGCCCACGGCGGCGACCGCTTTGCGGCGCAGGGTGCGGTCGGCGAGATAGCCGCCCACCAGGCGCAGCAGTGCGGTGGCGCCGGTGTAGAGGCCGTCCATCAGGCCGTAGGCGGCCGGGCTCATCTGGAGGGTGAGGACGAAGTAGAGAGGAAGGACGGCGGTGACCATCTCCGCGGAGATGTCGGTGATCAGGCTGACGGCGCCCAGCGCCAGAACATTGCGCCCGACGGCCGCGAAGGTGGTACGCGGTGCGCTGCCCGCGCCGTCCTTCGGTGCTCGTTCGATGGTGGACAGGTACACGGTCGAGGTCCCCGCCTTTCGTGCTGCTCGGTCTGTTCCATCTGGTCCGGCCGGCGGTGCGGCCCGGCCGGGCCCGGGGCGCCCCCCGGGGGGGGCGGCGGGCCCGGGGCGGGGGGAGATAACACCGAGGTCCCGATGTAGCCGAGGGCCG
>NZ_JBHXFI010000077.1:0-29118 GCF_042724075.1 Streptomyces sp. NPDC127097 | reverse complement strand
GACCGAGGTCCGGGCGACGGGGGCCGCCTTTTTGTGTTCAGCGTCTGAGTCAGGCTGGCTGCTCCTGCTCGCTCAGATCTCGCAGCAGTGCCTGGTACTCCTCGGGGTGCTGCTTGCGTAGGACGGCCATCCAAGCGCGCCCGCCCTCGACGAAGTTGTCACTGGTCATCTTCATGTGGAGATGCTGAACGATGTAGAAGGGGTTGTCGTACGGCAGCCGCTTCGGCTGGCTGTTCTTGTCTGTCTCCGACGCGTCTGCTTCAACCTCCGCCGGCACCGGGCTCCCGGAGGAAGTGTTAACGCCGTTAACGGTTGCCGCGGCGTCCGAGGGCGGTCCGGCTGAGCCCTCGGGGGTATTAACGCCGTTAACGGATGAGGCATCGCCGCCGTCGTCCGTCGGCTTACGCCGCCGCTGGCGCGGGGTCTTAACGGCGTTAATAGCCTTCTCGGCCTCGGCGTTCTGCTTCTCCTTGGGGAGCCGGCCGATCCGGCGAGCGGGCTCCACCTTCAACTTGCCCGACTCAACCTTCTCCTGAAGGTCGGGCGTGAGCTCGAGGAGCGCCAACCGCTGCGACACCCATGCCGGAGTCTTCCCGAGCCTCCTGGCAACCTCCCCCTGCGACCCGTGGACTTCCACGAGTTCCTGGAGTGCCTTCGCCTGGTCCATAGGAGCGACGTCGACGCGGTGGATGTTGGCGATGAGCGCGGACTCCAGGATGTCTGCAGCCGTCCCGGCGAGATCGTCGTTGACGTCGATCCGCAGCTCGGGGAGGCCAGCCAGTCCCGCAGCCTCCAGGCGCCGGTTGCCGTCGATGACGACATACTCGGCTTCCGCCGCGAGCTCCCCGTCCTGCCCCGGATAGGCACCCAGAAAGGCCGCGCGGCGTACCACGGTGACCGGCTGGATCTGCCCCCTGGCGCGCAGCGACTCCGCGGTCTCTTCGATGTCGGTGAGTTCGTCGCGCGGGTTGAACGGATTGTTCGAGAGCAGCTTGAGCTCGACCTTGGCCGGAGGACGCTTGCCCTCACCGCTCATGATCTGTTCACGCGTCCGGACCCGCCGAGGTTCAGGGGCACCGCCGCCCTGGCCCTCCTCGTCCATCGTGAAGCCGCGAGTTACACGCTGCTGCTGCTTCGGCTTGGCCTGCCTCATACCGCGAGCTCCTTCGCCAAGTCGCGCATCGCCTGTGCGTGTTCACTGTCGGGTGCGTACTCCAGCAGCGGGATCTCACCGTCCGCGGCCTCTCGGCCCTCCTTGAGGTCCCCGATGACGGCGAGAACGGTGGGGGAGGTGCTGCGCTCCCACTGATCGCGGTTCTCCTTGACCAGCTTGCCGCGTCGGCTGTCGTAGGCGTTGATGACCAGGCCCAGGTAGTCGACGGTGATGCGTCCCTTGTGGCACAGGTCTTCCATCTGCGAGCGCAGGAGGCGGAATGCCCGGTGGGAGGCCTTGTTGGCCCACACCGGGGTGATGACGCCGGAGCGGTCGGAGAGCTCTCCCTCGCGGCGCCGCACGTAATACAGCGCGGTGTCCATGTTCAGGCCGAGGCTGGGTGGCCCGTCGATGATGATCACGTCGTAGTCGCTCTCCAGCGGCTCCAGAGCCCTCTCGAGAGCGGCCTCGCTGAAGGAGACCTTGGACAGTGCGACGTCGCGCAGGAAGGCGTCGTCGGACGCGGGCAACAGGTGGAGCCGCTCCCCGAAACGCTCTTGGTCGAGGGCGACCAGGAGGTCATGAATGTCGCCCTTGGCGGTTCCGTCCATGTGCATCAGCAGCGTTTCGACGTCGTCCTCGTACATGAGGTCCTCGAAGCCCAGCTCGGCCGTGAGGTGGCCCTGTGGGTCGTAGTCGACGATGAGGACGCGGTGGCCGGCCTCGGCGAGAGCCTGGGCCATGCCACTGGAGATGAAGGTCTTGCCGACGCCGCCCTTCTGGTTGGCCACTATTACGCGGACGACCGGCTGGGCGGTGAGGGGAGTCGTGGGGGAGGGGTGCGCGTCGAGCCACATGGTCAGTGCCTGGGCAAGGCCCTGTACGTAGGTGACGTCCCGCTCGTTGCATGCGGCCTTGAACGCGTCCGGCTCCCCTGCGGGCAGGAAGGTGCCCCAGGTCCGGGCGCCGTCCGTCTTCACCTCCGGCACGTTCGTGGCGCTGTACCAGGCTTTGATGGCGACTTCGGCCGCGTCCTGGATGTCCATACCGTGCTCAAAAGCGCGGATTTTCAGGTGCCTGCGCAACTGGGGAGTGAGAGCGGTAATTAGCTTCTCTCGCTCCCCTCGTGGGCTTGGGATGCTCATGCGGCCGAACTTTACTAGGTCCAGGAGTGATGAGGGAGATGCCGCTCCGTTCACCTCTTCACTCAAGACCAACCACCCGCGCTGCCTAGGCGGCACAGAAAGTTGACCCCTGCAGTAAATAGGCGGCGCGATCCGGCAAAGCCCACCTACCGTGGATGATTGTGCATATAGATCCGTGGGTTGAGCTTGCCGATTCTCTGGACGGCCTGCGCGCCGCGTTCGGCCGCAGCTACGAACCCGAGCACGGCTGGCTAGCCGCGTCGCCAGCCAGCCAGGAGTGCCAGAACGAAACCCTGGCAGGCGACTGGGGAAGTCTGCCGACTCGAGATGCCAACATCACGCCTGTGACGCCTGTCCTGACAGTGCTCGACCACCTTGAGAGCCTAAGCACCCTCTTCAGGTCACCAGGAGGAATAACGGCCTCCCACACCATCGCCCGTGCTGTGCTCGATATCGCCATCGGGCCCTGGTACTTGTTGGAGCCAGGCATCGGTCCTCGCGAGCGCGTACGCCGGTTTATGAACATGCGCCTGCTCAGCCTCAAAGAACAGACCCAACTGGAGACAGGGCCAACAACCCCTCTCCGGGACCACGCCAACGTCCGCATCGAGGACATCCTCAGAACCGCCCGGACTCACGGCTTCGACGTTCACCGGGCACGAGACAAGTACAAGGCGCCCCACCTCGGCCCGGCCACACCCAGTACGACGACTCTCGCAACAGAGATCATCGCACCCAAGGATCCACGGCTCGGTGCCCTCTTCTGGCGTCTCGGCTCGGCCGTTACGCATGGTCAGCAGCACGGGCTCGCCATGTTCTTCATGAACACCGACCAGGCGGTGAATCCAGCTCATGGTGACTCTGGTGTTCTCATGCAGGTAAGCCCCAAGGACACCGCCTTGCGATGTGGGGGAGCGCCCTTGGCGGCCATCAGCATGTTGCGCCGACTGTACGCCCAATACGGCTGGCAGCCCTGTGAACTTGAGAAAGCCACATCCAGGCTTATCAAGACATGGCAGTCGGCGGCAGGTATCCAGGCTCCGCCTGTCCCGGAGACCTTTCGTGCTCGTGACGCAGCTTCACGCGGAGCCTCATGAGCCATGCCGGAGAGCAGGGTGGGAGCGTCCGGCGTCGGGCTCACCAACCTGAGGGACTGCCAGCGATGCGTTGTTCAGAGGCGCCGCCCGGCAGGGGGGTGCGGCGCAGGTCGGCGTAGGCGCGGACGGTGACGCCGGCCTTGCCGGGCGTGTGCCAGGGGGCGGAGGGGCCGCTGGAGAGCCACAGCCCGCCGAGCGCCGTCGCGGCCTGGGTGGCGGTTGACTCGTCGGCCGCGGTGATGTCGATGACGACCAGGCCCGGTTCGCGCAGGTGCTCTTCGGAGATCTTCATGGCCAGACAGACGCCCCCGACTGCAAAGGAGTTCGTCGTGACCGTGGAAGTCACCCGGAAGTGGACCAGGCGCTCATACGGGGGTGCGGCCTGCCGTGCGAAGACCTCGGTTGACGCGGCCTAGCGCGATGGGTAGACCCATGAAGCTGTCTCCAACTCACCTGCCTGGGAGCTCTATGTTCTCCGCGCGCCGCCTGACCACTCTGGCCTGCCCGCTGCTGATCCTGTCTGCAGCCGCATGCACACCCAGCACCTCGCACCATGACGCGAAGCCGTCGCCGGCGACACCGAGCGCATCACCTCCCAACGGCAAGAACGGCACACTGAGCCTGATGGACGCGATAGGCCGGTTGAAGGTGGCCCGCGAAGCCCGTGCCGGATACGAGCGCGACAAGTTCCGCCTGTGGACCGACGCAGACCACGACGGCTGCGACACCCGCAAGGAAGTCCTCCTGGCCGAAGCAGTGAAGAAGCCGCGGCAGGGCAAGAGCTGCAAGCTGACCGGGGGCAGCTGGCGCTCGTATTACGACGACAAGACCGTCACCGACGCCCGCAAACTCGACATCGACCATGTCGTGCCCCTCGCCGAAGCATGGGACTCCGGCGCCTCGAAATGGACTGCGCAGCGCAGAGAGCAGTACGCCAACGACCTGGGCGCCGAGCGCAGTCTCGTCGCGGTCAGCCTGGGGCCCAACCGGACCAAGGGCGACAAGGATCCGGCCGAGTGGATGCCGCCGGCGAAGGACGCCACCTGCACCTACGCCACCGACTGGATCGCCGCAAAGCTCCGCTGGAAGCTGACCGCCGACCGTACCGAGGTCAAAGCCCTGCGCACAGTCGCCTCGGGTTGCAGGGACGCGACAGTGACGTTCACGCCGGCACCGTAGAGCGCCACGACGCCAGGGCGCCCTCAAAGCACCTATCCCCGGCCAGGGAGACCGCGCTTCCTGTCTGGCACAGGTGCGCTGAACGGCGGGTCAGTTGGCTGCTGCCTCTGCCGTTCGGCGGGCCCGCTTCTCGGCACGCGGTTCGGCCTTCCAGCCGGGCAGGAACGCCGACAGCATCGGGTCGCTTTCGATCCTCTGCTGGGTAAGCCGCATGCCTTCGTCGATGAGCGCATCCCACCTCTCTGTGGCGAGCTCGACGCGGCAGGGCAAGTCCTGGATGATCTTCTCGTCCACGGTCAGGTAGTTCGATGCCCGCCGCCCGGCCCCACGGGCCGTAGGCACGTAGGCATCGGCGCCGGCCTGGTCAGGAAGCAGGGAGATGAGGACCGCGTCCCCGTCCTCAGCGATCCTTCGGGCCGCCTTGTTGGCTGCCGAGACCTCCGCCTTGGAAGGATCCCGTTCCAACATCTCGATCAGGGTCCTGCGGATGCTGACTGTGTCCCGACCAGCCAGCGCATTCTGCAGGGCCTGGTGGAAGGTCTCCGTCATCGATGTCATGACCGTGATTGTCACGACTGGCTGGCCCGGGGCCGTGCGCTTGAGGGCGGCGCCCGGTGTATGTTCCCCCGTACGGCAGATACGTACGGGGCGTCGTCGCCGACTGTTTTGCGAATTCCCCACGGACTCTGAACGCCCATGTGCCAGTCCCTCTGGACGGGCGTCGACGCGGCGTATTTGGCAGCCATAGACCGCGATATGGAGCGCGCCGGGCTACGCCCCTCGGCTGGGTGACTCAAGAACGCTGGACCACCCAGTACAAGCAACTCCCTGAGCCTGCCCAGTTCGAGGACCCGGGATTCGTGCAGCCGTACCGGCCAATTGCGGCGCGTCTGCGCACCGCAATCGACAGTCGCCCCACTCGAGTTGGTCATCTGGCGAACCCATAGCCCTGCGCGGCGAGGCGCAGCAGGGTGTCGGCGTCCGCTGCTCGGGTCACGGGCCGGTGAGGATGGCGTGGGTGCCCATCCGGCGCCAGACGAAGTGGCGGGTGCCGCACGTCTTTTCGTGGCCGTATTGCCATGTCGCGCGGCCGTTCTGTGCCCAGGTGAGTTCGTAGACGCCGGGGGCGACGTGCAGGCCCTTGATGCGCAGGCCGGGACGGCACACCCCGGTGCGCAGGTCGGGGACGAAGGAGTCGAGGACGACGTGGTGGAAGCGACGGCGTTGGGCGGGGTGAGGTGCTGGAGGTCGGTGGTGAAGTGGGGGAGGGTCTCGAAGGTGGGCACGGTGGTCTCCTTCAGGCAGCACGACGAAGCCCCCGGGGTTGCCGGGGGCTGAGAGGTGTCTCGCTCGGGTCGAAGCGGTTCGGTGACGAGGTGCGGGGCGGAGCGTCTCAGATACCTGACGTCTGACCTGCACCGCTGTGGGCGATTCGCCCAGCAAGGCAGAAATGTGAGCTGGTGTTGGTTTACCGCGGTAAACCAACACCAGCTCTTCGCGGCTGTGACCCACCCCTTGAGCTGCCCTCAGGACTGCGACACGCCTACCTCCTCACATGTCCTGCCCGGATTTACTCGGGATTGGCCGGGATTATGAGGGTGTGTTGACCAAGGAGATCTCTGCGGGCCTCATGCAATGGTCCGCGCGGGTGCAGGATGCGCGCCGACGGGTGCGTGAGGCAGGGCCAGCAGAGCGGGCGGCGCGAATTCGCTACGGCGGGCAATGCCGCCGGGAGGCGTTCGCCTATCTCGCGAGAGCCTGCGGAGTACTGAGGTCCTGGCCAGGCACGGCACAGGTCGGCGAAGAGGCCGTAGCTGCCGCCCAGACGATCGTGCTGGCGTGCGACGCACCGGAGATCCGCAAAATTCTCCCCCTACTCACCGCCGCCGCCCAGCAGCGCCGCATCCCACCGCTGATGATGGCCCAGGCGACAGATGCCCTGTGCGTCGCCGAGCGCCGTCCGCAGGTCTATGGAACGGCCAAAGGCCACCCGATCGCGGACGAAGCCCGCGCCGAAAACCTCCGCTCCCTCATCGGGCTGCCGCCACTGACCCCAGCACCCTTGCCCCTGCGCACCGACAAGCGCTCCCCCCAAACCCCGGAGCGCCAGGCCGAGATGCCAAGCGACCTGTCCGTGCTGGACGGGCTGTTGGCCGAGCTGCCCCCGGTGGGACCGCTTCCGCGCACGGTGCGCCCGACAGTGGGGCCGCAAGCAGCGTGGGGGTGTGCGTACTGCGGCGGTGCGGCCGGCCCTGGATGCGACGAGCTCACCGCCAAGGGCAGAACATGGCGGGTCTGCTCGGTGTGCGCCAACTGCCCGGACACGAGTGAGGGCCGACTGTTGGACATGCTGACCACCAAGGGCGGTCTCGCGCTGGAGATCGCCCGCGCAACATCGGCGCTGGCACGCCATGAAGGCTTTCGACTGCCGATGCGGTACGCCGACGCTCGCTGCCGGCCGAACCACCGTCCGCAGCCGCGCTGGCACCACGTCCCGGCCTCTGCAGTGGAGGCGCTGGTGACGTTCGCCGAGCACCGTCGTCCCTCAGTCACCCCCGTCGCCATGCCCGCCCAACGCCCGGCTCGTCGCGTCCATCCGGGAATACTGATGAACGACAAGGCGTGGGCGATGCTCGCCTGGCCCTCCGACGCAGAGCTATCCGCAGTCCAGGTGGGGCAGGCGCTCCAGCTGGCGCCCCCCACCCTAAGTAAGCGTGGCTTGAGCGTTGGCAAAGTGGCCGAGCTGCTAGCGGTCTTCGCTGATCCGCCGCTATGGCTGCTCGACCTCCACCGGCTCCTGGCGACACAGCGCGCCACCAACCAGGCACGCCAGATGGCCATGGCTCGGGCTGGAAACACAGCACCCGTGGCACCGACGTCCGACAGCGACTCCCGCTTGGAAGAGCTTGTCGACGCTCTCTTCACACCGACCGAACCCGACTCTGGCTCGATCCCGGCGCCACCCGCGCGGCTGCTCGAACATGCCCAAGGCCGGCCACATCCACAACTGTTGGTCAGCACAAGGGCCCAGCGATTGCTCGCCCTACCCGCCGACCATCCCCTTGCCCCCACCGAGGTCGGCCGTGCCCTTCAGATCGCCTGCTCAACGTTGATCCAGCATGGGTTGGACATTTGCACAGCCGGAGAGCTGGCAGCCGTGTTCACTGACCCGCCGCAATGGCTGGTCCAAGCCCACGCCCAACTGGCCACCCAGAGCATCGACAAGGCGGGCAGCAAAGCCAGCACCAAGCCCGCGTCCCATGCCGGCCCCCCGCACCCGGACCTCCTCATCTCCGCCAGAGCACAGAAAGCACTGGGGCAGCCGCAGCACACGAAAATGTCCGCGACCCAGGTATGCAAAGCACTTCAGTACCCCCACCCCTCCGAGGTCGTGAAAGGACGCCTGGCTCGCATCACAACCGCCGGCGCGCTCGCAGCCTTGTTGCACCAGCCGCCGAAGTGGTTGCTCGACGACCACCGCAAACTCGCCGCCGCGCGGAGCGCCGCATTCCTGAGATAAGTGCGGACTGCAACGAACCGCGGCGAAGTCCCTGGCGGTTGGCCGGGGGCGGAGAGGTGTCTCGCTCGGATTGAAGGGGGATCTGGTGCGGGACGGAGCGTCATTAGGTGTCTGTGGGGGAGCGGTACATGGTGTGCGCTTCTTGACGGCGGAGTCGTCTGCTGTCGGTTGTTGGGGTGCGTGACGCGTGGGTGGCTGGTCGCCCGCGCAGCATTTGCATGGCTTCCTGTAGGGGCCGTGAGTGCGAAAGATGGTGTTCGCCGGGCGGGCGCGACGCTGCCGCCAGCGCCCGCCGTGCGGGATCGGCCGTGAAGTTCTGGTGAACCCTCCCGCCCCACGGGATCGCGCTTTTTTGCAGGTCAGGGCCGGTGTCCCCTATGGGGATGATCAGCGTCGCGAAGGTTCAGCCGGGGAACGCTTGGCGGTACTACCTGCGGGGCGTGGTCATCGGCGACGGCCGCCGTGCGGCCCGCACACCGATGAAGGACGCCCAGGATGAAGCCGAGCTCCCGCCCGGGGTGTGGATAGGCCGTGGCCTGCCCGCGCTCGGGCTCACTGCCGGGCAGACGGTGACGGAGAGGCAGGCGGAGCTGCTGTTCGGGATGGGCCGGCACCCGGATGCCGACCGCATCGAGCGCGAGCTCCTGGACGACGGCGCTGACCCAGCCACGGCGCGGCTGGCGACCGTCCTCGGGAAGCCGATCGAGGACATCAAGAACCCGCTGCTCGCCCTCGACTTCGTGTTCCGGCCTCAGGCATCCCTGATCGTGCTGTGGGCCCTCGGAGACGACAGGACGCGCCGGATCATCGAGCGGGCGCATGAGCGAGCCGTCGCCGTGACCCTCGGCTGGCTGGAGGATGAGGTCGCGCAGACCCGTTGGGCGTCCGGCCGGAAACGTGCAAAGGCCCCGGCCCTGGTGGTCGCTTCCTTCAGGCACTTCGACAACCGGGACGGCTTCCCGCTACTCCATGACCACTGCCTGCTCCTCAACCGGGCGCAGCGCCCCGACGGAACCTGGAGCGCGCTCGACACCCGCCGCCTCTACCAGCACGTCGTGGCCGCCGGGACGCTCTACACCCTCACGTTGACGACCGAGGTGTGCGAGGAACTGGGGCTGGCGACCCTGCCCCGCGAGGTGACGCCGGGCCTGCGCCCGGTGATGGAGATAGCCGGGGTCGACTCCGAGCTGATCGCCTGGTCCTCCACCCGCCGCCAGCGGATCGAGGACGCGCTGGAAGGCATCACCGACAAGTACGCGGAGAAGCACGGGCGGCTACCCGGCGAGCGCGGCCGAAACGGCCTCGGGTGGTGGGCGGCGCAGAACACCCGCCCGGAGAAGAAGACCCCGCGCCCGCTCCACCAGCTGCGCGCGTGGTGGCGCGCGTCCGCGATCCTGCGCTTCGGGCAGGACCTGGTCGACGGACTCCTTCAACGCTGCCGGGCGGCCGGTGCGGCGATCCGGGCCCGGGTGGGCCCGCTGGTGGACACCGCGCTCGCCGCCGTCGACGTCGCCGCGGTCGTCTACACCGTGCGCCGCACCTTCGCCCGCCGCCATGTCCTGGCCGAAGCACGCCGGCATCTGCTGGAGACGCTGCGCGGCCGCGCTCTCGCGCCCGGCCTGGACGACTACATCGCCGACGCGGCCCTCACTCGCCACTCCCGCCAGCTCACCATTGCCCAGCCCGGCCGCGGGACCCCGGAGCCGGACCAGCTCACCTACACCGCCGACTTCGCCTGGCCCAAGCGCTGGTGGATCGTCGGCACCGACGGCAGACCGCCCCGGGAGTCGAGCAGGTACGAGCGCGCCCAAGTCGCCAGCCTCGCCGTGCAGAACGCGATCCGCGCCACCCGCACCGCACCCGCTCCCGCGCGGGACGGAGCCCCGACCGCGACCGCACCGCACGCCGTCGACCACCCAGACCGGGACGCAGCCCTCGCCCCGGCGCAGCAGGCCGGCGCCGTCCACGCCCACCAGCAGGCTGCGATGCCGGAGCAGTTGGAGGGCCGCACGATCGATCCGGCGACATGGATGCGCTCGCCGGAGAACCTCGCCCGGTTCGCCGCCTACAAGCGCGACGCCGACGCCCGCCGCCGTGCCATCGCCGACCGGCCGCACCCCGAGCAGCCGACCGACACGGCCAGTTCCGCCGACCAACAACAGCACCACACGCCCCGGCCGGACCAGGGCAGGGGAGCGGATCGCGACCACTGAGGGGATGGCAACCGGCCAGCGCGTGGCTGATCTCCGCCTTCGCGCTGTCCCCGTCTCGGGGCGGATCGAGAATCGGGAAGTTGGCACCCGGCACGGGAGGACCCTTGACCGACCTGCACGAACCGCTGGAACCGCTCGACAGCTACCCCGACGAACTGCCCCCGCCCCGGCAGCGCGGCGACGTGAACCTGGTGGGCCTGCTCAGCGTCGCCGACGACCTCGCCCGCAGTCTTTCGGCGCTGAAAATGCGGATGCAGCCATACAACCGGAAGACCTCGCTCGTCAGCCCCGAGAAGGCACGGGAGAACACAGAGATGGAAGTCGACCGGCTCCTGGGGAAAGCCGTCTACCTCCAGCGCCATGCCCACGCCGCCATGCTCGGGCGGTGCGTGCTCGGTGCGGACTCCAAACAGGACTGCTCCACCGAGGGCGCCCACCTCCAGCTCAACATCTGGGACGACACCACCCGCCGGGACATCGTCGAAGACGGCACCACCGGCTGCGTCGCCCACACCGTTGAAGCCGCCCGCCGGGCCATGGCCGATCCCGCCAGCCGCAAGATCCTGCTCGCCTTCGCCCGGGACGACGAAGGCACAGCCGTCTCCCGCGCCCTTGGACTCGAGCCGGCCGACACCGAGCAGTTCCTGCACCGCGGCCTGACCCTGCGCCCCGACCACCGCGTCTCCTGACCCCGCCGCGCCCACTGAGCACGGCCCGCATTGGAGCACCACGTTGACCTTCGAGCCAGTCGACCTGAACCTCACCGACCCGACAAAGGGCTACCTGAACTTCGTCCTCTACACCGAGGCCCGCCTCGGCATCGCCTCGACGTCGCTGAATGCCGAGGTGTCCATCGAGGCGAACCAGACCCAGACCCCTCACATGCAGGAGTGGCTGAGCAGGTTGGTGCGCTGCGAGCCGAACGCGATGCACTGCACGCTCGTGGACCCGATGAAGATCCCTGCCCTGTTCCACCCGTGCGTCGCGGAGGACAAGAACAGCCCGTCGGCCAAATCCGGATCGGGCTGCGTGTGCCGCCGGACCTTCTACGACCCGGAATTCGGACTGCCCGTCGTCGGCAAGCACTTCAAGCACGTAGGCGAGGGAGGCACGGACCAGTGGTCCTACAAGACCTACGCTCCGCTCCAACTGCGCCCTGACGACACCTTCAGCAGCTTCATCACCGGCCGCGGCCTGTTCTGGGCCCGGACTCAGAAGGGCCTCCTGTCGATCCTGCCGCAGCGCAACGCCCTCGGTTACAACATCGGCTACAACGGCGGCGGCCCGCACGCCCTGGCCACCTACCTCACCCAGGTCGCCGACACCGATGGAGAGAACACAGCCGCCGGCGCCCCATACGAGCAGGCACACCCGGCGATCCTCGCCTGGACCCAGAGCAGCGCGACCGACCGCGGCAAGAACGAGCTGACGCTGCGCGACCTCAAGGCGATGCAGCGGAGCTGACCGGCCCCGCACGGCCGACCGCCACCACGCCCAGGCCCGCGGCCAGCAGCCGTGGCGGCCGGCCCGCCGTCGTGCGCACGGTGCGCATCGGGGCCGAGGCCCGTCCTACGGGACGGGCAGCGAAGTCCCCGAGCCAACTGCCGGGAAGCTGCCGACGCGCACGCCCCGGCACCGAGCGGGAGCGGCAAGGGCGCGGTGACCGACTCACCGAGCGCGGAGGCCCGCATGGTTGAACCGATCCCGCCGCACCTCTCGCCGGAGCGACTGAAACGACTCCAGCAGCCCACCGACGCGGTCCGGCTGCGAGCGGCCCTGTACCCGGTCCCGAAGCCGCCGCCGGTCCGGCGCCGATCGCGGCAGTACTCCAACGGCTGGCCGAAGCCGCGGCGGTCCGCGCGCCTGCGCCGACGCCATCAGTGGTGAGTCCGGGACATCACGGCATCCGCTGCGCAACCGCTCCGGCGATGCGCGCAGCCCGGCCCGCGCCGTCCCCGTCCTGCGCGCAGCGCGGGCAAGCCCCGGTGAGACCCTGCCGCCGACGCTTGCGTTCCCACTGCCGAAGCCACTTCCGTGCCCGACACCCGACCGCCTGCATTTCCCCTGGTCACCACGGTTTCAGGGCCCACGCCGGACCGTCACAACCCTCTTCTATTCCCTATGACCTGAGTTGGTTGTCAGTGGTGGGGGAGATCATCGGGTTCGGGGGCCTGGTCCCTCCACGGCCGGGGGCCGGCGCCCGGCCGCCGACCGGACGCGGACGACGGGAGGGCGAGCCTGATGGCAGGCAAGAGGAAGGCGAACGAGGCGGGATCGACCAACGACCTGCGCGCTGACGTGCTGCGCGTGCTCGGAGTGCTGAAGGTCGCCACGGCCGACCAGATCCAGCGGCTGGCCTCACCGCACCTGACCTTTCGGCACACCGAGAAGAAGACGGCCGCCCAGCGGAAGGAAGCCCGTACCGCCTCCCACCGTGGCGCGGCGAACGATCTGCGGCGTCACGGCCTGGCCGTCGACGGCGGCCGAACCCGGGGCGGGGAGGAGGTCCGGCTGCTCACCGCGGCCGGGCTGGCCGCCGCCGCGATCGACCTGGACCGCGAGCCGGAGGAGATGGGCGGCATGCCCAAGAGCGCCGGCCGCTCCGGCGCCTCGCACCCGATGACGGTGAACGAGACGGTCATCGCGCTGATCCGCCCGAAGCCCGACCTCGACCGGCTCACCGAGCAGCCGGCCGAAGCCCAGGCAGCCGCCCGGGCCGCCGTCGACGCCCCGGACGGGATCGGCACCCTCACCTTGTACGCCACCGAGGTCGCGCTCCCGGTGAAGGGCACCTGGAAGAACCCCGCAATCGGCAGCGCCCGCGCCGACATCGTCGTGATCGCCCCGGAGGCCGGGGTGCCGCTGCTGTTCATCGAGGCCGACAACTGCACCGAGGAAGCCGTGCTGATCGGCAGGAAGTTCGACAAGTACGCCCGGTTCTTCCAGCGCAAGGAGAAGGACACCGACGGCGTCGAGAAGCCGATGTGGCGTACCCGCTGGTCCGCACCGGAGTGGGATGGGTACGAGCGTGTGCATCCGCCGGTCCTGCTCGTCTTCCATCAGGTCGGCAAGCGCTCCGCCAAGAACCAGATGCAGAAGGTCGCCGAACTCACCCGCCACCACTGGCAAGGAACGTGGGACCGCGAGAACGGCTACCACTCCTACGACGGCCGCATCCCGATCGTGGCGACCACGTTGGAGTTGCTGCGCGAACACGGCCCGGCTGGACCCGCGTTCTGGCGCTTCGGCCGCGACCACCGCCAGCCGCTGCTGGAGGCGATCGGCAACCCCCGCCGGGACGCAGCCCTCGCGCGCCGTCGCGCTGCCGCCCGCGAGCGGGAACGGCGCCGCGCGGAGCAGGAAGCCGCGGCACGGGAGGCGCGGCGGCCGGTGTGCGCGGACTGCGGGCGCAAGTTCACCGACGACCGGTGGCAGGCCGTCGACTCGCGGGACTGGATCCAGCCGCGCGAGTCGCACCCGCACCTGTGCGAGGACTGCGAGAGCCGGACGGCCGCAGCCGAGCAGCGGGCCGAAGCCGACGAACGCGAGCGCCAGGAGCAGGAGCGCCTCCGCCAGGAGCGGGAAGCCGAACAGGCCACGCAGAAGGCCGGCGGCTGGCTCTCCCGCTTCCGCACCTGACCCGGACGACGACCGGTGGATCGAGTGGCGCGGCGGCCGCGCGCACCAGCGGAGTGCTGCCTGAGCTGCTCCCATCGCCTTGCGGCTGGGTGCGCGGAGCGTGGTCGGCCTGGCGGGTGCACCCCGACCATGAGCCCGACCACGGCAGGTCAGCTCTCGGCTGGCTCGCCGACCATGACCATCAGCTATGGCCTTCCCTCGGTCAGCTGGCTGGCGGTGTTCTCGATCCACAGCAACGTCCACTCGACTCCGGCCTGCCACCCGGGCTCCGCGCTGGCGTACCGGCCTTCGGCGCCGGCGCGGATGTTGGCAGCGAGGGTGCGCAGGTCCTTCTGCAGTCCCTGCCGCCGGGCCGAGTCCATGGCCTGACGCATCTCGTCAGTGATCTCAATGGGGTACTTGTCGCTCACCGGCCCACCTTGGACGACCGCCCCCGCCGATGGCCATACCGCGAGGCCACCAAGCTGGGCCGCCGTACGGCGAAGCTCTGGTCAGCCGTTGATCAGCTATGGCAGGATCTTGCTTTCCATGCGAGGGGAGCATCTCGGTGTCGTTGGCACGCACGGGCTGCCTCCCCCTACGTCTCCAACAGGCCGCCGCCGCGATGCCGCCGGCCACGCCTGCTCAGCCGTTCATCGACGCGCTGACCGAGTTGGTCCAGGCGCAGGCCGACACCGACGGCTTCGTCGTCCTGCACCGTTGGGCGGAGATCCTGGAGCGGCACTTCCCGCCCCAACTGCCCGACCCCGACCACACCACCGAGTAGCCCCGACCACGACGGTTCAAGTCCGACCATGAGCCCGACCACGCTGCTGAGCGGGCGGCGCGGACGCGGCCCACGCTCGCCGGTGTTGCGCGCCGGGCGGGCAGGCGCTGGCCAAGCGGCGGCACGACGTCAGGAGTCTGGCGAGCCGACAGGACGGGCATGCTTCGACGGCGGTGACCCGGCCCTGGTCGAGGTCCGCCTCTGCGCCGTTAGACGAGCTTAGGGCCGGTGGGCCGACTCCTCGACGCCCTCGGACCGTGATGTCAGAGGGCAGGTACGCGGCGCCGTACGGCTCCCTCACCAGGGAGTTCACACCGTTCGTTGAGCGAAAACCTCGGTGACGATGCCCCGGGCGCCCCTATAGTCCGGGAATGATCGAAATACCGACCTTCGCGGCCTGGATGGTGGCAAACCAGGCTCAGGACTTTCCTAACGAGGCAACCGCGTGGGCGGTCTACAACGAACGGGTGTATCAGGGCATGCAGGCGCTCTTCACACATCCAGAGGTTGCCGAGAACCGTCAGGAGGCTGCCGTGGCTGAGATCGCAGCAGTCGCCTTCCTCGAATCCGTCTTCGGCGCAGCCTGGGTGAAGGAAAAGTTCCCCGTCGCCGACCGCCGGGAGGAGCTCGGCCCTTGGGTGCAGCAAGCCCGGCAACGCCAGGAACTGGCCAGGAGGGTATTCGAGTTTCAGAGCGAACCATGGTTCGACGACTTCATCTCCTACACCAAGACGAACGATGTTGCGTCGGCGATCTTCGAAGCAGACGTTCTCCAGACCCTCATGCGTATGCCTGCCGGCATCGCCAGGGTGACCGAGTCGGGAGTCAAGGGCCAGGACTTCGACGTCCTCCTCAACTTGGCGCACATCGGTGACGTTCCCGTCGAGGTGAAGTACAAGCAGGATGACACGCCCTTCTCAGAAGCCACGGTCCGCAATACCGTCAAGGGCGCGGTCAAACAACTGCCGCGGGGCCGAGTCGGTTGGCTGTTCATCCACGTCCCAACGGCCTGGGTACGCCCTGGTCGCTCGGACGAATATCACGAGGCGCTCTACGAGGCGCTGCGGCAGACGTCGCGGGTCGGCGTCGTCTTCACCGCCGTCGATAAGCCCTTCCACGATCAGGAGGCGGGAAAGATTCGGCACCGGAGATCCTGGGACCTTTACAAGGACGACGGCGCATCGCAGGAGCTATGGGAGGCCGCCCTCCTTCTACGGGATCTCCTCGACAAGGGCTGGGACTTCTTCGCTCCGCATGCGCCGTTCTGACGTGCGCGGCTCATTTTCGCGGTCCCGGTACGTCGGCATCCCCACAAGGTACAGCCAGCCCGTCCCGGTCTGCCGCCGCCTCCACAACCGCGCAACCACCTCCTGCTCCGGGTGCCCGAGCACCGGATCGGCGGGCAGCACGACCCGCACCGGCACCGGCTTGGCCGCGTCATCGGAAGCTGTGGTCACGAACCTCACGGTAAGCACCGTCGCTGCCAGCTGACGGATGTCACCGCTCGGGCAGTTTGCGGCGCAGAAGGTCCATCGACTTCTTCACGTCTTCGAGCTGGTTGCCGACCACCCGCATACGCCAGTCCATGCGCTCCATCCGGGCAGCGACCGCCAGCGACGCGAACGTCTGCGCCAGCTGTACCGCGCCCGCATCGCCCTCCATTGCCTTCTTGGCGTTCCTGGCGGCGGCAGCTTCATACCGCTTCGCACGCTCCACCGCATCTTCGTGTTCGGTCATGCAGCCCCTCCCAGGTTGATCTCTCCCACCGTTGTACCGACCGCGCCGCACAAGCGGGCCGCCTGCGGATTTTTGGGCCGGAAAGTTGTCCATGTGACCACGCAGCCTTGTTGGCAAATAGCGGCGCAGGTTGTCGCTGGCCTGACGGATGTGTCGCTGCGTAGTTGGCAAAGAAGCAGCAGGTTAGTTGGCAAGCCGTGGTCACCGAATGTGATCGGCAGACGTCTGACTCGCGGACCGCGTCGATGGTGAGGATCTTCGGCGTCTCCCGGGAGATGTCGATGCCGACCTCGCCGCCCAGGGACGCTGCGGCGGCGAGCAGTTGCCAAAAGCAGTAGTGGACGAGGCGGGCGGTTGCCATCCTGACGGGATGGAGGAAGCAGAAGACCGGTTGAGCCTGCCCCGACCCCGCTGGGCGAATGCCGAGATTGCCGTCTGGGGCGGTGCAAGTGAGGACGATCTCGCCCTCGCTGGCGGCTATCTGAGAGTGGCCGAGACCGCCGCCCGACACTGGATCGCCCACGGCCCGGACGACCGGCTGCCCCTCCCGATCCTCTACAACTACCGACACAGCATCGAACTGTCGCTGAAGTGGCTGATCCGCAAGGCCGCCCAGTGCGCGCTGCGAGAGGGCTACACAGGAGAAGAAGACCTTAGCCCCGACCAGTTGGACAAGCGTCTGCGCACGCACAACATCAGGAGACTGGCGGACTGCCTCAACCGGTACTTGGCCTTGCTGGACCTGCCCAAGTTGGAACAGCGCATCGATCCGGAGTCCTGGAGTCAGCTCAACTGGCTGGACAGCGAGGATGCGACAGGGGAGACCTACCGATACGCCGTGGTCGGCCACGGCGCCGACAGGGCTCCCGCCCGGCCAGTGCAGCAGAACGTCAACTTCTACGAGCAGGTAAACGAGCTGCACAAGCTCGCGCACCTGCTGTGGGGCGGCTACTCGGCTCATCTCGGTGAGTACGAGAACTGGCAGATCGAGTACATGGAGGCCATGGACACGGACGGCTACTGAAGCGCTGTGCCGTCGCTACGGTGTCGGCTTCTTGTGGCGGGTGAGGAGCTCGGTGAAGAAGTCGGAGATGAGCTGCGGGCTGTCGGGCCGGGTGAGTTCCCAGCCGCCGAAGCGGTAGATCTCATAGCCGGCCAGCCGCAGACGGCGGTCCTCGGCGACCATCTCCGAGTACAGCCTGGGCGAGGCGGTGTACGTGGTGCGGCCGTCCGCGTCGGTGGGGTTCTTGGTGCCGTAGTGGTGGGCGCCGTCGACCTCGATCACGATGCGGGAGCGGTCGGGGGCAAGCAGCAGGAAGTCCATGCGTTCGCGGCGCAGAGCACCGCTGTGTCCGCCGCTCTTGCGGGTGTAGGGGTCGTAGTGCAGGTAGACCTGCGGGATGAGGGCGGGCAGGTCGAACCCGTCGGGTTCGGCGTAGCGGGTGCAGTACGTGCGCAGGACCGTCTGCTCCGGCAGGGAATCCAGTGAGCGGTACAGCCGCCGGTACAGGGCATCGGCGGCCTCCGGCTCCTCGGCGTCCGGCATGTGGTGCGCTTGCCACCAGGTGACCATCTGCCGCCAGGTCAGGCCCTGTACCGGCAGCGGATCCTTATACACGAGGCAGTTCTCGGCGTTCCGGACGATCTCCACCTCGTTGCTCACCGCGTCCCGCAGCACGATCTGCGGCTTCGGGCCGACGGCCGCGAAGATGAGGTTCTTGAAGGTGCCACGGGGGCTGATCTTGAACCGCTGCTCGTACTCGGCTTCCTGCAGGTCCTCCAGGGCCTGCCTGGTCGGCCCCAGCAGCTCTTCGATGCACTCGCGGCGCGCCTGCCAGCCGCCGCCCCCGGACATGTCCTTCTTGCGCCAGTAGTCGTAGAAGCCGCTGTGATGGCGGAACGGCAGCTGCGGCGGCTCAAGGCCCAAGCGCTCGAGGACCGCCCGGTGCGCTTTGACGGCGAGAACGACTTCCTCATCGTGCATGCGTTCGTCGTGACGTGTGCCCCTGGCGACGAAGTCCTCGTGCAGCAACAGGGTCAGGGCCACGGCTACGTCCAGGTCCGGGTGGGCTGGCAGGGGACCGAACCGCAGGGATTCCATCAGCTCGACATCCAGCTCCCACAGATGGCACACCCATTCACCTGGCCTGTGGTCAGGCCAGTCCACGTGCTCATCGGGCCTGCCGCGGAAGAAGTCATCTGTCTGCATGCTCGCGCATCCCCCCTGCCCCACAGCGCTGTCGGAAGGAATTGTCGCTGGTGTCACTGACAAGGGGGAGCTGCGCGCAACTGGTGAACAGGGCGGTGACAGTGCGGTGGGCCGCTCACGTCGCCGGCGACCTCGCGGACGGCGTCCCGGACGGTGCAGCCGACGCCAATCAGGGGGGCCGAGGCATGGCCGGTTCAGTCGCCGTAGCCGAGCAGGTGCAGCCGTGGCTCGCCCAGGGCACGTGTGCCGTCGGTGGGGATGCGGCCGCGCGGCCCGCGCAGATCCAGCGGGTGCACCGCACCAGATCACCAGCTCGTACGGCACCCTGCAGCAGTTGATCACAACTGATCGCTTCGCAGAGTAACCAATGAGTGATGTCGGGGTTGTTTGCCAACAAGCGTGCTGATTTGCCAACTGTGCTGCGTCGTCACAGTCCATAGATCGCAGCTCAGGGCCCACCTTTCGCCGCGATCTATCCACAGGCCAACGGATTTACGGTTCGTGTCCGCTTCCGGGTGTCAGGTGCCGGGACGCAGATCGAAAGGGCACGGCCGATGGCGCAGACGAAGTTCGACAAGCAGCTGGAGAAGGAAGCTGACTCCCTCGTGCGCGGGATAGGCAGGGTCTTGGCCGGCCGGGACCTGGACGGCGTCAAGCGCACCGACGCCACGTTCTGGCACGCGGGCACCCGGGTCCTGCCGAAGGTGGAGGGCAAGGTCCGGCGCCGCTCCTACAAGCCCGGGTGGCGCCGGTTGTCCTTCCGCATCGCGCTGGGGGCCGGGGTCGCGGAGAGCGGCTACCTGGCCACCGAGGACCTGGACGCCACCCGGGAAGCCCTCCAGGAGCTGTGGGACAACCGGGAGACGGCGCTCGCCGCGCTGGAGCCTGGCGGGATCGGCGCGGCCTCCGTCCTGACGGTGGGCACCGCGGCCTACATGGTCCTGACCCGCGAGCGCCGCGAGCTGATGCGCGAGTGGGTCGGCCCGCTGCACGACGCGCTCCACCGGCCGCTCGGGCTGGCGGAGCAGACCGACCCGCGCCGCTACCTCCACGTCCCGAAGAACTTCTCCGACGACGACGCGGAGATCCGCATCGACCTGCCCCGCCAACTGGGCTTCTCCCGCGACGTCGTCGCCGACCTCGTCACCCAGAAGCTCGCCCTGGAGGGCGTCACCTTCTCCTGGCACCCCGAGGGCCGCAAGCCGTACGTGCTGGTGAAGAAGACCCGCAAGCCCCCGGCCAAGTCCGTCTTCAAGGACCCTAAGACGCGGGACCTGGTGGCCAAGGCCAAGGAGTCCGCGCCGATCATCGGGTTCGGCGCCGGCGGGCGGACCGTCTCCGTCGACCTGGACGCCGAATCCCCGCACATCCTCGTCAACGCCTCCACCGGCGGCGGCAAGTCCGTGACCCTGCGCTGCATCGCCTGCCAGATGCTCCACCACGGCTCACGCGTCTTCGTCCTGGACACCAAGCGGATCTCCCACCGGTGGGCGCGCGGCCTGCCCGGCGTCACCTACTGCGCCGACATCGCCGACATCCACGACCAGCTCATCGCCCTCGGCATGGAAGGCCGGCGCCGCACCCGGGTCGCCGACGAACTGGGCATCGACGCCGACCCGAAGGCCATCGGCCCGCGTCTGCTGATCCTCCTCGAAGAGGTCAACGCGACGATGAAGCAGCTGGCCCGCTACTGGGAGAAGATCCGCGAGTCCGGCGACCCGAAGGTCTCCCCGGCCGTCGACGCGCTCAACGAGATCCTCTACATGGGCCGCCAGCTGCGCATGCACGTCCTCCTGGTCGCGCAGTCCGCCACCGCCCGCGCCCTCGGGGGCCCGGAGGTCCGCGAGCAGTTCTCCACCCGCATCCTCGCCCGCTACAGCGTCAACGCCTGGCGGATGCTCGCCCCCGAAGTCCACCCGGCGCCGAAGTCCACCAAGCACCCCGGCCGCGCCCAGGTCGTCATCGGCGGCAGCGCCAGCGAGACGCAGGTCCTCTTCTTCACCGAGACCGAAGCCCGCCAGTGGGCCACCTCCGGTGATAAGGCCGCGGCCGCCGACCAGCCCGGTCCGGTGCAGCTGCCGGGGCCGCCCGCCGACTCCCTCGCCGACGCCTGGAGCACCAGCGCCCAAGAGCTCCCGCCCGCACCCGCCACCGAGCCCAGCCGGGACCTGGCCGGCGAAGCCTGGGATCTCACGCCCCAGACCGCGGCTGCCGCCCCGGCCGCCGCCAAAGGGCCCGACACCGCCACGGCGACGTCGCCGGCGGAACCGGCACCCGTCGACGACGACCAGGCGGTGGGACTGCGCCAGGCCGCCGAACACCACCTGCCAGGCATCACCCTGGCCGCGCTGCGCTTCGCCCGTGCCAACGACCCGGCCTTCCCCGGCTCGGTCGACAAGCGCGGCGCCGAACTCCTCTACCGCGTCGGCGACCTCAAGAAGTGGGCACGCAACCGGCCTCGCGCTGCTGCCGGTACCACCGACCTGTTTTGATCCGATTGTGTTGGGCACGTCACGGTCGGCCCGCTGCCGCGGCCCGCTGGCCGACGTGGTCTGCCAGTTGCCGGCGGCAGCGGCGCTGTCGATGCCCCAACCATTCGGCGACCCCGCACCGGCCACTTCCCGTCGGCGCGCTGCCCCTTTCGGGCTGATCTACCGGACATAGCAGACCTGAGCTGCGCCGTCGGCTATACCAGGCAAAGCCCAGGCCGTATTCGTGCCGTTCTTCTCGAAGGAGCCCCAGGTGACCGACAAGGCAGCCATCCCAGCCGCGACCCGCACCGTCCGCGTGATCTCTGTCGCGGCGTTAGGTGTCGCCGTGGCCTACACCGGCATCTGGGGGTACGTCTGCTTTCCGCAGTTGACCGCCCTCGCCGCCACCCACGATGTTGTCGCTCCGCCCGTTGTCGCTCTCATGGCGATGGCAGGTCCCGCTTTGTTCTGGGGGTTTATCGGGCTGCGGCTGGGCACGAGCCGCCTGGGCTGGGCGGCTGGCTTCGCCCTCACCGGCATCTTGATTGCCCTGACGTATGCCTACCTTGCCGACCAGTCCACGGGGCATGGCTTCAACTACTGGCTGTTCCTCACCCTCCTCGTCGCCTGCAGTCTCGTCGCGTTCTGCGTCACCCCGTACGCCCTCGTCCGCGCCACGGTCAGGCGTCCTTGAGCCCGGCCCTGGCCGTTCCCTCGCCTTCGAAGACGCCTCACCACCTGCCTGTCCGCAGACCCTCCCGACCGGCCTACTGCCCAGGAGCTTGCCGCCTCATGGTGACCCTGCGAGACATGATCCCCGATGACGCCCAGGCCCTCCAGCGCATCTACAGCGGCGCCTCGGTCCGCTACACGACCGGCCGGGCACTCACGATCAACGAGGCGCAAGACAAGATCTGTGCGGCCTTGGTGAGGGCGGCACAGAAGCCCCGCGAGCAGTGGACATGGGGCATCGCTGTCGAAGGCGAGCTGATCGGCCGGATCGCCCTGCGCCGAAGAACCCCTGTCATGGCCACCCTCAGCTACATCCTCCGCGAGGACACCTGGGGCAACGGCTACGCCACCGAAGCCGCCAGGCACGTCGTCCAGTTCGCCTTCACCACCGCCGGCCTGGACCGCCTGGAGGCCATGCACCACCCCGCCAACCCGGCCTCCGGCCGTGTCCTGGCCAAAGCCGGGTTCACCCGCACCGGCACATCCGACCGGTGCGCCGAGGACGGAACCGCAGTGCCGTACCAGGTGTACGCCTTGGAGAGCCTCGTACCGCGCGGACAAGGCTGAGAGCGGGAACGAGGAAGCCTCCCGGGCCGACAGACCCCGGAGACTTCCCGGCTCTCAACCGGCGCACCCGACGTCACGCGGCTCTCGGCCAGCTCGTCGACGGCGTCGGCCAGAACTGCATCGCGAACGACGAATTGTTCCCCTTGACCCTCCATGCCTCCTCGCGGGACTGTCAGCGCAACATGGCGCAACTCTCTGGACTCAGGAGGCGGACATGGCACTACTTTTCGTCGGAACGGACCCAGAGTCAGGCGGTGGAAACTGCCCGGCGGTCTGGGTCGACACGGAGGTGGAACAGCCGGAGCTCGTGCTCCAGGGATGGACGGCGGGTGAGGCGATGCGCGCGACGTGCGCCGCTGACAGCCCCCAGGCCGAGAACGAAACGATCATCCGCATCCCGGCCCGGATGGTGCCGCTGATCAGGAAGGCGTGCGATGCCGCAGAGCGTGCCAGCACCCCCAAGCTTTGACGAGCTGCTGGCCTCAGCCCAGCACCAAGCCCTCCACCTCGAACTCCGCGACGCCTACGCCGTCGGTGACGAACGCGGTGTCTACGACGCCTTCCTCACCGACGGCGCCGTGCCTGCCTACGACTCCGCCTTCTGGCGCCCGTGGGTCTCGCTCGTGGAGCGCACCGTCGCCCGCGGGGTCGCCGTACGGCGCGCCCGGATCGTCTCCGAGCCGGTCACCGACTACGTCCGCTTCGAGCACGCCATCACCGCCAGCAACCTCCGCGCGGGCGAGGAAGTGCGCTGGCTGGGCCGCCGCTGCGCCTCGGACCTGTCGCTGCCGGGCAACGACTTCTGGCTGATCGACGACCGCCTGGTGCGCTTCAACATCTTCTCCGGCGACGGCGAGGCCCAGGACCCCGAGCACAGCGACGACCCACAGGTCATCAAGCTCTGCACCGACGCCTTCCAATCGGTGTGGGAGCGGGCCGTCCCGCACGACCAGTACGCGATCTGACAGCACACCGAACAGGCCGCCACCTTTCATGACCACCGTCTCACCGTCATCCGCCGCGCAGGCGGCACGTGCGGCCCTCGCCGGGCGCCTGGTGGCCATCCGCAAGAACGCCGGCCTCAAGGCGTTCGAGGTGGCGGCCCGCTGCGGCTGGCACAAATCCAAAACGTCCCGGATCGAAAACGGCCGCGTCCTGCCCTCCGACGCCGACATCCGCGCCTGGTGCGCGGCCTGCTCCGCCGACCAGCACATCGACGACCTCATCGCCGAAAGCCGCAGCGCGGACGAGATGTACGTCGAGTGGAAACGCCTGCACCGCACCGGCATCCGCTACTTCCAGCAGTCCGTGGTGCCGCTCTACCAGCGCACCCGCCTCTTCCGCGTCTACTGCTCCAACGTCATCCCCGGCCTGTTGCAGACGCACGGCTACGCCGAGGCCCTGCTGTCCACCATCAGCGACTTCCAGGGCACCCCCAACGACGCCCCCGAGGCCGCAGCCGCCCGCCTGGACCGCTCCCGCGTCATCTACGAGGGAAACCACCGCTTCGTCCTCCTCGTCGAGGAAACGGTGCTGCGCCACCGCATCGGCCCGCCCGATGTGATGGCCGGCCAGCTCGGCAAGCTCCTGGAGCTCATGTCGCTGCCCTCGGTCGCGTTCGGCGTCATCCCCTTCACCGCCGAGCGCACCATGTGGCCACTGGAGACCTTCATGGTCTTCGACACCGACCGGGTGCAGGTCGAGACGCTGTCCGCCGAAATCAACATCACCCGGCCCTCGGAGATCGCCGTCTACACCAAGGCGTTCACCGCGCTGCAGAACCTCGCGGTGTTCGGGCCGAAAGCGCGTGCGCGCATCCTCGCCGCGATCGAAGCTCTCGGGTGAATCGGCGCAACTTCCAGCAACTTTCTTGAGGCGCTCATCCCCGCCTGCCTAGCGTCGAACCGCCGGATTCCCGGCACGCGGCCCATGACCTGAGCGAGGCCCTGATGACGGATGCGCCCAGCACGCGCACGGTCCTGTACGACCCCGACGGCACGATCGAAACCCAGATCCCCCTGGACCGCGAACCGCACCTCTCGCTCGTCAAGGCCGTCCTCGCATGGACGGACACTGGCGAACTGCGCGAAAGCGACCTCGCCCAGATCGCCCTGCAACTCACCGGACACGCCAGGCTCGTCGCCGCTGAGGTACGGCGCCGCGCTGTTGAGCTGCCCGAGGACAGCAAGAGGCGCGCCCTCGCCGACGTGGTGCTCGCGGAGGCCGACCGCCGTCTGTCGATGCCGGCGCAGGGCACCGTCGCCTGTTGCCAGAACAGAGCCCGGCTCGTACGCGCCCTGTACGAACGCCTCGCCCGCCTGGAGACTACGGTGGCCGAGCCGGCCGCCGCCGGCTGACCCGGCGGATGTGACAAGAGGCCCCGAACCGGCACGCGGTTCGGGGCTCACCTGCGTATGGCGCAAGTTACGGGGTCGACAGCCAGTCCTGCCCGGGGGCGCCGCGGTAACCACGCCAGCGTGGCAGGCTGTACCGGGTGACCAGGGTCCACGCGGTCCGAGTGGCGTCCTCCACCCACGCGTGCCCCGCAGCAGGGAGGCCGTTCACCCCACGCAGCCACTTGGTGACCTGCTCTTCTGGGATATGCGTGTTGCCCTTTCCGAGGTACTTCAGGACGTACACCGCGAGGTAGTCCACGTCCTGCGCGCGGCCCTGACCGTTAAGGATGGGCCTGAGCCGGGAGGCGAACTTCTTTCCGATGCTGTGGTCGCCCTCGCCCCAGAGGAGGCCACCTCTGGCCCCCGCAGCATGTCGAGCAGATCGATCAGGTGGGCGAGATCGGGGTCGTCGACGAGAGTGATTGGTTCGGTCACAGGCGGCTGCCTCCCGAGAAGCGTGGTTGAACCAGACCGGCGTCGCCGATCATCACGGTGCTGGTTCAGGGACACGCTGCTGATGGGCAGAACTGCCCGATTCGCTGCTTGTGATGGCCGAGATCATCCGCGTCCCGCTGCCAACTGCCATAGGGGTGTGAGGCCCGTCCCGCACAAAACAGAGCGAATCGGCAACAGGAGCGTGCTTGTTGTGCGTCAGGTGCGCAACGAGCCGTACGCCGAAGCCGGTGTACGTCCAGCCTGCGGGGATGGACAAGTTGATCGAGCTGATGAACAGCTCGCTCGTATCCGGGGCGGTCATTGCCGTCCTGGCGTCATGGCTGACCAGCCGTGCCCGCAACCGCCAGGACCAGCAGACCGAGATCGGGGCCCTGCGGGTACAGGCAGATGCGATGACGGTGGCCGTGGTGGAACTGCAGGCCGCAGCCGCCGCCAACCGGCTGTTGTGGGACGGGCCGGCCGAGCGCGCGCGGTCGTTCCTGCTGGCGGTGATGGCCTCCGCCGGCGGCGCCGCCCGGGCCCGGATCGCCGGCGGAACAGACGCGCAGAGCGCCCAGGTGGGCTTCGGGCGCGCGGCTGAGCTACTGAGCCGGGAGCGGGTGGCCAGCAAGCAGAACGCGGCCGCCGTACGGGAACCGCTCACCCGGGCCGCCACCGCCGCCGCCCCGCTCATGCGCTGCTCCGACCCGGCCGTCGTCACCGCCACCGAGCAGCTGCTGAACGCTCTGACTGACGTGGCGAACACCGCTCGCTTGGAAGTGGCCCTGGAGGCGTTCGGTCGGGCCGTCAACGCGGCCACCGCGCCGCAGCTGTCATGGTGGGCACGGCGACGCGCTGTCCGCGCAGGGTCGTAGCCCCTCGGGAGCCGTCGGCGCAGGGAGGGCCCGTAGCCGACGGCGGGCCCTCCACGAGATCAGCGGCGCGCTTCCCACCCGCCGGCGCTCGTCGCGGCGCCGGCCGGTTCACCTGCCAAGGCGGATGCGCGGGCTGCTCAGGCCGCCCACTCCAGCCCGAGGTCGGCGAGCGCGGCGAGCTTGTCCGCGGTGAGTTTGGCGCGGCGGCTCTTGCTGTTCGACAGAAACACCCCGAGTTTGACCTCCGTCCCGTCCTCCAGCCGCTCTACGTGCCCCCTGGAGACCGTCACAGAGCCCGTACGGGCCTTGTACTGCGCCAGGGCCGCAACACCCCGCTCGAACGCGCTCAGGGCCGCCGTGGGCGCCTTCGCGGGCGCTTCCTCCGGCGCGGGCAGCGGCCGGACGCCGAGCTGCTCCAGGCGCTCGCGCTGCCCGTCCATCAGCGCCTGCCAGACGTCGTGCTGACGCTGCTTCGCCAGCCACCGGCCGACGTCCATCCCGTGCACAGTGACGCCCGGCTCGATGTAGACCAGGGCGCTCTGGCTCTCATCGGCGACCATCTTCCGCACGGCCGCGTAGTGCCGCTGCCACTCCGCCGACCAGTCCGGATTCCAGTCCTCGTCGATCTCCCTGAGCGCCGTCTCCCACTCCGGGCGGCCGTCCAGAGCACCGGGACGACGCATGTTGGACAACCACTGCCCCACCGACCGGTCCAACGCCGTTGCCGACCGCGGCGCGCACAGCGTCCAGTGCTCCTCGAAGTACGCCTTGGCGGCCTCCAGGTTCTCCTGGAACCGCTCATCAGCGACGGACCAGAGCATGCCCAGCTTCTCCAGCCGCATCGCGCGCTGGCCGGTCATCTGCCCGGCCCCGTACGCCCGCCGCTGCTCCGCGACCCACTGCCCCAGCGGATAGGCGCCCTCCTTGTGCCCGTACGGAACCCGGGCGTGCGCTTCACGCTCGGTGAATCTCTTGAGTGCTGCCCAGCCGCGCGCCCAGTCCTGCCGCTCCGTGTCGATCACGTTGAACGAAACCCAGTCCGCGACCATCACCGGATCACGCGGCGCCGCAAAACGCAGCAACAAACGAGATTCTTCCTCACCATCCTCGGGCGCCGCACCGATGTACTCGGACGGCTGTGCGACGTCCTTCTGCGGCTCCTGAGGAATCGCAAGCAATTCCACCGCTTCCTCATCGTGAGCGCGCAATCCCTCAAGCACCCGCACCAAAGGCCGATACGATCCCGAGGTGAACATGTCCTCCGGCTTTTCCCCGGGCTGGAGAAATACCGGCACGATCAAAGAGGCGAGCTTCCCTTGTCCCGGCTTCTGACGCAAAGCGCGGCCGATGGCCTGGACGATGTCGTGCGGGGCGCCCTTGGGGTCCAGCAGGGCCACGCAGTCCACGGCCCGGATGTCCACGCCCTCACCCAGGACACGGCAGTTCGAGAGCACGGCCCGCTGCGCCGTGGACCCGAAGCCGCCCAGGACCTCGCGCCGGCGCTCGGGCACATGCTCGCCACACAGCCAGTCCGCCCAGATCTTCGCCGGGTACTTCTCGGCCTGGTCAGCGTGCAGTTTCGCCGCCACGCGCTCCAGGCCCTCCGCATACGCCTGCGCCTCTATCGTCCGGTGGTGGAAGGTGATGCACGTCTGGAGCCCGTGCTGCGCCATCGTGTGCAGGAGCGCGGCCTGGAGCGCCCCGAGCCGCTGTCCGCGGACCTCTTCGGTGTGCCGGTCCTCGCCCATCAGCCGCTCGGGCGTGACGACCGGGTCCTGGAGCTCCAGGACGATGATCTGGTACCGCGCAAGCAGCCCGCGCGACACGGCCGATGCAAGCGAGAGCTTGTAGAGGACGGGCCCGAAGACCTTCTCGTCGTCCATGGAGGCCGCCATCTCGCGTGGCAGCGGGTCCCGTACCCCTTCGGAGACCTCGCGGTTGAGCCGCTCTTCCCAGATCCGCGGCGTGGCCGTCAGGTACAGCCGGCGGTGCGCCGGGATGACGCTCTGGTTGTGGACGTCGGCCCACGCCTTACCCATCGAGCCCGACGTCCTGTGGGCCTCATCGACCACCGTGAGGTCCATCATGGCCAACTGCTGCCCGTAGACGCCCTCAAAAGCCTCCGCCAGGACCCCGAGGCTGGCGTACGTCCCGAAGATGGTGACCGCCCCGGAGCCGTGCCACAGAGCCAGCTGCACGGGGTTCGTGGTGGAGCGCACCTTGAGGTTCCACAGCTCCGGGTCGTCCTGGAGCGAGCACACCGCAACCGCCGGCCCCGTGTGCCCAGCCGCGCGCCACGCCTGCACCGTCTGGGTCAGAAGGTCCAGCGTCGGCACCAGGACGAGAATGCGGCCCTTGGGCACAAGACGCTTGGCCGAAGCCGCCGCAATGATGGTCTTTCCCGTGCCACACGCAGCGTGTACCTGCCCACGCAGGCCATTGAAGGGAATACCACCCGGCGGGATATCGAGACCGCGCACAATGGCGGCAACGGCCTCGATCTGGTGGTCACGCAGTTTCACGGCCATGCTCCGTGTTCTCCTTTTCCGGAATGCGGTGCGTAATCAGAAAGGGAATCCCGGCGTGAGGTGCGCGGCGCTGGGGGTGTGGTGTCTGATCCCAGACTCTACACAGCGGCGACCCCGTGATGCATCATCCACGCACCAACTTCGCTCCCCGGGGTGATACATGACTCGTTCTCGCCTAAGAACGGCCGGTTGTCCTGTATGCTGGCGGGGTTTTGGTGAACATGTCGAGGCAGTTTCGAGGGTGGGGGAGGGGTTCGGGTGGAGCGCAGCGGAGCCCGTCACTGCGATGTGAGCCGGCACTCTTTCAGCTTGACACGCCGTCACCCCCGTTGTGTGGGGTGGTAGCTGTGATTCCCAGTAGCTACACAGGCTCGCGCGCGATGCACCGCCCCCGTAGCCAGCCAACAAGTCCCCGCTTGCGGGGACTTCACAATTCGCGCGCAGCGCGAATTGACG
>NZ_JBHXFI010000076.1:24325-31673 GCF_042724075.1 Streptomyces sp. NPDC127097 | reverse complement strand
CCCACAGCGCTGCGCGCTGTGCAAGCGAACCACCTCGCTTCGCTCGGTGGCCCGACCCGCTCCGCGGGTCGGGCTGGGGTGCTGCGCACCCCAGTTGCCCGTGGCTTCGCCACGGGCCGGCCCTCCGGGCCGTCAGATCCCGCGCTCCGCTTGGGATCTGATTGCGCTTCGCGCAACGGGTCGCTTCGCTCCCCTTGGCCTTCCGGCTTCGCCTCCAGGCCGGCCCGCTGGCGCGGGCGGCTGGCTACCGGGGTGGGTGGCTGTTGAGGTTGTTGCGCATGACGGTGCGGAGTTCAGCGAAGTGCTCTTCCCAACGGTCCCTCAGATCGAGGTAGCTGGGCTCGGTGTGGAGTGCGCCTTCCTCGATCAGGTCTCGTAGATCTCTCAAGGCCCGGAAGGCTGCGGTGGATGCTTCGATAACGGATTGCGGGGAGATGAGCGCTACCTGGTACCGCAGTTCGTAGGCGTTTCCCTCTTTGAATGCCTCGATGGCTTTGCGGGCCCGCTCCTCGGGTGGCGTATGGGTGGAGCGTGCGGCCAGTCGGAGATGATTCCTGGTGCTTGCCAGGGCGGCAAGGTAGTCGGCGTAGAGCTGGCGCCGGGCGTTGTGCTCACTGTCCTGACGGGTGCGCTTTGCGCGGGACAGGTCAGCGGCAAGGGTCGCCAGAACACCGATCACCGCGCCTACTACCGTGCTTATCAGTGGCCCCCATTGCATCCGGCGAGCCTAACCCGTGGCGAGGTGGCGTCGGGTTGTCATGGGTGCGGCTTCCTTTTGCATCATTCTCGTTGGCGGATAGGCTATGGAATGCGAGACGGCCACCACTCCAGCGGTCGATGCCGGCGAATGGGCGAGATCGTTCAGGATGGAGGGAGCCAGCGTGACGAAGGTGGTTTTGCGGGCTCATCAGCGGGAGGCCGTGGACGCGGTGCGCCGTGCACTCGAGCCGGCTGTGGGCTCGCGGGTGTCCGCGCGTGGGCTCCGTACGCAGGTGGTGATGGCGACCGGCTCGGGCAAGAGCCTCGTTTCTGTGCGTAGCGCGGAGGAGCTTCGGGCGGGCCGAGTGCTGGTGCTGGTGCCCTCGCTGGATTTGCTGGCCCAGACCGAGGTGGCGTGGCGCGAGGGCGGCCGTAGAGGCCCGATGATCGGGGTCTCGTCCCTGCGCGGGGATGAGGTGGCCTTCCCCAACACCACGGAGGTGGAAGAGCTGGTCGACTGGGTGCGCCCGTTCGACCGCGTTACGGTGTTGGCCACGTACGCCTCGCTCGGGCTCGGGACGCTGGAGCGCGCGCATAAGGCCGGCCTTCCGGGCTGGGACCTGATTGTCGTCGACGAGGCGCACCGGACCTCCGGACGGATCGGCAAGCCCTGGGCGGTCGTCCACGACAACACCCGCATCCCCTCCCTCCGGCGGCTGTATATGACGGCTACGCCCCGGCTGTGGCAGCTGGATGAGGAGTCCAAGCGGGGCGCGCCGGGCGAGCTGGTGGCGAGCATGGAGGACGATCCGGGTGGGCCGTTCGGGGCTCGCTGCTACACCCTCACCCTCTCCGAGGCGATCGATCGGGGCATCTGCGCGCCGTACCAGGTGGTGTGTGTGGACATCACCGACACCCAGCTCCAAGCAGCCCAGCTGCTGGGCGCCGAGGGCCGCTCGGACCAGGTCCGCGGCGCCCGGCTCGCCGCGCTCCAGACCGCACTTGTCAAGGCGTCCTCGGAGGAGAACTTCCGACGCACGCTCGTCTTCCACCACGTCGTCAAGGAGGCCGAGGCGTTCGCGGCGGGCCTCCCGCACGTCGCTGCGCAGCTGCACGCCGCCGGCCCCGAGTCGCACCCCAAGATGATCTGGGCGGACTGGCTGTGCGGTGAGCACAAGCCGAACCATCGCCGCCGGGTGCTGGGCGAGTTCGCGGCCGGGATCGCGACGGATGGCACAGTCGTGGAGAAGGGCTACTTGGGGTCGGTGAAGGTACTCGGGGAGGGTGTCGACATCCGCCACTGTGACTCCGTGTACTTCGCCGATGTCCGCGGCTCCATGCCCGACCTCGTTCAGGCCGTGGGCCGCGCGCTGCGGATGCAGCCCGGTGAGGGCAAGGTCGCATCCCTCGTGGTGCCCGTCCTGCTCGGGCCCGGGGAGACAGCGGACAACATGCTCACTTCCCGGGCGTTCGGCGGATTGGCGAAGCTGCTGGGAGCCCTCAGAGCGCACGACGCCCGCGTGGTGGAGGCATTGGCCCAGCCGCAGGCGCAAAGCCGCTCCACGGGCGTGCAGAGCCGCTCGGGAGGCGATGGCGGGGAGGGGGAGAGCCGCGAGCACGGACTCTCGGCGCCGGCCCGGGCACTGCTGAAATTCAGCACACCCCGCGACCCGGCGCAGCTGGCTGCGTTCATCAACCTGCGCGTGGTGAACCCCGAACATCAGCACTGGCGCCGCGGGGTGGAGGCTGCCGCCATCTACGTCCGCGAGTACGGCGATGTGAAGGTGCCGTTCACCTACCGCGTGCCCGCGGGCGATGACCAGGCGGTGGAGGCCGAGGGGTGGCCGGCCTGCCTCGCCGGGTTTCCGCTGGGGCAGTGGATCGCCGACGCACGCCGCTTCTACGCCCGCGGCGACATGGACGCCGACCGCATCGAGCAGCTGGAGAAGCTGGGCATGGTCTGGAGCCACTTCGATGTCGCGTGGGAGGAAGGTCTCGCAGCGGCGCGCGGGTGGGCGGCCGAGGCGGGCCACCTCCTGGCCCCGCTGGACGCCACCTTCCAGGGCTACCGGGTGGGGATCTGGCTGAAGAACGCGCGGGCCGCCGCCCGCAAGGCGCAGCAGAATGAGCAACGGCGTGCCGAGGGCCTGCCGGTGGAGTCGTCGGCGGGGGCGCTGTCGGAGGAGCGGCGCGAGCAGCTGGAGGACATCGACGCGTCGTGGTGCCCGGCCTGGCCGGTGGAGTGGCAGCGCGCCTTCCACCTCGTCCGGCTTCATCTGGAGGCCGGCGGCACGCTGCCGACCGGGCCCGGTGACGTCGTGCAGCAGGGCGAGGACCTTGGCCGGTGGGTGCGCTCGGTGCGGCTCGGCTGGGACAATCTCACCACCGTGCAGCAGTGGATGTGTGAGCAGGTCCTGGGGATCGAGCCCGCGGCCGAGGACGAGAAGCCGCCCCCTCGCCGTACGCAGGCCGACAAGTGGGCGATGAACTACGCGGCCGCCAAGCAGTTCTTCGAGCGCGAGGGGCACCTTCGCGTGCCGCGCAAGCACGTCGAACGGATCGTCGTCGGCGAGGACCAGGAGGAGCGGGAGCTCCGGCTCGGGGCGTGGATCGGGAATCAGCGCAGCCGGGCCGCGGCACTGTCCCCGGAGCGGGTGGGGCAGCTGGCCGCGATCGGGATGCGGTGGGCGTAAGCGGCGAGCCGGGAGGGGGCGAAGGGGGCAGCGTGCGACATCCGCTCCCGCCACCCCATAACAAGAGTACGTAGGAAGGCCCGGACCGCATGGTCCGGGCCTCTTTCAGTTTTCGCGAATCTTCGTGTGGGGGTGCTGTCCGGTGGCATCTGTGCAGCTCAAGGGGTGCAGTGGGGCGTTTTCGCGAGCACGCGACACAGACCCCTGCTTCGGCAGAGAGTCGCGCCATTCGAACGTCATCAACGGAATCGAGGAAGCGCTGATGTGCCGTCACAGCCGTGCAGGGGCGATGCAGGAGCCGCTAGCGTGGTTTCGCCGCCCCGGCACGGGCTTACGAGCCTGAACGAGGGACGTGCTCCGGCCGTGAGCCGAGCTGACAGCCGGCCGCGCGGCGACCACCCCGCGGACGACAGTCACCGAGCTGTCCGCCACTGCCGAGCTCACCCACGCGTCGAAAGGCACCCTCATGTCCCCCAGCGCAAGTCCCTCTTCCCCGCCCGTCCAGTCCCCAGGCGCCGACACTGGCTGACACGGCGTCTCCGCGTGTTCAGGGCCTGGCTCCGAGCTGCCGCATGGCGCACCGTGTGCCGGCTCGGTGTCGAGTTCAGCAACGGCGTCGCGTACACCGCCGGGGTGTTCCTCGTCGTCGGCCTTGTCACGTACTGTGCCGGGCTGGCCCTCCGCGACGTTCTCGACATCCTCCGGCTGTGAGCAGTGGTGACATCCGCAGCCCTCGGTCCCGGCCGCGATGGCGACCGGGACCGGGCGGGACAGGGCGAGGAGCGGACGGAGGCACCGCGGCCTTCAGCAAGTGCGGGCGCCCGTCGGATACCCCATAGCTAATCGACTCGGCTCAGACGCCCTTGCTGATTTGCAGGTACGCAGATCTCCAAGGGCCCAGCGAATAGTGTTCAGTCGTCGTGTGACATTCGCAGCTTCCCCTTGCACCTGGACCCGTACAACAAGGGCGCTGCAAAACTGTGGCGCGCGAGGGAGAAGCATCGTCGGTGGCCGCGGGCTGCAACTCGCGAGGGGATGTATGCCATGACGACAGAAGTAGAGATCGCCGAGACTGTGGACGCTGGATTGGCCGAGGGGCGAGGGGCTCGGATCGAGCGGGAGGCCGCGGCGCTTCCTGCCCGGGTACGCCCCGCTGTCCGTCTCTGAGATCTGTGCCGTTCTGGAACCGGTGGAGGCGCACAGGGCCGCCTCGTTCCTGGCTCAGGTGGCGGCCGTTGACCTGCTCTGGCCGAGCCATCGGCACCTGCCCGTCGAGAACGCCGAGCGCGCGGTGGGCCGGGTGGTGTCCCTGCTCGGGTCGGAGGCCGGCTGGTGGACCAATCACGACGCGGAATGCGGTGCAGTGAATGGGCTCACCCCTGTGTTCGACAGTCTGCTCGCAGGGACGGACGGTGAATACTTCGCGCTGGCCTTGCAGATCGCCGAGGACTGAGCGCCCGCCCCGGAAGGGGTGATCAGCGGTGTCTCTGCGTGGGGCGCACGGCCATCCGTCAATGGTGCCCGCGTTCCTGCTTATCGACGCCGCGGCGTGCTCCGGCCCCGCTGGCGGCTCGCCACAGCTGTTCGGCTCGCCGATGCCGATCCGGCCTTCAGGACTGGCTGGGTATCTGGCCAGAGGGGCCAACTGAAGCGCTCAGTCACACCTGGTGTGGCTGAGCGCTTGAGTTGGCCAGTTGAGAAGGGGTGGCGAGCCCGCTCCGTCCGCCCAGCCGGCGTCGCTGTCGGCGCTCTGTGTCATTATGCGGACGCGTCTCAGGGGAGTGGGCCGCGGTCTGTTGATTGCACGGGGGTTGGGGTGGGTGCGGGTACGGAGCCGGATGGCTCTTTCAGGTCCGACGAGGAGTGGGAGCGGTTTCTGCGCGAGTCGGTGGCGGGTGCCGTGGATGCGCCCAAGGAGCCATCGGCGCGGGCCCGCGCCGTGGCGAGGCGGCTGCGCGCGGAGCCCGGCCGTGGCCTGGAGGGCTGGCGCAGCTACACGCCCCCGCGGCCCAAGCGGCGCACGGGTTGGTACGCGGCTGGGTTGTTGGCCTCGCTGGTGTTGCTGGTGGTGGCGCTTGCGCCGGAGTGGATGGTGGACCTGTTCGCCGGCGGCGGCCTTGAGGCCCCATCGCTGGCGGCCGAGACCGCCCGCCCGACGCAGGCTCCTCCGGCGGAGGTGGCTCAACGCCCCACCATGGACGAGCCGTTCCGCGGTTCGCCGGCGGCGAGCTGGGCGAGCGGAGCGGCGGGGATCACCGTGCCGAAGGCCGGGGCGGTCGGCTGGATGAGCGCGGTCGAGGTCGAGCGGGCCCTTGCCCGCACCCGGGGCTTCCTCGTCGCGTCCGGTCTGGACCGCGGGGTGCTGCGGGGCGAGCGCCCCGAGAAGGCGATTGCCCTGATCAACCCGCACCAAAAGGACGTCCAGGATCTTCTGAAAACCGCTTTCCGCACCCCGAGCGGGAAGAACGACCCTCTTCTCCTGTTCAGCCGTTTCCGGCCCTCCCGCATCCGGCTGGTCGGCGACGTCGTGAAGACTCGTGGCCGGCTGACCTACCGGGAGGGCGAGCGCGGCGCACTTCAGGTGACCGCCGATGTCACCTTCGTATACCCGGTCACCCGCGCGGACGCGGGCGGTAGCGATGAGATCGTGCGCACGATCGTCCGGCGCGAGCTGGTCCTGAGCTGGGACGATCCTGACAAGGTGATCACTGAGCCGGGCACGTTCTCGATCGTTTCGCACAAGTACGACATGACCAACGGCGGCTGCGGCGCCCCGACGGGCTACTTCACCCCTCCGTTCGGCGCGGATCGGCAGGCGGACGAGGGCGGCACGGAGATCGACCCGTATGACCGCAGTGCGCCGGTGGGGCGGGGCGAGTCTTCTGGGGATGGGTGCGGGAGGGCGACGCGGTCCTAGCGGGCATTGCTCGGTGGCGGCGGCCCCGACCCCGAGGGCGGTGATCATGCGGGTGCTGGCCCGCCGCTCGCAACGAAGGTGGTGGAGGAGGTGGTCGGGGCCGCTGACGAGAAGCAGCTGGACAAGGTCATCGCCCGCTACGGCCGTGTCGGTCTTTGTGCATCGATGAGTGGGGTGCATGGGACTTGACGGGTGTGGCGCCGAGTTGCTGTTCCAGGTCCTGGCGAGGGCGAGGAGAAGAGCAGCGTCGCCGTCGCGTCCTACGAGTCGTTCGGCGGGTGGACGAAGACCTTCGCCGGTCCTGGTTCTGCGCGGTCCTCGTCGGGCGCCTGACTTTCAACGGCGCCATCATCGAGACCGGCACCGGCACCGGCACCGGCTCCTGCCGCTTCGCCGCCACCCGTGCCCGCGCCAAGGCGCCCGTGAAGGCCGGCTGGCTCTGAGGTGGTCACGCACCATCTCATGGGCGGTAGGGGGCGGGGTGACGGTCGATCGCGTTGACCTTGGATGTGGTGGGTGGGTCACGCGTTGTCGTGGTCGACGGGTCACCGGTGAGTAGGTGTAGGTGGGGGCTTCGTCCGGGGCCTGTCCTGCCAGCCTGCGGGGCAGGTCTTCCAGATCGCGCGCGCCGTCGTGGGTCTGGGCTCCGTGGGCCAGTCCGCCGCGGATCAAACGCTCGGCCGCGGGGCGGATGAACTGGCTTGCCCAGGTGTCGTGCTCGCGCAGGAGACCCTCGGCCAGGTCCTCGGGGAGGATGGCGCGCTTGGCTGCCGCGATCACACCCTCGGGCAAGGTGGCGATGTTGCGGGCGAGGCGGTCGACGAGAACGCGGCGAGGTGTCGGTGACCTTCCCGCGTGCTTGGCATCCGAGCGTGCGGTGCCGCGGGCGGTGCCGCCCATCTCCCGCACCGGCCGGTCCAAGGCCGCGGCTGCGGCCTTGGACCGGGCCCGGTCAGGTTGGAAATCAGATAGGAGAACACTTTGCGGTGGGGTTGGGTGGGGCGGGCGGGGCGCCGCGCTCCGCAACGTGGAGTTTGGG
>NZ_JBHXFI010000076.1:0-24315 GCF_042724075.1 Streptomyces sp. NPDC127097 | reverse complement strand
GGGGCCCCCCCACCCCCCCCCCCGGGCCGCACCCGGCCCGGGCCGGCGCCCCCCCCCCGGGCCCGGTCAGGTTCCACAGCTTCTCGGAGACCAGTTGCCGTTGGCGTTGGTGCGGCCGGCCGAGCCGAGCGCATCGGCATCGTCCTGTTCGGCGTGGCGGTCCGCGCGGGCGCGGGAGTCGTCGGCCGTCTTGGTGAACACGTCCTGGAGGTGGCGCAGCCGCTCGGCCGTGAGTCGAGGGCCTCCACGTCCGTACGGGACTTCCTCAAGGCCCGCAGCCGTCAGGTCGGCCGTCTCCCGAGGGTTGGCCTTCGGCTCCTGGCCGTCGTGGTCGGATTCGGCGGCTGCGGGCGTGAGAGTTGCTCGGGCATCGCCGCCTGCTGGTGCGCGACGGCGTCGTACGCCCGGCCCCGCGCGGCGACGGTGGTGCGCAGCTTCTCGCGGACCGCCGCGCCGGCGAGGGCGGCCCGCTCGTCCTGCAACGGGACACGGGGTATCTCCCACTCCCCCGGCTCCAGGCCCGGGGGCCGGGGCGCGGCCGGTGCGCCCGGGTCGGCCGGGGGCTGTTGGTCCAGGTCGGGTGCGGTGGTGGGCGGGCGGCGGTCGGGTTCGAGGTGGGGCGGCGGCGAAGCCCGTGTGCTGCGAGCCACCTGGCGAAGGTGTCACTGCCACCCGAACCGAAGCCGGCCGGCGCTTCCTGCGCGCTCCACACCCTGGGCGTGCGCAGGCGCATCTCCAGGTCGCCGGTTTCGTGGTGAGGAGTCCGGTGCTCGCGGTTGAACCGGGCACGAGGCCGACCTGCTTGGGGCGGCCTTGAGGCAGATGAGGGGCTTGTCTTTTGCGGCGGGCAGACAGCGCGAAGGTTCCTCTCTCGGGATTCGCCGGCCTCCAGGGCGCTCGGAGGGCTACCGTACGGACGTACTGCGCTGATTGCTGCGGATGCTTGAGGAGGAGTCTGTGTCATCCCCGTGTGATCCCAAGTACGCTCCCGCCGGCGATGTGGGCGCAGCGCTCATGATGATCGACTCTCGGCTCAAGGCCGTCTACGACAACAAGACCGATACCGACCTTGAACAGCAGCAGATGATCGACCAGTTCGCCGCGTCCCTGGGGCCTGCGGGGGTCGATGCGCTGCTGGACGGCGCGTGCACGCTCATTTACCTGTGCATGAAGTGGCTGCGGACGGCCTGCGAGGATCACGATAAGGACGTCATCGAGTACACGGTGCCCGCCCTTGTGGCCACGATGCGCATGATGCCCAAGACGTTCCGTCCCGAGGTCATCCCCACGATGGCCGGCCTGCTCGTCGCCGCAGGCACCGGCCTGAGCCCCAACTTGTGGCGCGCGCAGTACGGGTGCTGGACCGAGGCTGAGATGAATCCCCTGGAAGCTACGGCCGTCCTGCTCGCGGAGCACATCAACCGGATCACCGGCGACCACGACTTCGCCAGCCGCTTGATCACCGAGGCCCTGTCCAGCTCGGACTGAGGCCGACGTGCAGCAGCTTCGCTGCTTAAAACCTGTGAGCACCAAGCTCCGCCGGCCCTGATCGTCGAGCGGGGCGAACATGACGCCTGCGCCGACTCGCTGCCGGCTGCGAGAGCACCGACGTCGGGTATGGGCAAGGCATGGCACCAACGCGGCCGGCCGGCAGGCTTCCGCCAGACGCAGTGGTGCGCCGCAGGCACGGCCGGCGGCGCACCAGGGACGGCCGGGGTGCGGCTCAGTTCACCGGCCGGTTCGAGGCTGGTGAGGGACCATGCGACCCCAGCGATCTCTCCGAGTTCAGCCGAGGAACGGTGAGGAACACTCCGGCTCAGGGCTGCTGGTGGCGTAGGCAGCGTGCCGCGTCTGCTGGCCGGCTCCAGGGTGCGCGCGGCGTCTGGGCAACTCCGGTGAGGGCCGTGCGGCAGGGCTCTTCCCAGCGTTGTTGGTTGCTGCGTTCGTAGCGAACGCCTGGAGGGGCCGGCTATCGGGTGAGCCGCCGCCAGGTGGAGGCGGCTCGCCCCGCGCGAGGTCACGGTGGCGTACTGCTCGCGGGCGGCGGGGCGGGCGAGCCGCCGGCCGCGGCGCGTCCGTCGTAGAGGCGTGGCTCAGAAAGTGACCTGGGCGCGCGTGGCTCAGGAGGTGACCTGGGCGCCGGTCAGGGCGGCGCCGAAGAGGCCGCGGGCCGCGGAGGGTGAGACCGGTGGCTGTGGCGCAGAGGCTGGACGATCCGTTGGTGGCGGGGCCACTTGGGGTGTCGCGGGCGGTCCAGATGCAGCCGTCGTGGTTTTCGGTGGGAGTGCCCACGACGGATTCCGCCTTGCCGTCCTTGTTGAGGTCGACGAGGTGAACGGCGCTGCCGAAGGCGTCGTCCGCTTCGGCACTTCCGGAGATGCCAGGGGGTCTTGGGAGTAGGCGGTGGACTTGTCCGTGGTCAGGCCGCCGGCGGAGCCGTACAGGACGACGGCGCCGCCGGCGAAGGCGCGGTCGCCGATGGCCTCGCCGGGCACGCCGACCAGGACGTCGTCGTAGCCATCGGCGTTGATGTGGCCGGTGCTCAGTGACTGCCCGAAGCGGTCAGCGAGTTCCGCGGCGCCGGGGGTGCCGGGGTGTCTGGTGGAAGATGCGGGGTTGCTGATCGACGGTGATGCCGCGGGCGCTGCCGTAGGGGACCTCGATCTCGCCTCCCTTGTGGGCGCGCGCTCCCCGTCGACGGTTCCGTCCTCCGCGATGCCGGTGATCAAGTCGCCGTAGCCATGGGCGTTGACATCCCCGATCCGGCCGGTGTGGCCGTCGGCGGAGGGCAGCTTGACCGGCCAGTTCTTGGTGGGGTCGGAGGAGACCACCGGGCCACGGTCGAGGAGGACGGGGCCTGCGGTTGCCGTCCGCGCCGCCCAGTCGCGCGGCCCTGGGCTCCACCGGCTTGTGGTCTCCCTCCAGCAGCCCCGGGCGGCGGCTGACGAGGGCCCGCGTCGTCCCACAGACAGATCCCGCCCCACCGACGCTGATCCGCCCGCACGACGGCTCGAACATCTCCACCGCGAAGCCCTCCCGATCACACCGGACCGGGCCGCTCCCCACCCACACACCCGATCAACAACACAGCCGATCAACGACACACCGATCAAACGGACACCCCACCGGCGAACAAACCTGACCCAGCCCTACCAGGTGCGCGGAGCGAGCGCCCTCCCCGGTGACGGCACACGGCCCAAAACAGTGCCGGGCACACCAAGGGCGCCCGCACGTCACCCCCTTGGGCTCCGTAAAGTGTGGGTCATGTCGGAGGAATCCCCCCTTGTACAGAGCATGCGCAGGGCCGTTGCGGCGGCGCCCGAGGATGTGCCGCTGCGGCTTCACCTCGCCGAGTTGCTGCTGTCCGCGGGGCAGGGTGACGCCGCGGTGGGGGAGGTCTCCGTGGCGTTGCAGCATGCGCCCGGTGACGCCCAGGCACGCGAGTTGATGGTCCGGGCGCTGGCAGGTGCTCCGGCAGACATCTCCGGCGAGGCCGCGCTTGCCTCGTCGCCGCGGACCTTGGTGCCCGGCCGGCCTCCGGCCTCTGTGGCCCAAGCGCCGCAGGACCCCGCGGCCGGCCAGGCCCCGGCGTCCGCCCCCGCCTCAAGCCCGGGCTTCGACTGGAAGACCGCCGAGGACCAGGTCGGTGATGTCGTGCCGCCCCGTTTCGTGCAGGCGCCGCTGACCGTCGACGGCAGCGGCAATCCTGAGGATGCCGCCGCCTGGGATGTGGAGCGGCCCGGGGCCGTCCGCCTCGCCGATGTGGGCGGCATGCAGGAGGTCAAGGAGCGGCTGGAGGCGGCCTTTCTGGCGCCGTTGCGCAATCCGGAGCTGCGCCGCCTGTACGGCAAGAGTCTTCGCGGCGGTCTCCTGCTGTACGGGCCGCCGGGCTGCGGCAAGACCTTCATCGCCCGGGCGGTCGCCGGTGAGCTTGGGGCGGACTTCCTGTCCGTGTCGGTCAACGATGTGCTCGACATGTGGATGGGCAACTCCGAGCGCAATATGCACGAGCTCTTCCAGACCGCCCGCCGCCAGGCCCCGTGCGTGGTCTTCCTGGACGAACTGGACGCGCTCGGCGGAAAGCGCAGCCGCACCCAGAGCGCGGGGATGCGCAACACCGTCAACCAGTTGCTGACCGAGCTGGACGGCGTCGGGGCGGAGGCGAACGAGGGCGTGTTCGTGCTCGCCGCGACCAATGTGCCCTGGGACGTGGACATCGCGCTGCGCCGTCCCGGGCGGCTGGACCGGACCTTACTGGTGCTGCCACCCGACGGACCGGCCCGGGAGGCGATTCTCCGTTACCACCTGCGGGAGCGGCCCATCGAGAACGTCGACCTCGGCAAGCTCGTCAAGGCCACCGACGGCCTGTCCGGCGCCGACCTGGCCCATGTGTGCGAGGCCGCGGCCGAGCATGCGCTGCTGGACTCGGCCCGGACCGGGACCGTACGCCTGATCGGGATGAAGGACCTGCTGGCAGCGGCGGGGCAGATCGGTCCCTCGACGCAGCCGTGGTTCGCGGCCGCCCGCAACGTGGCGATGTACGCGAACGACGGCGGGATGTACGACGACCTGGTGGCCTACCTGAAGAAGAGGCGGAAGCTGTGAGCGAACTGGACTCGGCCGTCGAGCAGGCCCGGGCCCTGTTCGAGTTTGCACGCTACGAGCAGGCCCGGGCTGTGCTGGCGCAGCACCTGGCCGAAAACCCCGACGACCGGCGTGCCTGGATCGAGATCGGCCACTGCCACCTGAAAACGGAGCAGCCCGAACAGGCCCTGCACGCGGCTGACGAGGCACTCAAGCTGGCTTGCGGGGACTTCTTCGCACTCATCCTGCGCGCCAAGGCACTGACCCGCATACCCGACAGGGCGTGGCGCGCGGCCGAGCCCGTACTGCGCGAAGCAGTCCGCGCCGACCCGCACCACTGGTACGGCTATGCGATGCTCGCGGACGCCGTGTGCCGCATGTCGTTGGTCCGTTACGTCCAGGCGAACGGCTCCACCTTCCCCCCGCCCCACGAGCGCGCCGATGTCCTTGGCGAGGCGGCCGACCTGGCAGCGGAGGCGCTGCGGCTGGGCCCCGAGGAGATCTACGCCCACGAAATCGCCCACCAGATCGCCACCTTCTCGCTCAACACCCCCCTCGCCGACCAGCTCGACCACGCCATCCTCCGGCTCGACCCCACCCACGCAGAGGCCCTGGCCCGCCAGACCCAGAAGGCCGCCCAGGCCCCGGGCGTCAAGGCCGCCCAGGCCGCCGACCTCTACGCCACCGGGCTTTCCGCCGCACCGGACTCCGCCCAGATGCAGCACGGCCTCGACCACGCCACCTACCGCATGCTGCGCGGGGTGCGGTGGCCGGCCCTGCTCTGCGTCGGCCTGGCCGGGGCGATGCTGGATCTGGACATGTTCGTCCGTGAGGGCGAAGTGGCGCGGGAATTGCCGCTGCCCCTCGGTCAGCGCCTGTGGTACCTCGTGCCGGTGACCGCCCTCTGGATCGTCGGCGCCCTGCTGCGCTACCGCCGCCGGCGCGCCGGCGTCCAGCTCAATGTGCGCTCACTGATACGCCGCCGCCGGTGGCCCCGCATCGTGCTGGCCCAAGCGGCCTGGGCCATGCTGTGCGCACTGCTCATCGCCCAAATACCCTGGCAGGAAAGGACGTTGCCACAGACACTGTTCTGGGCAGGACTCGCACCGACGCTTGCGACGATCTGGTTCGACCGGAAGAAAACCCGGTGAGGAACAACCCCAGCCCAAAGGAGACAAAAAACTCCAGGCCACGGAACATCGCCCCCGGACCAGCAACACCCCCTGAACCGGCACTCGTTACGTCCGAACTCGGACGAGACGCACGCGAAGGCGAGCTACGCCGGACCGTCGGGGAATGCACCACATGGCTTCCTTGCATATGACGTCTCAGGGTCAGTGATCGGACCAGGTCCCCGGGAGAACGTCAGCGCTACCCCCGACTCATCTCTCCATGACTGCCGGTGGCCGAAGACAGACCGCAGCTGCGGCAGACGAGACTCCGCTGGTCGAAAATCGATGGCGGACCACTGCCGACAGCTCGGGGAGCCGGGACCACGTGGGCAACCTTGCCGCACTTCGGACACTGCACGAGGACCACGTCGATGAACGATTCCTTCGAGTACCGAGGGTCCCGAAACCGAGACGACGAGGACGACGAGGACGACGAGGACGACGAGGACGACGCATGCATCACTCCAGTATGCGACCACCACCTAGCCTCCAACCGCAGGCGGCGGACTCCACGTTGCAGGCATCTTCCTCCGGCCTGGTTTCAGGCATCTTCCTCCGGCCTGCTCGATGATCTGGGGCCCGTCGTTCGGACTCCCGCTCGGGCAGTGTCCTGGACGCTGGGCGAGAGCCGTGCGCTGGGCCGGAGTGAGCCTGCCGTGCTGGGCTGTGACCAGGTGGGCGCCGCAGGAGGTGCGCTCAAGCGCCAGCGGTCCGCAGACTTCCGCCTGGTGCTCGGCGGCTTGCACAGCAGTGGCGGCGCGCGCCTTTGGCCAGCCGAGGGCGGCGGCGAGTTCGCTGGTGGTGAGGGGCCGGGCCGCGTGGAGGAGGGCGGCGAGTACGGTCATCGCGTCCTCGAGGGACACGGTGGTCGACGGGCCGGACATGTCCCGGTGGACTCCGACGAAGAATGTGTGCATGACCTGCAGCCGTGCGCCTGCGGGGGTGCTGGGTCCGAACAGATCGGCACCCTCCTTGGCGGTCTCGGCCCACACCGCGTTCTGGTGGGCGCTGGTCAGCCAGGCCCGGAGCCAGACGTCGTCATCGATGACGTGGTGTGCGCGGCGTCGGCCGGGCTCGTACTTGCGTGTGAGGACATCGAGCTCTTCGAGGTATCCCACGGCCTTGGACACCGAGGCCGGGCTGACCCGCAGCCGTTGGGCGAGTTCCGCAGCAGTTCGCGTACCAGAGGGGGTAGTTACCAGGCAGGCCAGCACCCTGGCGGCCGTGCGGGGCAGACCGGTCGCGATCATCATCGTCGCGAATCTGTCCATGTAGGCGTGGACGGCGGCGGGGTCCCGCCCGTGCGTGGCCTCGGCGCCGGTGGCCGGTGGTGTCGCGGGCCGAGGTGACCGGTTGCGTCGCTGCCAGGCGCTGGCCCGGTCGGCGTGTTCCGCGCGGTAGCCGCCCGGCCCGCCGTTGCGGGCAACCTCCCTGCTGACGGTCGAAGTCGGCCGTCCCAGTCGTCGGGCGATCGCGGCGTACGGCAAGTCCTCGGCCAGTCCCGCCTCGATGTCCCTGCGGTCCTCCACGGTGAGTCTCCCGCCGCCCATATCCGCCCTCCCACCCTGGGCACCGCGAGCCGGCCGGACGTGACCGGCTCCGCACCCCCCGTGCGTTGCGTTAGCCGTCACCGGCAACGCTACAAGATCCGGGAAACTCCCCGGTTCCCGGAGATTCCCACGCTTGCACCGCTTCAGCGGATACAGGTGCACCGTAGCTTTCAGGTGTCGCGAAAAGATGAAACCAAGGGGTTCACATGGAAGATGCCACGTCCGCAGCGCACGTCACCCGCAGGAACCACGACGCCGCCCAGCGTGTGCTCGACCAAGCGGTGCGGGAAGGAGGAGTGCCAGGAATTCTTGCTCAGGTCCATGACGGCGGCGGGCACTGGTTCGGCACGGCGGGGGTCGCCGACACACGGACACCTCGGGCGCGCGGGCACGAGGACCGGTTCCGGATCGGCAGCATCACCAAGACCTTCACCGCCACAGTGATCCTGCAACTCGTGACCGAGGGCCAACTGGCCCTGGAGGACACGGTGGAGCGATGGCTGCCGGGCGTGCTCACCGGCAACGGGCACGACGGCAACACGACCACTGTCCGACAGCTCCTCAACCACACCAGCGGAGTCTTCAGCCACACCAGCGACCAGCCGGCACTGAGCAAGCAGGAAAGCTACACGCCCGAAGAACTCGTACAGATCGCCATGTCGCATCCGGCCGGCTTCCCGGCGGGGACGGGCTGGGCATACTCCAACACCAACTACATTCTCGCCGGGATGATCATTGAGCAGGTGACCGGCCGGATGCTCGCCGATGAGATCACTGACCGCCTCGCCCGCCCGCTCGAGCTGACGGGAACCTCCCTGCCGCTCGGCGCCGACCCGGTACTCCCCGGACCTCACTCGAGCCACTACACCAAACTGTTCTCCCCCGACCCGGACGCCACGGTCTACAACGTCACAGAACTGCAGACGAGTCCATACTGGGCGGCGGGCGGCATGATCTCTACAGCCGCCGACCTCAACCGGTTCTTCGCCGCACTGCTCGGCGGGCGCCTCCTGCGGCCGGAACAACAGCGCGAGATGTTCACCATGGTCCCGACGGAAAGCTGGCTTCCGGGTGCCACCTACGGTCTCGGCGTTTCCCGCCTGACCCTGCCCTCCGGCACGCAGCTCTGGGGCATGGGCGGCGCACTCTTCGGCTCCTGGTCGTACGTCTACGGCACACACGAGGGCACACACCTGCTCGCAGTGAACATCAACGCCGACTGGGCAGCGGAACGTTGGAAGGACCCCATCGGCATCTTCACCGACCTCCTGGAGGCCGAGTTCAGCCACACAGCCGACTCGGGCACCGCACGAGGCAACCGGGCTCCCTAGTCTGGATCATCATCCTCAGAGTCGAACTGATCCAAACAAAACCGCCTGGACCCCTGGGTAAGTGCCGCAGATACGACCAAGGACGATGCTCGCGGCGCGCCACTGGCCGAGGAGACCGGAAGCGGCAACGACCGGCAGCAGCCACGGCGCGGGCCGGCCCGAGGGCAGGACCAGTGGCGGGGAGCTCCGGTTCATGTGCCGGGGGCATGCCGGCGGCCTGCCGGCGACTGTCGGTCCGGTGTCGGTGGGTTCTGGCACCTTTCGAGAGGTCCTGCCGGGTATCCACCCGGCCGCGGTTGGGGAAGGGGATCTTTCCTGCATGACGTAGTGATCGTGGAGGCCGGCCCGGTCGGTCTGTTCCTCGCCTGCGAACTCGGCCTCCAGGCTGCTGCGTCCTGGTCTCGAGCGGGAGCCGGAGCCGGAGCGTCGCTCCCCGTTCAAGACGAAGCCGCTCGGGATGCGGGCCTGTCCGCCGCGTCGGTCGAGGCGTTCCACCGCCGCGGGATGCTGCACCGGCTGCTGACGGCATCGGGCGTCCACGACGACCCCGGCGCGGACCCCGACGCACACGAGCCGCCAGCCCGCGTGGCGTGGGCCATTTCGCCGACATGGTGCTCAACCCGTCCCGGGTCGACGCGCCGCCCTGCCCTACCGGCCTCCGGGCCCCGCGATGCAGGCATACCGACACACCTCGAAGCGGTCGAAACCCTGCTGACCGAGCAGGCAACCCAGCTCGGCATGGACATCCGACACAGCGTCACGTCTCAGCCCCCACCCAGAACGAGGAGAGCGCGGCCGCGCATGCCACCCAGCGGGAGTACACGGCACACCAGGCCATCGGCTGCCACCGGTTTCGGTCCCCGCGGGCCGACCGCGTATCGCCGATCTACCGAATGGAGCCGGGCACGGGCGTGGGCCACGCTGCACCGTCTGGTCCTGGACGAACTCGGCTCCCGAAGTGCGCCGAGTTGCAGCAGCCGGACCGGCCCACGCTCCCGGAGGGGCACATCGGCATGATGGACTTCGACGGCGGCGCGTTCGACCGCTCGCGGCAGCCGACCCGTGACCATCTCCAGGCGGTGCTGCGCCGGGTGTCGGGCACCGACGTGACGCTGACCGACGTGCACCTCGCCACGAGCTTCACCGATCGGGCGATGCAGACGACGACCTACCGGCAAGGACGCGTCCTGCTCGCGGGCGACGCCGCTCACATCCACTCGCCCCTGGGCGGGCAGGGACTCAACACCGGCCTGGGCGACGCCATGAACCTGGGCTGGAAGCTCGCGGCGACCGTGCACGGGTACGCGCCGGACGGGCTGCTCGACACCTATACCCGCGAGCGCCATCCGATCGACGCGGGGGTGCTCGACTGGTCGCGCGCTCAGGTCGCGGTCATGCGGCCGGACCCGCATGGCCAGGCGGTCCAGGCAGTGGTCCGCGACCTGATCGGGACCCGTGACGGAACGACCTACATGTTCCAGAGGATGTCGGGGTCGGCGATCCGTTACGACCTCGGCGGCGAGCATCCACTGGCCGGCCGCAGCGCGCCGGACCTTCGCCTCGAAGACGGCACCGGCCTCGGCGACCTGAGGCGGGACGGACGGGGCCTCGTGCTCGATTTCAGCACCGACGCCTGCCTGCGCGGTCCGGCGAGGGCATGGGAGGACCGGATGCGGTACGTGGCCGGTCCGGCGAGAAACGACCTCGGGCTGGGTGCCGTGCTCGTCCGGCCCGACGGCGTCGTCGCCTGGGCGGGTGAGCGCACCCCCGACCGTGCAGGCTTCGAGCAGGCCGCCGGCCAGTGGTTCGGCGCTCCGGAAATCTGAAGCAGCCACCCGTTCTCCTCATCTCCCCCCTCTCCCTCTCTCCTCATCTCCCCTTCTCCCCCTCCGAGTTCAAGGAGCGCATATGACGATCACTCTCCGGCCGGGAAGCACCGTGATGTTCTCCGGCGATTCGATCACCGACTGCCAACGGCTGGAGAGCGAGGACGGCCTCGGGTTCGGCTATCCGCTGCGCATCGCGGGCGGGTGGGGACTGCGGCACCCGGACCGGCCCGTGACCTGGCTGAACTCCGCGATCGCGGGCCACAAGGTCAGGGACTTGGAACCCCGGTGGCAGGCGGACGTGCTCGACGCGACCCGGACGTGGTGTCGATTCTCGTCGGGTCAACGACATGGGCCGGCACACGCTGGACCCGGAGGGGCACGTGATCCCCGTGGAGGAGTTCGAAGCGGGTTATGACCGCCTGCTCGCGTCCCTCGCCGAGGCGGGCACGCAGCTGATCCTCATAGAGCCGTTCCTCCTGCCGGTCAACGGCGTCGTCGAGGCCGGTGCCGCGCTCATCGGAGACAAAGAGCGAAAGGATTGGCGCACCGACCTGGACCCGAAGATCCAGGCCGTACGCAGGCTCGCCGGCAAGTACGGCGCACAGCTGCTCGCCGCCGACGGCATGTTCGCCGAGCTCGCCGCGACGCCCGGGCCGGAGTACTGGGCCGCGGACGGCGTGCACCCGACCCCGGCCGGCCATGCCGCACTCGCGGCGGCCTGGCTGCGCCTGGTCGCGTGATCTGGATGGAGGTGCCGCCACGGTGACTGGTCAAGGAAGGCCGGCGACACCACCCCGGCGTCCAGCAGGGCCTTGGCATCGTTGCAGGCGACCACCAGGCGGTCCACGTCGGGGCCGGGCTCGCCGGGCCCGAGGAGGCCCGCGGCACCGGTGACGGGGACCGCCGCGTAGCTGTGCGCCGCGAGGGTGACGTCCCGCAGGTCCCGGTCCATGACGAACGCGGTGATGTCGTGGATGTGCGTGTCCAGATCCACGTCCGGGCCGGCGGCGCCGGATCGTTCCCCCAGGCCGGTCAGCGTCACCGGCAGCGCCGCGTGGCCCCGTTCCCGCAGCACGCGGGCGGTGTCCTCCCCACGCATGCCGGGGGCCTTCTCGCCCTCATCACGTTCCCCAGCCGAGTCAGACGAGCTGTCGCAGCCACGAGTCAAGAGCCGCATAGTCGCTGTCAGCCAGGCCATGACGGGGATCGACACGATGGAGCAGGGCTTGCCCCTGATGATGAGCAGCTACCCAGGCCCGATCGGTGTCGGTGACCTCGTCGTCGACCCAGACGAACGGGCGCCCCGCAGCCCGTTCGACAAGTGCGCGGGTCTTCCAGTGCAGTCCGTTCCGCTCGTCCTGGTCGTCGATGTCGGACGGCTCCGGCCAGACCACCACTGCCAGCTGCGGCAGACCGATGAGGGGCGCGATGCACTCGTTCGCGTCAGCCATCCATGTCGTCGCCCAGACCACCTCGCACGAGAGCGCAGCCAGCCGGGGGCCATGCTCGGGATTGATCCTGGTCAGAAGCGGATTCGCGTCGGCGCCGAGCGGTTCGGAACCCGTTGCATAGGTCGGATACACCTGGGACACCGCGCCGAAGGGGATGAGTGGTCCATCGACATCGAGAAACAGCAGCGGACGCTGCACCGAACCAGTCACCGGAGCACGATAGCGACAGACCGCCCTGGGATCGCCTCGATGAGCAAGGCCCTACGGCCGGCCGCCGCTCCGCCTGCTGCTATTTCTCGTGAACATCCACGGGCTCCAAGATCCGCAACTGCTGCTCAAAGCAGCAGACAAACGCTGCTGCTAGAAGTGAACGAAGCCACGCTGGCGACGCGTGCCGCTCCCCCGTCCTGGCCGGGCGTCGATTGAGCCCGCCGGCCTGCTTCCCGCACGACGACGCCAACGTGATGCAAAAGTCGCAACAGTCGGGGTTGTTGGAAGTGGTTCAGAACCTTGCTGTGCGCGTGCAACGATGCAGGTCACGAAGACTGCTCGCCGCACCCCCGGGGATGGCCCCGTGCTGCGCGCATCGGGGGCGATGCGACGCCAGGCGAGAGTGCCTGTGGTGCATGAGGGATGAGTACCCGGACTCCTGCTCGCGGGCGCGGTGAGGTGGCTGCTGTGCATGGAGAAGATGCGGTTCCCGTACGGAGCCGAGGCGAGTCGTCCGAGGGGCGACCACCGTGATCCCCTTGCGAGCACGATCTCATCGCCGTTGGCGTACCACGATTCCGTCATGGGACACGGCGTCCCAGCAGGTCAGCTCATGAGCGTCCCACTCGTCCGTCAAGCCGCTCGATGGCTGTGGCACGCCCGGGGCTCGGATGGGCACCATCGGTGACCACCAAGGGACGCGGGACGGCACACGCCCGTCCCGCGTCCCGCCACCGATGGGGAAGCAGTGGAGGGAATCATGATTAACCAGCGCACCACCGCACGCAGGCGAGCCGCCGTCCTCATGACGGCCGCGCTTCTGGCCGGCCTCGGCACCACCGCGACTGCCGGCACCGTATCCGCAGCCTCCCGCGGCGCTCAGGGGACAGCTCCCTCGTGCGTCGAACGGTTCGTGCGGGGCCAGGGCGCATCCGTCTACAACAACTGCGGACGCACCTTGAAGCTCAAGATCGTAGTCAGCCTCGGCCCGGACAGCAGCTGTCACACAGTGGCCAACCACCGCGGCTTCCAGCACACGTGGAGCATCGGGAGGTACGACAAGACGGTGACGTGCTGACCTTCGGCGTCGGGGAACAATCGACCAGCGGATGCCGGTAGCAAGGTTCCCGCTCGGCCGTCTCGCAAATGACCGGTTGTGGCAGCCATCGTGACAGGTCATTCCCGAGGCTCAACTCCGCACGACTGATCTTCAGCTCGTCGCGCGTTCGGGCATTGGAGTACAGCACCCCTGCCGCTGTCACGACGGAGGCGATCACGAGCGCGGCCAGCTCGATCCGGCGCACCCAACCCACCCCCCGGGCCCCCTCTTCGGCTGCCCGTCGCCCTCAGCTGGCAGGCGTCCCCGCGCCTGCGGGGACGCCCCTCGGTCTTCGCCGCGGCGCTCTGCTCTCCGTCCCGGGGGCCGCGTCAGCGGGGACGATCCTTCAGTGAGACCGGACGGTGCCGGCTGGTGTGGGTTCACGATGCCAACTGAATAACGCAATGGCGGTGTCGTGCAGGTCGGAGTTGGTGACGCTGGTGCTGCTCCCCGCGGGCCCCTGGGCCGCATACTTGTCCCGATACCTCGGGTGCCACCGAGAGAAGGTGGATTAGAGGTCGTCTTGATTGGCGTCCTACCTGCCTGAACTCGGCAACTTCGCTCGTTCTAGGCTCCGATCCATGAACATCATCGTGCGCTCCGCGATCGCGGAAGATTTGTCGTCACTGTTGGCTCTTTATGGCGAGTTGAACCCTGACGATGCGCCCCTGCCCCAGCAGGCCGCCCATGGCATCTGGGCGGGTATCCACAAGCAGCAGGGCCGCACGGTGCTGGTTGCCGAGGTCGACGGTGTCGTTGTCGGTACAGCTGATTGCATAGTCCTCCCGAACCTGACTCGTGGCGGTCGGGCGATTCTGTTCGTGGAGAACGTGGTGGTCGCCAGCTCCGTTCAGCGCCAAGGCGTCGGGCAGCGGTTGATGGAGGCTGCCGTGCAGCTGGGCAAGACAGCTGGCTGCTACAAGGCTCAGTTGCTGGCAGCCGAAGACGAGTACGTGCACACCTTTTACGAAGCCTGCGGCTTCAAGCCCCTGGCGCAAGGATTCCGCCGCTACCTCCGAGCGGAACGGACCAGCGCCACGGTGGCCTGATGACCAGTCAGTCGTTGCACAGGCATGGGCATAGTCGACCGACTCGTACCTGATCACCTGTGGCGTCTGTTCCAGCTGGTCTCCCCCGAGCCGCCGGTTCGGCCACAAGGCGGTGGTCGTTCGGCGGGCCGACGACCGTGCCGTCTTGGCAGCGATCCTCTTCGTGGCAACCTCGGGCTGCACCTGGCGGCAACTGCCGCCGGTCTTCGGTGCGTCCTGGCAGACGGTGCACCGCCGCTTCACGTACTGGTCCAAGGCTCGGGTGTGGGCCAAGCTGCACCGCGTCGTGCTTGACCGGCTCGGCACGAACGGCGCGTTGGACTGGTCGCGGTGCGCAATCGACTCAGTCAGCGTCCGGGCGGTCAAAGGGGGCCCTTGACCGGACCGAATCCGACCGATCGCCCGGAGCGGGCTGCCGATCTCGGTGGTCATCTCTTGCGCCAACCTGCACGACAGTCAGGCTCTGATCCCGCTTTTGCATGGCATCCCGCCGATCCGCTCCCGCTACGGGCCCAGGCGACGCGGCCGGCGAAGCTCCACGCGGACAAGGGCTACGACTTCGATCATTTGCGCAACTGGTTGCGGCACAGGCAGATCGTCCCGCGCATCGCCCGCCGCGGCATCGAGCCAGCCAGCCGCCTGGGCCGGTACCGCTGGGTGGTTGAACGCACAATGTCCTGGCTCAACGGCTGCCGCCGTCTGCATCGCCGCTACGAACGCACTGCTGACCACTTCCTCGCTTTCGTCGGCATCGCCTGTACCCTCGCTTCCTCCGAATCACCAACTGAGACGACGGTCTTACTCCCTGCCTCCATGGGGATGGTTCGCTTAGGTTCATCGGCTTCTGCCTACCGCTGTGCAGGGCGAACTCCTGCTCCGGAAAGTGGGGGAAACGCGGGATCGGTGGTCAGTAAAGGTAATGATGCAGGGGTGCTGTGGGGGGGAGCTACAGGCGCGGGTGATTCGCGGCGTATGCAGACGGCGGCCATCGGGGGTGAGCGTTCTGAGGCGCCTGTCGTACTGCCGCTGGAGGCGATTGGAGTCGATCGTTTTCGGCAGGTGCACAGTGAGGACCACGGTCACAACATGCTTAGGGAGGAACTGGCCGCTGTGGTCGGTGCGCTGGAGTTCGCAGCCGAAACAGCTGGTCGCCTTTTGCCTCGCCGTTGCCTGTCTCGGCGCAACGACTGGCAACGGCTCCACGAGAAGCGCCCCGTGAGCGGATGCCCTGGACGGAACTCGACCGCATCGCTCGGAGCGTGCGAGAACAGCTCGAACAAAGCGCCCGCCCAGATCACCGCCCTCGCCCGCAACGCCGGCACCACCGCGGATGTAGAGGACCGCGCACACGCCCTGCGCACCGAGATCAGCGTCGCCGGGCCTGGCCGCCGTGGAAGCGACGCTGGAGCTCGCCCTGTGCTTCCACCACGCCGTCCGCGACGACCACGAAGGCATCGCCGCCAACATCGGCCGGCTGCGCGAGCTGACCATCAGCGGCGACTACGCCTACTACACCTACGTTTCAGAGCCTTTTTGCGGCTAGCTTTTCGCCGTCTGCGCCACGAACAACCACATTCCAGGCAGTGCCGTCGCCATCGTCACCGTCCCACCACTTGACAAAGGACTGCGCCAGTTTGGTGGCCGCCGAACGGTCGTCCCCAGTAGACGAATAGTCGGTGGTCACCTCGATGTCGTAGTCGCTGCGGTGCAGTTCTAGGAAGGTCAGCCTGTTGACATGCGCGGTCATTGGCCGCTTGTCGGTATCACTCAGCCATGCCTTGAAACGCTCAAGGAGATCCTGATCGTTGCTGCGCTTGGTGACTTCGCTGTTCGGCATGTGCTTAGCGTTTTCACTCACGCCGTCCAGGCAGCCGGAGACCCAGGCTCCACGGTCTGCTTCGGCCTCTTGGCCGGCGCTGAGAGCGCGTCGCGTGCAGCCACCCCAGACGACTTCACGGACTGACGAGCCTTTGCCTCCTGCATCACGGACTGCCCGGCCCCGGTTATAGCCGGCGGTGTAGGCGTCCTGCGCGGCCTCCTTCTTATCTTTCGCAGGTGCATGGGTTGGCCGGTGAGACGACTTCCCCGGTTGTGCGCTACCCGACTCGCTGCCGCATGCCGGTATGACTAAGACTGAAAGCATGGTCGCAGCGAGCGCGAGGTGGGGGCGATGACGGGATAGGTGCATGGTGTCTCCTGCCGTGTGCGCACGTTGTGTGAGGATCTGGTGCCTTCCAAGTGTTTCCTGCGGATCGCTGACTCAGGGCCACTTCGAGCAGAACGTCCGGGACGGGCCAGTGGCCTGGGCCAGCAGCCCACGAAAAGAGCTCCAGAGCCTGACAGGCGCTCAGGGTGCGTTCCTGGACTCTGGCGGTGGCTTCCACGACTGATGTCATGGAGGCCACCGCCAGCCAGCGCCCTGAGCGGGCTAGGGCGAGACGAGCCGGTTCTCTCGGCCGATCGATTGCGCGTTTCCGTCGGTGTAGAGGGTGAGTTCGCCATCCGACCAATGGACGATTGTGTCGTCCGGGTGGGGGTTGTCGGAGTAGTCGCCACCGGAGACGATCAGGGCGTGTGTCCAGGTGGAGTCCGGTCCGTGGAGTCTATTCTCGCCCCATGGGCAGCCGCCGGTGAAGTCCTGGTAGTGGTCAGTTCACCGTCAGACCAGTGCAAGATGAGATCCCAGTTGTCGTTTCCGGTGTAGTCGCCGGAGCCGATCTCGGTAGCGTGCGTCCAGAGCTTGTTCGGGGCCACCACCTTCGTCTCCTTGCGAGGAAGCTCAGCAACTTGTCGTGCAGTGGCTTTCGCATACCGTCAGGCTTTGCCGATCATTCGTAAGTCGTCGCCGCTTGAAGAGCCCGGGCAAGGAACGTCCAGTCACCAGCAGCAGGGAGCTCCTTACCGAAGTTTCGATACCAACCCTCCGAGTCATTCATCCACGCGGCGAGCCCTTCCAGGAAGGCATCGAGGGTATGGTTCTCCCACTCATGGCCACGGCGGAAATAGTCCTGTTGAAGTGCGCGGACGAACACAGCCAAGTCCTCGCGACTACGGATCTCGTCGTCTGGGGCAAGCAGCATGGTGGCAACCTACCTTCCCGACCACACCCCATGAACCAAGCCGTCGATGGTGAGGCCGGAGAGCCCCGCCATCGCCCGATTCAGCGATTGCGCCCCACCTGTCGCACTGCCATCCTCAACCCGTCAGGTCGCCCACCTGCACAAACACAGGCAGCCGAGCATCAGCGACACTCGGGACCCCCGAGGATGTCCGATCATGCGGTTGAACAGGTTGCGCTGGGCGTCTGCGTGCCAGTCTCTGTGGTCTCGCGGCGTCGCCTGTAATGGGCCTTAGCGCCGGGTGAGGCGGTGATGGCGGAGAAAGCCCAGAGGTAGCCTGCGTGGTTGAGGCGGTCGTTCTTCACCCCACGTCGGTGATGGACGATTTCTTCCCGGAGGCTCTGGTGATGGGTGAGGAGCCGGCATAGGCCCCTCAGGCCGCGGGCGTCGGCGAACCGTTGGCGGTCGTCTCCGATCCTGGCGAGCACCCGGGCGCCGAGCTGGACGCCGAGGCCAGGGAAGCTGAGAAGAATGTCAGCGTCCGGGTGCTGAGGGAAAGCCTCCTCGACCGCCTTGGCCAGGTCGTCGGCAGCGGTGCAGGCGGCGTCCAGCTGCCCCAGCAGGGCGAGTATGTGCTTGCCGACGCAGCCGCACAGCCTCGGCTTCGATGCCGCGCTTGCAGGCGCGCTTGAGCGGGCCTGGATCTGCGTGCGGGGTCAGCCGGGCGGCCCTGGCGGGGTGGGGGACTTCCTGGACCGCCAGACCCGAGACAGCAGTGGTTAGCCTCCACCGGACAGCGGGCGACGATCAAGCGCCTCGCGGGCAACTCTGTTAAATATGTCCCCCGTTACGAGCCCCCTGGGTGCCGCACACAAATCGGGCAGCGTCGACTGCGCCTCGTCGGGCTCCGGGCACAGAGCTGTCCCGCCGCAGATCGGCGGGTGGTCTAAGAACCGGCGCTCGGGCCGGGCCGATGGCCGTCGGCCGAGCTCGCACAGAAGGCGGTGAGCGCTCGGGCCGGCCGACGACGCCACCGCCGTCACCACCGCCCAGCTCCGCGATGCCTGTACGCGGCGATCCAGTGGCCACCATGCGGGCGACAGGGGCCAGGGCCCGCCCTATTCGCTCAGCCCCACGACGCCCCAGCCCCGCCGGGCTGCTTCGGTGAGGACGCGGCCCCACTCCTCCAACAGGTCGGTGAACGCCTCGAAGTCGCGGAACCAGCGCGCCGCGGGAACAGCAGCATGCTCATCAAAGGCGCCACGCAACCCGCCGAGCCCGGGCCGTACCTCCTCCCATGTCGCGGCCAGTTCCCGAACACTGTCCGGTGAGCGCCCGACCAGGAGGCCGTAGGAGAATCCAAGGTCATCACAGAAGAAGTCCGGATCGGTGTGCTCCGCCTCACCGTCTGGCCCATCCCAGATCAATCCCAGCAGCAAAATGTCCAACCCGGTCCGCACCATCGGGTCGGCATGGTCGCGGAGCAACTCCCACCGTTCCCCGGCCCAGAAATGAGGCTTGAACGAGCCGCAGGTGCGCAGGAACTCGTAGATGCCGAAGAAGGCGCCGTCGGGTCCCCGCGGCCATTCCCAGTCGCCCTTGACCGTCGGCGCGCCGCGGTCCCACAGCCCCGTCTCATCGCTGTACCAGGCACCCCTCAACCGTGACAGCCGCTCCTGAGGTGGCACCTCACCCAGCCATGACCAGTCAACGATCATCACAGTAATGTCCAGTCCCATGGGGTGAGGCTACTGATCACCCGGACTTCTCTGCACTTCAGCCGTATGAGTTACGCATCCTAGTCCCGCGGCCTGGCCGGCCCGGTCCAGGTCCACTCCTCCATGTCCACGTCGTCATCGTTCGGGAAATGGTCGTCCAGTCGTGCGAACACAGCGTCAGCCCGCGCAGCCTGGAGCGCCGACTGGATGACGAAGAACCGCGCGAACTGGTAGTCATCCGCGGTCAATGACTTATGCCAATCGGTCACTGCGATCTTGGTGCTGCCGTCCATATAGCGGTTGACGCCTGGCGTCATGGCTTCGAACTGGGCATATCGCGCGTAGTCGATGCCGAGCGCGATGACGCGCATTGCCTCTTGCAGTTCCCTCGACGCCTGTGTCAGCACTTTGACCTGCCGCGCCATCGGGCTGTTGCGCTCCTCACGTGGCGGCCTGAAGCTGGGGATCTTTTCGCCGAACGAGAAAGGGCTCCTACCCCACGGCTTCATCCGCGCCGTGTAGTGCTCAAGAAGCTCCTCGAAAGCCATCACCAGGCCAGCCAGAGCTGAAACGATGTCATCAACGTCAGCATGCGGCTGAGCCACGTGAAGCAGTCGAGCAGTTTCTGTGCGGGCAACGAGATCGACCATGTCCACTGCGTTGAAGTCGACATCGAAAATCATCCGGGTGGCATCCGTGAAGAAGGTCGTCACGCCCGTCTTGGATTGAGCGATGGCCTGGGACGAGGGGATGTTCCTGTGATGCTTGAGATCGACGCGGAGCCTATTGACCCGACTAAGGGCCTGCTTGCTGGGGAGTTCTTGCCCGGTCGGGAGCTTCGGCTTCAGCTTCTCCCAGTACTGCAAGAACTTCATGTCGTTGGGCAGGTTCACGCCGAGGTGGGCAGCGCTGCGGAGCAAGAAGTGTTCCACCGCGTCCTGAAAGGAAAGAATCGCCGTGGCTGACAGCGGCGCCAGTCCTCGTCCTCCGCCCTCTGGCGCCGTAGGAGGAGATCCTTCTCCTACTCGGCAAGGCGAGGCAACATCTTTGGGTTGACATGCATCGTGGGCAGCCCGCTCAAAGGCCAGCCCCGGGCCTGACCTACCCCGGCACGTGCAGGGTGTCGCTTGCGGCTGTCGGGGACCAGCCCTGCTCGGCCGCGGTGTCCAGGATGGCGATCGCGGCATCCGTCAGCGCCGCGATGCTTGGCCTCGCGCTTCTGGGCAAGGTACGCGGCCGACTTGGCCCTCTCCTCGGCCCGGTAGCGGGCATCGGCGGCGTCCTGGCGCGGGTTGCCGATCGCCTCCAGGAGCGGCCGCATATGACCCAGGCGCAGGAACGCCAGCCACGCCCGGGCCCGTGCAACGGTCTGTGAGCTCCTGCACCTCAGCGGAATACCCTGAACAGACAGCAGAAGGCGTAAGGCGACGGGCGCACGGAAAGGGTGCAATAACATCCGCAGCTCTGCGAAGTGCTGCATCATGGATTGCTCGCGCGCCCGCCGACTCTACATACACCGGATCAGTAACCCCATCTATGTACAGCGGGTGTATTCGGGTACATCTGCCAACGCTCTCGGGTCATCCATGGATCTCGCTTTGACATCGGCCGGCGCCTTCACTCGCGACACGCTGATTCCGTGCAGGCATGCATTGCACCAGAGCAGAAAGTATCCGAGACGCGTCTTCGGGTCGATGATGTACCTGTAATCCAGTTGCGCCTTGCCGCAGCGGGGACATGGAACAAGTTCACCTTCGGGGGCGGTAATGCTCGGGATGAGCACAATCCACTTATCTCTTCGTTGCACTATCCAAGCCTCCCGTTGTAGTAGTTCCAGAACTGTCCCTCTGAAGCGTAGGCGGCTCTCTCCCAGGCGTGCTCCTGCTCAAGAGACGTAGCAGGCCCATAGGTGTCGATCTGCATGACATGCTGCCGCTCGTGCCCAATCGTCTTAGTGAGGTTCTCGGCTGACGAGAAGGCGTCTGGGTAAAGCGTGATGGTTCGATTCGGCGCAGTGTGTCCGTAGAGCATCCTTCCGACAAGATCCGCATCACGGTTGATTTTAACCTTCACACCGTCAAGGCCGACACCTGCGCGCTGCGCGACTTTCTTAACCGTGCGCTTTTGCATGGGTATCGGCAGTTCTTGAAACGGTCCAATATTCTTCCCTCTCCTGGCCAGCATCCCACCAACGGCAAGCTCACCAGTCTTGAAGAAGCCGGCACCGGGCGCTGGCGTAAACGTAGCCCCCAGCCGTACACCGTCGGAGAAAGCTGACGTTTCAAGATCGACTCCACTTCCGGCCATTTCCTCGCGGATGGCGTCGCCCGCACAATTGACAGAGCCGAAGATCTGAAAAATTTGACAGCCAACTGTGGCGGTGTCAACGATTCCGGTGAGGACTCCGCCCAACCAGTCCTTGTCGTCCCCGCGGGGGCCAGAGAGCCATCTCTTGTTGCAGCTGAAGCGATTGCAAGTGGAGCCCCAGTGCCCACTGTTGACGCTTCCACCGCTGCTGGCGTATGCCGTACCGGATGAGCCCCCGCTATAGCACCCGACAGAGCAGCCGGAGTGCCTTTCCCTCTCGGGATGATAGACAGATCCGCTGCCTGGAACTCCGTTATTGCAGTGCTCCATGACACCGGTCATGCAGTCTGCGTTACCGAGCCCTGTTGGATCGGAGTTAGTGGTCGGGTTGTTGGAACTGTAGCTGTATCCGTTGAGGGTTTGAGGCGCCGGCGACGCCGGGTCCGCCCTTGGGTTCGCACAGGTTGGTGGTGCATTCGGTATACGGGCCGGTGCTGGTGATCTGTGGCGCCTTGGGGGCACTGGTGTCGATCTTCAGGTAGCACCAGGAGGAGGAAGGGGAGAACAGGTCACCGGACTTGGATCCGTAGTACCAGTGGGACTGGGTGCGGGACTTGAAGCGGTAGAGGCCGCCGTCGGCGCGCTGGCTTGTGACGGCTTTTTCCAGGGTGCCGTCAGGGTCCCAGCCCTTGTCGGGCTTGTAGTCGCTCCAGACCTTGTCCCATGAGCTGCCGTTCTTGCGTTCCATCCAGAACTCAGCCTGCAGCGAGCCCTTTTCTTCGCCGCCCTTGGGCTGCACCTTCGTTTGGACGCGCGCCTGGACGGTGGGGGTGGCGGTGGTGACCGTCAGCGGGTCGGAGGAAGAGGTGCGGCAGTAGGCGGTGGTGCCCGTTCCTGGGATGACGCCGACGGAGGTCGGCATGCCTGGCCGCGGCACGTAGTTGACCTTGAGCTCGGCGTTGTCGTCGAAGCGCTTCCACGCCCGCGGTTCACTCTCGTCCGTTGCGCGCAGCATCAGCGTCAGGCGGTGGATCTTGCCGTCGGCGAAGGAGCGGACGGTGGAGGCGAGGTTTTCGTCGCCCTCCTGGGGGTTGTCGTTGAACTCCACCCAGGTGTCCGGCTGCGCCGGCGAGCAGTTCTTGTCGCGCCCGGCTGAGATGTAGCGGTCGCCCATGTGATCGAGTGTCTTGGGCCCGGGCCAGCGGGTGCCTTCGGAGATGTTGTCGGTGCGCTTGAGGTCGACCCAGTACGGGGTGCAGTTGAATGACCAGGTCTCGTGGGCGCGGAAGGTGGCGTCGATGACGTACTTGCCGCTGAGCTTGGTCGGGGCGAACTCGAAGTACATGCGGTCGGTGTAACCAGAGCCGCAGTAGTAGCCGTCGGCGTTGCCGCACTTGCCGACGCCCATGGGTTTGTCGAATTGCCAGAACTTATCGCCGTCGGAGGAGAGTTTGGTGCGCTCGGACACGCCGAGGCCGACGGGCGGGTCGATGTAGACGGGGTAGACGGTGTCCTTGCCGCGCAGCAGGTCCAGGTCCGGTGCGACGGAGACAGCGCCCCCGGTGACGGTGACGGGCAGCTCCGCGCTGGCGTCCCCCTCCCCTGGGTGCGTGGGCTCTCCCTCTTCGTTCCCTGGCTGCTCGGCGACCGTGGGCTGTGAGGACTTCCCTCCTCGCTGTTTGGCAGCTTCGGACTTGGGTGCGGGAGGCAGTGTGTCGCCTGCGGAGTCCCACATCTGACCAGCCGGTCCGGTAAAGACGGCGTTGCCGTCGGCGTCGACGGCGCGCAGGCCGCCGCCGACACCGGGGATGACGCTTAGGCCCTTGGCTGAGGCGGTGAGTTTGATGTTTTCCAGCTCGGGGCTGCGCGCTGCTTCGGGTGTTTTGACGACGAGGACCTCGCGGTATCCCTCGGCGGTTGCCGTGAGCTGTAGGTCAACGTCCTTGAGGACGTTGCGGTACGTGGCGGTTGCCCCGTTCAGTGCCGGGGTGGGCAACGTGCCCGGCCAGCCGAACTTCATGGACTGCTCGTCCGTGCCTAACTGCAGCATGCCTGCCCCGGCGCCGCCGCCGGAGAAGTCCAGGTTCACCACTGCGGATTTCGGGCCTACGCTCCCGTCGGCGCGGCGTTCCAGCGTGGTGTCGATGTTCTGCCACGAGCCGTCAGGTGCCTTTGCTCGCTGGGGCGTCGTGGACTGTGTCAGCGTGAACGTTCCGTCAGGATTAGCGACAGTCTGCGAGTACTCGGTGCGCTCTGACATGACCTCCACCGGCTCGCCGGTCGCCGCGGCTCGCTGCAGAGCGGACTGCGCCATGGTCGAGGTCTTGCTGGCTGCCGTGGCCTGCGGTGGCTCGAGCGCGAGCACCGGAAGCGACGCCAGTAACGCCGTGGTTGTGACGCCGGCTATGCCGCGTCTGGTCATGCTTCTTCGTGCACCGTGAATCCGGTGCCCCCACCCCAAACTCACAGTCCCCACCCTGAGTTCATGTTCATTCACAGAAACTTCACAGCTGCGCGAGTTAACCCCGCCCCAAGTTCCACCGTCAAGCGTGACCCCCGTCACATGACTGATACACGCCACAGCCACCCGCGGCGCCCCGGCCGCACCGCCACGGCACCTCCACCAGCACCCAGACCTTGGACCCACGCCCCCCGGGCAATGTCGCCGCAGTCAGCAAAGGCAGTGGTGCGGCGCGCCGCGCTGCGGCAGCACCGGCGCCGCCGAGGCGAGAGGCCCTACCGCACAAGGCCACTGCGCGTCTGAGAGATCTGGCCAACGGCGCCGAGCAGTGCTCTCCGCGCAGGCGGAGGTGGGCCGGGTAGCGGCAGGTCGGGGTGGCTCCCCCCCCCCCCCCCCGCGGCTGGCAGCTACAATCTTGTGCGCCACTGCTCGCCGTTCCCGGCCTCGCACGTCGTGCAGGGCGTTTGCGGGACTTCCACGTCGACCACCGAGTCC
>NZ_JBHXFI010000075.1:0-32282 GCF_042724075.1 Streptomyces sp. NPDC127097 | reverse complement strand
CCGCTACGACAAACGAGCCACCCACTACCAGGCCATGGTCACCCTCGCCTGCCTACAACTCTGGCTCCCATGACTTTGCGGACACCCCCTAGGGCTCGGGGAGGGGCAGTCGCACCGCGCTGAGGTCATCCGTGTCACGAGGCGGAAGATGGGCGGACCGCACGGTGGCGAAGGTGTAGTACGAGACGTTCTCACGACGCTGGAGGCGGCTGAGTTCGATGGTGGCCGGATAGCCGTTGCGGGGGCAGTGCGGAAGGCACCACATACCGCGCAGCCGGCCGGTGGCCACGGCCTTCGGCGCTCCCCAGGAGCGCCAGCTCAGCCGGGAGACCGAGGAGAACTCGGTGAGGCCGAAACCCGTGGGGCGGGTCAGCGGATGGCCCATGGTGTCGGAGACATAGACCGGGCCCCGGGCCGGCGCGGGGCTGGGGGCGGGGCCCGCCACCCGCGGCTCTCCGGGATCGCCGCACCCCGAGAGGCCCACGGCCGCCAGCACCAGTGCGCACAGGGTGACCAGGGCCGTGGGCTTGTTCATCGGGAGCCTTCTGCGTCAGCTGGTGGCGAGCGCGTGCTTGCCCTTGAGGTCCTCGGAATCGTACGCACCGTTGCCGCCGGCCAGCTTGATGGTGAAGGCGGAGTACACCTTCTTGCCGTGCACGGACTTGGGGTCGGAGAGCGTGATGGTCGCCTTCAGCGGCTTGTCCAGGCAGGTGTCCAGGCACCAGGCGCCGGTGACCTTGCCGGTGGCGACGGCCTTCTTGGCGTCCCACTGCTTCCAGTGGAGTGCCTGGGCCGAGGTGAACTCGGAGAGCACCAGGTTCGCGGGCTGCGCTCGGCCTTGCCCTTGTCGGCGTTCTCCTCGCCGTAGTGGTTGATGACGTAGGGGGTGTCGGCCTTCGCGGTGTGCTGCGGCGCGGCGGCCTGCGCGCCGGTGGCGGTGGCGACCGTACCGAGGGCGGCGACACAGGCCAGTGCCGCGGCGAAGGCCGTCCGGTGACGCCGGGGGGTGCTCGTGCGCTTCATAGCTCTCGCTCCATCGTGTTGATCATTGGGGCACGAATGAAGCTAGGAGCGACGTTTCTCGGTGGCCTGTCAGCCGTGTAACAGCCGCCCATCGACCGCTGTTACCTGATCTACACACGGGAGAGCGGCCCCAGTTGAGCCGTCGGCCCAAGGGAAAGGCCAGGTCAGGGCGTTGGTCCTGCGGCAACCGGCGGTTCGTTCGCCGTGCCGCCCCGGTTCACGGTGCGGCCCCTGGGCACTGGACGGTGAACTGGGCTTCAGAGACGGCGATATGAGGGTCAGCGCACGGCGGACACCGGCAGCCGGCAGCTGACCCGCCACCCCTGCCCGTACGGGCCCGCCTCCAGGGCGCCCCCGACGGCACCGGCCCGCTCGGCCAGGGCCGCCAGACCGGTACCGCCGCCCGGGCGCCGGCCCGGCTCCCGCCGAGCCCGGGGGAGGGGGCCGGCGGGCCCGCCGTCCGTGACCGAGACCTCCACCGCCCCGTCGGCGCTCCGGACGGCACACACCTCGACCCGCCCGGCCCGCGGCGCATGCCGCCGTACGTTCGTCAGCGCCTCCAGCACCACCCGGTACGCGGTGTCCTCGGCCTCCCGTGAGAGCGCCCCGGCGACCCCGTCCTCCAGGGACAGCGTCACCTCGGCCGCCGCCATCGCGCCGAAACGGTCCAGGAGTTCAGGCAGCTCGGCCAGCCCGTGCGGCCGGGTGGGCGGCGGCTCCTCCGCACGGCCCTCCGCCGCGCGGAGCGTCGCCACCGTCCGGTCCATGGAGTCCAGCGCCCGCAGCCCGGCCTGCTCGATGCGGTGCAGCAGCGCGCGGTGCTCCGGGAGACCGCCGTCCTCGCCCAGCTGGGCCGCCTGGGCCTCCAGCACGATCCCGGTCACCTCATGGGCCACGAAGTCATGCAGATCGCGGGCGACTTCGAGCCGCTGCTCACGGCGGGCCAGCGCCACGGCATCGGCCCGCCGCCGGTCCAGCGAGCGCAGATACAGCCCGACGCCCGTCGCCCCGGCGGCCGGGACGAAGGCCAGCGCGGCCAGGAAGACCGACTCCTTGAGCCCGGTCTGCGGCGCGTGCAGGGTGAAGCGCAGCGGCAGCAGCACCACGGCGGCGCCGGTCAGCCCGCCGACGAGGCCCGCCCGGGGGCCCGGCACATGGCGTACCGCCCGCTCCAGCAGGACGAGCAGCGCGACCGTCTCGAACGGAAGCCAGAGCAGGGCCGGGCCGGCCTTCCCGAACGAGACGGTGTCCGCGGCGAGGGAGAGCACCGCCAGCCCGGATGCCGCCCGCGCGAGCGAGACCCGGCCCACCGGCCACACCGCTGTCGCCACACCCAGCGCCAGCGCCGCCATGACCGCCGGAAGCCAGGCGCCGGGGGGCGAGACGAGGGCGGGCAGCAGCATCGCCGCCGCGGCCGCACCGCTCCACGCCCTGCGCCGTCCACGCCGCGCCGGAGCCCCGCCCGTCATGGCGGCGAGGCCACCCGCGGCGCCCGACGGCACCCCGGGCCCGGCCGCTTGCCGTCCCCGCCCGCCCCTCACCCCGGTGTCCGCCCCGTCGCGTAGCCCAACTCCCAGGCCCGCACGGCCACTCCGACCCGGTTACGGACCTGGAGCTTGCGCTGGATGCTCGCCACATGGGTCTTCACGGTGCCCGCGGAGATGAACAGCTCCCGGGCGATATCGGCGTTGGTCTTGCCCTCGGCGACCTTTCCGGCGATCTCCGCCTCCCGCCCGGTCAGCACCGCATCGCGACGGCGGGGGCGGCGGCCGGCCGCGGGGCCGGTGACATGCTCCAGCAGCCGGACGGTGATCGACGGGCTGATCAGACTGTCGCCGGCCATCGCCGCCCGCACCGCCTCGATCAGCAGCGCCGGCCCCGAGCGCTTGAGCAGAAACCCCGAGGCGCCGAAGCGCAGCGCGGGATAGACGTATTCATCGAGGTCGAAGGTGGTCACGACGACGATCCGGACCGGGTCGGCCAGCGCGGGACCGGCCAGCCGGCGGGTCACCTCCAGGCCGTTCATCCGCGGCATCCGGATGTCCACCAGCGCCACATCCGGCTTCAGCGCGCGCCCCATCGCCACGGCGTCCAGCCCGTTCGCCGCCTCGCCGACCACTTCCATATCGGGCTGGCTCTCCACGATGCGGCGTATCCCCCGGCGGACCATCTCCTGGTCATCGGCGATCAATAAGCGAATCGTCACGGGCAGGAATTCTGCCGTACGGGCGGGGCGGGGGAGGGGGCTTGGCTGGGTGGGGGTGTTGCGTGGGTGGAGGGGGCTTGGCTCGGTGGGGGGCGTTGCGTGCGCGGAGGGGGGCTGGCCCGGCGGGGATCGTCGCCCGTGCGGAGCGGCTTGGCCCGGCGGGGACCGCCGCTCGCGCGAGGGCTGCCCGAGAGGCCCCGTGAGCGCCGCCCAGGGAGTCGCCGCCACATGAAGCGGGCCGCCCGAGAGGCCCCCATGGGAGCCGCCCCGGAAGCCGCCGACGCACGGATGGAGGGCCGCCCGGGGAACCGCCATCCACCCGCTCCACATCCGATCCCACCCACCCTGACCTGCGAAAAGTCGACTGCCGGGGCGGGTGCGCGGGCCCCGCCCGGCGGTCGCTCGCGTGGCGGGTGGCGCGGGATGCGGGCATGTTGAGGAGGAGACAGCGGCATTCCTGAACGGGAGGAAGGGCCTTGCGGGGGCATGCCTGACGCGGCGGGCGCCGTCGGGCGAGCGGACCAGGAGGCTGCCGCATGCTTCGGAGATCACTGCGGATCCCCGCTGCCGGCGCCGCCTACCTGCTCACGGCCGCGGTGTCGTCCTCCGCGATGGCGTTCGGGCCGGCCGCGTTCGCCGATTTATTCGCGAGCCGCGGGACCCGGGCCGGCCCCGGCACCGCGGCGACCCGGGTCATCGCCCACCGCGGCGCCTCCCGTTACGCCCCCGAGAACACCCTCGCCGCCGTCGACGCCGCCCACCGCCGTGGGTTCCTCTGGGTCGAGAACGATGTACAGCGGAGCAAGGACGGCCGGCTGGTGGTGCTGCACGACACCACCCTGCGGCGGACGACGGACGCCGCCCGGGTGTTTCCCGGCCGGGCGCCGTGGCGGGTGGGGGATTTCACCGCCGCCGAGATCGCGCGGCTGGACGCCGGCAGCTGGTTCGGCAAGCGGTTCAAGGGGGAGCGGGTGCCCACGCTCGCCGACTACTTGCGCCGTTTGGACCATAACGGGCAGCGCCTTTTGCTGGAGATCAAGGCCCCCGAGAAGTATCCCGGAATCGAGGCCCAGGTCCTTCGTGAACTACGGTCACGGGGGTGGCTGGATCAGACCCATGTCCGGAGCCGGCTGGTGGTCCAGAGCTTCTGTGTGATGTGCGTAAAAACCGTCCATGAGCTGGCGCCGCAGGTGCGTACGGGTATTCTCGGCGCGCCCGATGTGCGGAAACTGGCGGGCTATGCGCGGTTCGCCGACCAGATCAACCCCCGGGTTTCCGCGCTCAGTTCACGCTGGCTGGCGGCCGTGCACCGGCTCCGCGGGCCGCACGGCCGGACGTTGGAGGTCTATGCGTGGGACGTGGCGAAGAACACGACCGCCCGCTCCGTGCGGGCCAGAGGGGTCGAAGGTGTTATTGAATAGCGGCAACGGCCGGAGATTAAGGCGGCATTGTCCAGATCTCCGAGGGTGCCGGGCCGTGCCGCGGCCGAGCCCTGCCGCCCGCGGTGCGTGAAGGAGCTGTGGAGGGCGGATGCGCCGCGTGTGGCAGCGGCAGGCAGGGATTTACGTGATTCCCGCCGCGAGGCTAAGGTGCCTGAGATGTTCGACGCCGCCACACTCCCCGTAAAAGAACTAAGACGCAGGATTTGGCTTTTGGGTTCCGATTTGCGGCCCGGCGCGGGCCAGGCTTCAGCTCCTCCCCTGGGATCCTTTCGGGAGGCTCCTTGAACAACGAATTTCCGGCGTACGGTGAACGGCGGGTGCCGCTTCCCCCGCCGCGGCAGATGTCGCACGACACGCTGAACCGGACGGGCACACCGGCGCCGGCGGAGACCGGCGGAGCCACCGCCACGGCGACGATGGCACCGGCACGGGCCGCCTCCGCTACGGCGCCGGCCGGCCGGCCGACCGCGGGCGGCAGCGCGCACGCCAAGCCCAGAGCCCATGCCAAGGGCCGGGGCAGGGACCGTGCGACGACCGATGCGAAGGCCGACGCGAAGGCCGACGCGAAGGCGAAGCCGCGCGATGCCTTCTTCGACAATGCGAAGTATCTGGCCATCGTGCTGGTGGCGATGGGGCACTCCTGGGAGCCGCTGCGCGACGGCAGCCGCTCCGCGGCGGCGCTCTACATCACCGTCTACGCCTTCCACATGCCGGCGTTCATCATCATCTCCGGCTATTTCTCGCGCAGTTTCGATATGCGCAAGGACCGGCTACAGCGGCTCATTACCGGCGTCGCCGTGCCGTACATCCTCTTCGAAGTCGCCTACACGCTCTTCAAGAAGTGGGCGGACGACGATCCGGGTTACCCGATAAGCCTGACGGACCCCTGGTATCTGACCTGGTTCCTGCTGGCACTGTTCGTCTGGCGGCTGACCACCCCGCTGTGGAAGATCGTGCGCTGGCCGGTCCCGCTGGCGCTGACGATCGCCGTGCTCGCATCGGTGTCCCCGGACATCGGCGACGACATGGACCTCCAACGGGTGCTTCAGTTCCTGCCGTTCTTCGTGATCGGGCTGTCGCTGCGGCCGGAGCACTTCAAGCTCGTACGCCGCAAGAAGGCGCGCATCCTGGCCGTACCGGTCTTCGCGGCCGCGCTGGTCTTCGCGTACTGGGCGGCCCCGCGGATGAACGCCGCGTGGTTCTACCACCGCGACGCCGCCCAGGAACTCGCCGCCCCGTGGTGGAGCGGTGCGGTGATGACCCTGGCGATGTTCGGCTGTTCCCTCGTGCTGGTGGCCTGCTTCTTCGCCTGGATCCCGGGCCGCACCATGTGGTGCACGGCGCTGGGGGCAGGCACCCTCTACGGCTACCTCCTGCACGGCTTCCTCGCCAAGGGCTCGCGCTTCTGGGACTGGTACGACAACCCGTGGATGCACACCCCGTGGGGCGCGATCGTGCTGACGCTGATCGCCGGCACCGTCGTCACGGTCCTGTGCACACCCCCCGTCCAGCGCGCCTTCCGCTGGGCCATGGAGCCCAAGATGACCTGGGCCTTCAAGAAGGACCCCGTGGGAATGGCCCGCAGCCGCCACTGACCGCCCACCACCCACACCACACGGGCTGACGCGTCATCGCGCCGGAACGAGGCGTACGTCCACGAACAGCGCCAGGGGCGCCCATCCCACCGGAACAACGGCGGGGCGGGCGCCTCTGGTGTGTGCGGGGGGGAGGCGACGCTTGGGCCGGGGCGTGGCTGCCCGGTCTGGTTGGGGGGCGTTCGGTCGGGCTGGGGGTCGCCCGGCCTGGCTGGGGGTCGCTTGGCTGGGCTTGGGGTTGCTCGGTCGGACCGGGGCTTGCTCAGCCCGGCTCGGATCCGCTCTCCCGGCTCGTGGCCGCCCGGCCTGGCTGGGGTGGGGGCGGCGTGGCCGGACTCGAAGTCGCCCAGCCTGCCTTGGGGTCGCCCGGCCCGGCTCGGATCCGCCCCGTCTGGCCCGGAGCTACAGGGATAGCGGGGCGGGACCCAGCCCTCAGCGGACGACGGCGATACCTTCGATCTCGACCAGCGCGGTCTCGTCCCACAGCCGGGTCGCACCGATCACGGCCATCGCCGGGTACTCGCCGCCGACCAGCCGCTTCCACACCCGGCCGATCTCCCGGGCATGCCGCCGGTAGTCCGCGACATCGACGGCGAAGACGGTGAGCTTGGCAAGGTCGCCCGGCCCGGCCCCGGACGCCGCCGCGACATCCAGCAGATTCCCCAGCGCCCGCTCGAACTGCTCCACGATGCCGTCGCCAACGATCCGCCCCGCCCCATCCAGAGCGGTCTGACCGGCCAGGAAAACCATCGTGCCCGACGCCGCCCGCACCCCATGACTGAACCCGGTCGGCGGCGCGAGATGCGGCGGGTTGACCCGCTCCAGCTCACGGCCGCACACGTCCGGCCGTGCGTCGGCGTGCGTCCCTGCGCGGGCACCGGTGCCTGCTTCGGCACCGATGCCTGAGCCGACGGCCGCGCCGGCGCCCGCGTCCGTGCCTGCCTCCGGACCCGTCCCTGCCTTCGCCGCCCTGCCGGTGACCGTACGTGCCTCCACGCCCGACCCTCCCCCCGCGTCCGCGCCTGCTTCCGCACCCGCACCCGCGCCTGCTTCCGCACCCGCGCCATGCTCGGCAGGCCGCTCCGACCCAGCGCTCGTTCCGGTCCCGGCACTCATCCGGCCGACTCCCTCCGCCGCCAACTCTTCTCGCCCGTCCAGGGATTGAAGCGCGTCCCGCTCCTCCCGGGGAAGCCCTGCTCCGAGAGAACGAGCACCCGCACGGCCACGGCCCCTCGCGACCCCGTCCGGCGCCAAGATCACCTCGCCGACCGCCGACCGCCGACCGCCGACCGCCGACCGCCGACCGGCTACGCCACCTCCCGGCGAGTTTAGGTTCTGCCCGGCGGATCGGCGTGTGCGACGACATGCCCAGCCGGCACACCCACAGACGGCTTGGCCCGACCCGGCATGCCACGACCACAAACGGCCCGGCACGACGCGGCCCGGCCGGCCCAGCCCAGCCCGGCCCAACCCAGCCCGGCACGGCGTGGCCCGGCCCACCTCGCCCGACCGGCCCAGGCCGGGGCACGCCCCCACCACGCCCACCCCGCGCCTCGATCCCACCGGCGCCCACAGCCCCCCGTAGTACCCGCCCGCCCCCGAGCACACGCCCGCGCCCCGCGCCCACCGACGCCCACAGGCACACCCCGTAGGACCCATCCGCCCCCCGAGCGCGGCTCAAGGTATGCGCGGGGCCATGGTGGCCGCCGACACCGGCTCCTGGCCGTCGAGCGTGCCCTGGGCACCGTAGGGGCGGCACCGCAGGAACCCGGCCTCATGGTGGAACGGCTTCGCCTGGTGATCCGTGATCACGTTCTTGTGCTCGGGCTGCGCGGATCCGTAGGCGTACCGCTGCATCGCCGAGGTGCTCTGCCACAGGGAGAACGTGCCGACGAAGCGGGGCGGTCGGGCCAGGGCGACCGAAGCGGTCATCGCGGGGTCGTCGGCGGCCCGGCCGGCGGCCCGGGAATTGGCGCGCAGGAACGGCAGTGCGCGGCGCAGCCGCAGCTGCCCGAGGGTGAGCACGGCGACCGGCCCGTCCTCCTCGTCGCGCGCGATGCCGGGCTCGACCTCGACCGGCATCGGGCCCCAGGAACCGGAGAACCGCAGCGGCTGCAACCGCACATGCCACCCCCCGGCCAGCCGCCGCGCCAGCGGTGCCTCGGCGAGGAAGTGGTCGAGCGCGGCATCGTCCTCCCACGCGGCGAGCAGCGCGGCGCGGCCGGGACGCACCTTGGGCGGGCCGCCCGCGATGGCACCCGTCAGCGTCGTCTCGGCATACCGGAGGCCGGGGGTCTCGCCCGGCCGTGGGCGCTCACGGAGCACGCTGCGCACGGCGCGGACGCCGATGTCGGCGAAGTGTACGGAAACGATCATGACGAGCCCCCGCATCGCGAACTTACTACTGCGTATACCAAGTGGTACACGACCCAGTATCCTTCATCGCAACGGCCATGGCGAGCCGAATGCACCATCGAAAATGAGCCAGATCGCAGGGAGGGGACCCCATGAGCGAGATCGACCGGAACCGCGCCGCGCGCGCCGAGGCCCGGACCCGTATCGAGGACACCGCGGCCCGGCTGTTCGCCGAGCGCGGCTTCGCGGGCACGACCATCGGGGAGATCGCCGCCGAGGCGGGCCTGAGCAAGCCGATGCTCTACCGCCACTTCGACTCCAAGCGCGAGCTGCACCTCGCCCTGCTGGAGCGGCACCGCGACGAGCTGGCCACCGCCCCGGTCCGCGAACTCCTGCACGGCGCGGGCGATCTGGACACGCGGATGACGGCGATGTACGACGCCTGGTTCGGGTATGTGGAGAGCCACCCGTACACCTGGCGGATGATGTTCCGCGACACCACCGGGGACGCCGAGGTGGCGGCCTTCCACCATGAACTCCAGCGCCGGCAGCGCGAGACGGACATCGCGCTGCTCCGCGAGTTCGTGCCCGGCCTCCCCGAGGCCGAGCTGGAGCCACTCGGCGAGGCGATCCGCAGCGCGCTCTACGGGCTCGCCCTGTGGTGGCTGGAGCGCCCCGAGCAGCCACGCGAGCTGCTGGTCGCGGCGATGACGCGGATCACCCGTGGCCTGATCTCCACCGTCGAGCACCCGGGCCCCGAGCCGACGGGCCCCGAGCCGACGGGCACCGAGTCACCGAGCCCCGAGTCGCTCAGCCCCGAGCCGACGGGCACCGCGGACTGAGCCCGGGCCCTCCGCGCGGGACGGGGCCCGGCGCCCGGCGCCCGGTTAAGCCCACCGGATACGGCGTTCAGCCCCCACCGGATCGGGCGTTCAGCCCGCCACCGGATACAGCGCCGCCCTCAACTGCCCCGTCCAGTGCGCCGTCATCTCCTTCGCCACCCGCGTCTCCGGCGCGAACAGCTCGAAGCCGTGCCAGGCACCGGGCACATTGCGGACGGTGACCGGAACCCCGGCGTCCATCAGCCGCCGGGCATACGCCAGCCCCGCATCACGCATCGGATCGAGGTCACAGACCAGCACATAGGCCGGCGGCAGCCCCGCCAGATCGGTGGCGCGGGCCGCCGCGGCATACGCCTCCGCCGCGGCCGTCCCCTCCGGCAGATAGTGCTTCCACGATCTCTGGACGCTCCGCCCGGTGGTCACCCGCGCCCCCAACTCCCCTCCAGCGTCCGCCCGCTCGGCATCCGCCCCTTCAACGTCCGCGCCTTCAACGTCCGCCCCTCCAACGTCCGCCCCTCCGACGTCCGCCCCTCCGACGTCCGCCCCCTCGCCGTCCGCCCCCTCCTCCGCCCCGACCCGGTCGTCCAGATCCGGGACGCACAGCGACTGGTGGACGATCGCCGGGCCGCCACGGTCCCGGGCCATCAGGGCGACCGCGGCGCTGAGCCCGCCGCCCGCGGACTTGCCGGCGAGGGCGATCCGCGCGGGATCGATGCCCAGCCCACCGGCTTGCTCCGCCGCCCACTCCAGGGCGAGGTAGCAGTCCTCCACCCCGGCCGGATAGCGGTGCTCCGGGGCGAGACGGTATTCGACGGTGATGACGACCGCGGGCAGCTCACGACAGAGCGCGATCGCCGCGCGGTCCTGCCCCGGCAGCGACCGGCCGAGGGCGAACCCGCCACCGTGGAAGTGCAGTACGGCGGGCAAGGCGCCGCCGGCACCGTGGGCGGCCGTCCGCGCGTCTGGTCCCGGTGCGGCGCCCTCGCCCCCGCCGCTGCCCGCCCCGCCCTCCGGCCGGTAGACCTCGACCGTCAGCGCACTGCCGTCCGCCCGCGGGATCTCGAACCGCTCGCTGTCCACGCCCGTACGGTCGGCCGGAACGGCGGCCAGCATCGCGTGGAATCCCGCGCGGGTGCCCTCGATGTCCTCGTACGGATCGGAGAACCGCGGCAACGACTCAAAGGCCGCGCGGAGTTCGGGATGCACCCGCATCGCGGCCGGGTCCTGCATCGTGGTCCGGGGCGGCCTCTCGGGCTGGGCGCTCATACGGGCACTCCTCGTTCGGGACGGACGGACAACGGCCTTCTGCTCGCGATCTTCACTCTGCACGCCCCGCCCCCGCCCCGCCGGTGCCTTCCCGGCACGCCGCGCACCGCCCGCCCCGCCTCACTTCGCCTCCGCATAGCACTCCACCACCGCCGTGGTGAACGGGAAGCGGACCGGAATCTCCCCGAACGCGATCCGCCCCGCCGTATCCGCCGCCGCCGAGATCGCCCCGGACACCGCCGCCGCCTCGTCCGCCGGGCAGTGCACGATCACCTCGTCGTGCTGGAAGAAGACCAGCTCGGCGCGGAGCCCGCCCTCCCACAGCGAGTGCCGCAGCGCGGCCAGCATCAGCAACGCCCAGTCGGCGGCGCTGCCCTGTACGACGAAGTTGCGGGTGAACCGGCCACGGGCCCGGGCGGCCGCCGAACTGCCCCCGTATCCCGCGGGCTCCTCCTGGGGCAGACCCGCCTCGTCGGGCGGCACCATGGATGCGGGCGGGCAGGTGCGTCCCATCCAGGTGCGCACCAGCCGGCCCTCCTCGCCCGCGCGCGCCGCCTCGTCCACATACGCCACCGCGGCCGGATAGCGGCGGCGCAGATCGGCCATGTGCTTGAGGGCGTCGCCGGACGTCTGCCCGTAAATGGCGCCCAACAGCCCGAGCTTGGCCCGGGCCCGGTCCCCGCCGAACGCCCGGGCCGCCAGGTCCGCGTACAGATCCTCGCCGCTGCCGGCCACCTCCATCAGCCCTCGGTCACGCGAGACGGCCGCCAGCACCCGCGGCTCCATCTGGTCGGCGTCGGCCACCACGAGACGCCACCCTGGATCGGCGCGCACCGCCTGCCGGATCACCTTGGGGATCTGGAGCGCGCCGCCCCCGTTGGCGGTCCAGCGCCCGGAGACCGTGCCACCGGGAAGATACTCGGGCCGGAACCGGCCGTCGTGCACCCACTGCTGGAGCCAGGCCCACCCATGGGCGGTGTGCAGACGGTAGAGCTTCTTGTACTCCAGCAGCGGCGCCACCGCAGGGTGATCGATCTGCTGGAGCTCCCACTTGCGGGTCGAGGTGAGGGAAATCCCCACCCGGGCAAAAGCCTTGATGATCTCGTTCGGCAGATCCGGGCGCACCCGCGCTCCCGTCCCGAACGCCCGGGACACCTCATCGGCCAGCTCCGCCATCCGGCGCGGCTCCAGCCCGCCCGGATAGCGCCCGCCCAGCAGCCCGTCGAGCAGCGCGCGGTGCACATCCGCCCGCCAGGGCACCCCGGCCCGCCCCATCTCCGTGGCGACCAGCATGCCCGCCGACTCCGAGGCCAGCAGCAGCCGCATCCGGTCCGGATGTTCGGCCTTCTCCGTACGCGCCACATGGCCGGCGTAGACCTCCAGCAGGGCCGCCAGCTCGTCCGTCCCGGGCGGCAGCGGCACCGGGCCCGGCTCGAACAGCGACGGCTGGGTCTCGGCCGTACGCACTGGCGCGTCCTCGGGGACGGGCAGGCCGTGCAGCCGCGCCCAGGCGGCGGCCAGCGAACGCGGCTGGCCCGACTGGCCCTCCTCGTGGCCGATCAGCAGCGCCTCCGCGGCCTCCACGTCATAGCAGCGCTCGACCCGCACCCCCGCCGCCAGCAGCCGCCGGTAGATCTCCGCGGTGGACCGCCACACCCACCGCTCGACCTCGGGCCGCGAGCGCACCGCCGCCGCGAGCGAACGCTCCCGCACCACCGGCCCGGCGGCCCGTCCGTCCGCCCCGAGCGGGCAGAGACGAGCACCCCCGTCACCCGTCTCCACCACCGCCCATCTCATGCCCTTGAGTCTTCCACCACCCACTGACAATCGCCCTGACCAGCACGGACGCCCCCACGGCAGCACCCGCCGCGCACCGCCCACTCCGACGGACGGAACCACGACCCCACCCGCCTGACCCGCCCCACCACGAAGGACCGCCCGCACTCCCCACACCGCGGAACGAGAAACGAGAACGAGAAACGAGATCAGACACCCTCTGCTCCCGCCCACCCGCAATCGCCGCCCCATTCACCGGCCCACGCGTTTACCGGCCCACCAGCCACCGCCATGCCGCCCTTAAACCGCGATCCGGCCGACAATCTGCTTTGTCCGGCGTCCTGTTGGGATGCGTCCCGGGCAGGGAAATATCCCCCTCGCCAATACCGCCTGCTTCTCCAGGACTTGCGCCCGCGCATTCACCCGATTGAACCGCTACCTGTGGCATGGTTGATGAGTTGAGCAGCTTGTCGCTCTAAGCGGAGCGTACAGATTTCTGCTTGCTGCCATGTGAAGAGGTTCACCGTGAAGTTTGTTTCCAAGGCCGCCGTCCTGACCGCCGCCGCGGGCGTCGCCGTTGTGGGCGGAGCCGGTGCGGCCAGTGCGTACGGCGGCGCCGGCGCGGCGGGAGTTGCCCAGAACTCCCCTGGTGTGCTCTCCGGCAACCTCATCCAGGTTCCGGTCGATGTGCCGGTCAACGTCTGCGGCAACACCGTCAACATCGTTGCCCTGCTGAACCCGGCGTTCGGCAACACCTGCCTCAACGTCTGATGAACGTATAGCTCTTGAGGCCCGGCCGCTTTCGCCGGCGCACTCCACGACAAAGGCCGGTACGACGAATTCGTACCGGCCTTTGCCGTGCAAAACCCGCTGCGGGCCGCAATGTTGGCCGTCCGCAGTGATATGTATCTATGGTTTCGTGGCATTCGGGTGAAACGGCGAAACCGAGCCCCCAGAAGCGAGTTGACCAGTGCGCTCCGGATACGGGCACTCCGCTTCGAGAAGGGTAAATCGTGATCAAGAAGGTGCTGGCCACGACGGCCGTAGCCGCGTCCGTCGTAGGAATCACGGCGACGGCCGCTCCCCAGGCGATGGCGATCGGGGACCACCACGGTACGTCGACCGTCAACGGCAACGGAGCCAAGAGCGCGTTCGGCAACTCCACGACCAGCGGCAGCATGAGCCCGCAGCTGGAGCTCATCCAGGGCTCGCTGAACAAGCCCTGCCTCGCCCTGGGCAAGCTGGACGCCCAGGTCTTCGCCGGGGCGATTCCGATCGCGGCGCAGGACATCAACCTGCTGTCCAGCTCGCAGAACCAGCAGTGCACCGAGAATTCGACTCAGGCCAAGGGCGACGACCCGCTGTCGCACATCCTCAGCGGCATCCCGATCCTGTCGGGGAACGGCGTCGGCAACCACTGAACCGGCCATGGGCCGCAGGCCCGGATCGCCGGCTCGCGCTTCCAGAGCGGTCCGGCGCCTGCGGCACCCCGTCAGAACCGTAGGGACGGAAATTCTCGATCCCCCTATCGGTAGGAATTCGTATTCGGCGGGTGCCTCGTCCGTTCGAACTCCGGTGTTTTTTCCTCGTCGTATGCATGGTGGCAATCTCCCGAAACGGTCTTGCACTCCATCGGGCGATTCCTCCGAAAACCTCCGGGCGAGAGTTTCGTCCCTGAGGACAACTCGTTACCAATATCGTCAGCGGCGTTACGGGCGAGCAGCTCAACGCCCGAGCGACACGACGGTCGTGTTCGCTACGGACCCGCTGCAAGGAAGGGCTGAAAGTGAAGTACGCAAAGGTCGCAGCAGTCACTGCCGGAACCCTCATGGCGGTGGGCTCGGCTGCGCCGGCGTTCGCCGACGCGGGTGCCGCGGGCGGTGCCAAGAACTCCCCCGGTGTCCTCTCCGGAAACGCCATCCAGGTGCCGATCCACATTCCGATCAACCTGTGCGGCAACACCATCAACATCGTCGCTCTGCTGAACCCGGCGTTCGGCAACACCTGCCTGAACCACTGACTCGAAGAAATTCGAGCCGTGTCCATGTGACCCGGCCCCGGTGCGCAGACCACTGCGAACCGGGGCCGGTCGCCCTTCGCCTCCGGTGGGCACACGCACAACATGCCAAATTTTCGGGCGGATTGACCGGGAAGAACACCACTTCAGGGTTTCTCCGGGCGGAGGCACTCCTTAGTCACGCGGAAAGCGGTAGTAGAGCAGCGAATCGATTGCTCGCGCGGCACTGATGTCGCCGGACCGTTGAAGCACCGGCCGAGAAGGGACAGTTGAAGTGAAGTACGCAAAGTCTGCCGCGGTTGTCGCCGGCTCCGTCATGGCGCTGGTCGCCGCCACCCCCGCTTTCGCCGCACGGCCCGATGCTCCGTCCATGAGCCTCAATGGCGGGCTGACCGACGCGCTGAGCAACAAACAGCTGGACGGCCACCAGCTCACGCCGCTGATCAAAACGGTCAAGGCCACGGGGAGCAAGGTCAGGTCGACCAACGCGAAGAAGCTGCTCCGTGGTGTCACCGGGGCGACGAAGAAGACTTCGCTGCTCGGCGGGCTTCCGCTCAAGTAGTCGCGAAGGCCGCGGACATGCGCGGCAATATACCTCGATCATTTCTCATTCCGAATGCCGGGTGCGATCGGAAGCTGATCGGTAAAACGCGGTTCAGGGCACGCAGCTGTTTGAGTGAATGAGAACAACCAAAAACATCATTGTGAGTTGGGCAGACCGCCCGGTCCAATGGAACCCCGAAACACGAAGGACCAAAATGATCAAGAAGGCTCTGGCGACCGCTGCCGCGGCTGCGTCCATCGTCGGCGTCGCCGCCGCTGCCGCCCCCGAGGCGATGGCGATCGGTAACCAGCACGGAACGTCCACCGTCAACGGTAACGGCGCCGCGCAGTACTTCGGCAACTCGACCACGTACGGCTACATGAGTCCGCAGATCGGCCTGATCCAGGGCTCGCTGAACAAGCCCTGCATCGCCGTCGGTAAGGTTCCGCTCCAGCTCCTCGCCGGGGCAGCTCCGATCGCACTTCAGGACATCAACCTCCTGTCGTCGTCGCAGAACCAGCAGTGCACCGAAAACTCCACCCAGGCCAAGGGCGACGACCCGCTGTCGCACGTCCTGGACAACATCCCGATCCTCTCGGGCAACGGCGCCCACAACCACTGACCGGCTGAGCGCGACCCGGGCCGCCCCGTCCTCCTCCTTGCGGGCGGCCCGGGTTTCCGCTGTCCGGCCGCCACCGGAGCGGAAATGTTATTCGCTCGTGACGGAATTTCGGCGCACCGGATCGTTGGGAATGGTGTGTGGAGGGAAGCGTGCCAATGCCCTTGCTAGTTTGATGGGGCTGCCAGGGCATTGGCATGCCGTCCGTATCGAAGCAGGGCCCGCGAATCCGTTGACCGGAATCGCGGGCCCTGCGTCGTGCCGGGGATTGCGGCAGGAAAATTGAGTCCGCAGGCGCGACAAGTCGCATTGTCGGTACACAATTGCGCGCGCTGTGGCGTCGTCAAACGTAGCCGGCCTCACTCGTTGCATACCCGGTGCCAGCTATTCGGGTGACGGTGCGGAACTCAAGCCGGTATGGCGGGTTGTTCAAATAGGGCTCCCGTGCCGGGAGTTCCTTCTCCTGAAGGGTTTCGTGATGAACAAGATGATCGCGGGCGCGGCTGTGGCGGCGTCGCTGGTCGGGATTTCCGCTGCGGCCGCTCCGCAGGCGATGGCGATCGGTGACCAAGAGGGCACCAGTACGGTCAACGGCAATGGGACCAGGAGCGTGTTCGGCAACTCCGCCACGCACGGAAAGCTGAGCACCCAGCTCGGGCTCATCCAGGGCTCGCTGAACAAGCCCTGCCTCGCTGTGGGCAAGGTGGTCGCGCAGGTCCTTGCCGGTGCGGCGCCGATCGCGCTCCAGGACATCAACGTGCTGTCCAGCGCGCAGAACCAGCAGTGCACCGACAACTCGGTGCAGGCGAAGGGCGACGACCCGCTGTCGCACCTCCTCGACGACATCCCGATCCTCTCGGGCAACGGAGTCGGCAACCACTGACGGCCGACGGCCTCGGCCGTTCCACCGCTCGTGCCCCCGGGCGGTCGGCGCCGCGTATGCGCTGCCGGCCGCCCGGTCGTGTGAGCGGCACGGGGGAGGGGTGCGGGCGGTGGCCCGTACGCCAAGACCGCAGAGGAGGGATGAGAGATGCGACAGAGGCTGAAGGCGTGTGTGTTCGTGGCGGCCGCGTCGGGTGTGCTCGGTGCGAGCGGCAGCGCGGCGTACGCGGACGCCGGCGCCGGGGGAGGAGCGAGTAACTCTCCCGGGGTGCTGTCCGGGAACAGCATCCAGGTGTCCGTGGACGCGCCGGTCAATGCGTGCGGCAATACGGTCGACGCGGGTGCGGCGCTCAACCCGGCCATGGGCAACGCGTGCGGGAACGGTACGCCGCCCGCGTCGGCCGTGCGGCAGCAGCCCGGACCGCACCCGCCGGTGGCCCAGCGGCCACCGGGAGCTGAGCAGGCGCCGGGGGTGCACTGGACGGCCCCGCAGCCGGAGCGCCGCGCGGAGCCGGTGCGGCGCCCGGCCCCGGAGCGGGCCGAGCCCCCGGCCCCGGCGCCGGTGGAGCACACCCCCGGGCGCGGCCCCAGGCATGCCCGGCCCGCCCCGCGGCCCGCGCAGGAGGCACAGCGGCCGCGGGTGGACGCGGTGGCGCGGGCCGGGGCGTCGGCGGGCTCGGCGCTGCTGGCGGCCACCGGGGCCGAGGAACTGGCCGCGCTGGCCGCGACCGGCGGCGGGTTTCTGGTGGGCGGGGTACTGCTGCTGCGCCGGTCCCGTACGCGACGCAGATGAGCGGGCGGCCGGCCGGCCGGGCCCCGGGGTTCCCGGGGGTCGGCGGCCGGCCGAGCGGGTCCGGCAGGCCGCTCGGCCCCGGCCGCCCGGTCGAGCCGCCCGTCGGCATCGCCGGACGGTTCGACCGCGCGCCGTCGTACCGCTGTATCGCCGGGCGAGCTGCGGCTGGAAGCTGCCCTGCGGAGGTGCGACGGATCGTGTGGATCAACGTGTGAAGCCCGTGTCCGGTACGGGAAGGATCGTTCTTTCGCTCATTGGTGGGGACCGGGCTCCGGGGGGTTTGAAGCGGGACAGAACCGGATGTTCCGCGAGGTCGTGCCGCCTTCTGCCGCCTCTGGCAAAATTGTGGTGAAAGCCGCAAAAGTGATGGGTCAATGAGGTGGGGCCATGCTCATTGCGCTGGCGCAGACCGACTGTGTGCTGGGTGAGGTGGAGGAGAACCTCGGTATCGCCCGCGAGCAGATCGAGCAGGCGGCGGCGCAGGGCGTGGATCTTGTGGTCTTCCCCGAACTGAGCCTGCACGGCTATCACTTGGGTTTGCTGGGCCGCGATGAGTCCCTGGAGGCGAGCGACCCGCGGCTGCTGGAGCTCAGCACCCGTGGCCCCGATGTACTGGTCGGCTTCCACGAGCACACCAGTCTGCGGGCGTACAACACCGCGGCCCACTACGCGGCCGGGGAGCTGGTGCACGCCCACCGCAAGCTGTATCTCCCCAACTACCTGGCGTGGGAGGAGCGTAAGCACGTCAGCCCGGGGCAGTCGCTGCGGGCGTACGAGCTGAAGCGGGCCAGGAGCGGCGGCCGGGGGGCCACGCTGGTGTGCAATGACGCCTGGCAGCCGGCGCTGCCGTGGCTGGCGGTGCAGGACGGCGCCGAGGTGCTGTTCGTGCCGACGAACAGCGCGGCGAGTCTGGACCCGGAGGCGATGGACACCGGCCTGTACTGGGACACCCTGCTGTCCTATACGGCGAAGATGCTCCAGTGCTGGGTGGTCTTCGTGAACCGGGTGGGCAATGAGCACGGGGCGGCGTTCTGGGGCGGCTCGCGGGTGGTGGACCCGCGGGGTGCCGTGGTGGCACAGGCGCCCAAGTGGGAGCCCGCGCTGGTCGCCGTGGAGATCGATCTCGCCGAGGCGCGGCGGCAGCGCCGTGCGGTGCCGCTGGTCGCCGAGGCCCGGCTGGGCCTGATCGACCGCGAGGTGCGGCGGCTGATCGACGAGGGCGGCGACCACTGAGGGACGCCCCCTCCGGGTCAGTGCCGGGCGGCGGATTCCTGGCGGGGGGTCCCGGCCTCCTGGCGGGGGGCCTCGGCCGTACGGGGCGCCTCGGCTCGCTTGTCGTCCTGGAGGGCCCGCGCCTCGGACTTGAGGATGCGCATCGAGCGGCCCAGGCCGCGCGCCATGTCGGGCAGCTTCTTCGAGCCGAAGAGCAGTACCAGGACCGCGATGATCAGGATCAGGTGCCAGGGCTCGAAGGCGTTGCGGAGCACGGGCGCCTCGCTTTCGTCGGGGGCGACGGACGGTCTGTCCAGTATTACCCGAAGGGTCCGGCCGTCCGGTCCAGGGGGCGCCCCGGGGCCGGACGGCCGGTGCGGTGGCTACCAGCTGGACTTGCGGACGCCCGGCAGGTAGCCCGCGTGGGCCTGTTCGCGCAGCCGTACGCGGGACAGGCCGAAGGCGCGGAAGTAGCCGCGCGGGCGGCCGTCGACGCTGTCGCGGTTGCGTACCCGGGTGGCGCTGGCGTCCCGCGGCTGGCGGGACAGCTCGCGGCGGGCGGCGGTGCGCTCCTCCTCCGGCGTGTGCGGGCTGCGGATCAGGGCCTTGAGGACGGCGCGCCGGGCCGCGTAGCGGGCGACCGTCGCGCGGCGCCTCTCGTTCTTGGCGATCTTGCTCTGCTTGGCCATCAGACCTTTCCTCCTCGTGCGCGGATACGGGCGACGGCCGCCTCGATCCCGATCGTGTCCACCGTCCTGATGCCCTTGGCGCTCAGCGTGAGCCGGATGTGCCGGCCCTCGCTCTGGAGCCAGTAGCGCTTGCGCTGGATGTTGGGGTCGAAGCGGCGGGGGGTGCGGCGGTGCGAGTGGGAGACGGCTTTGCCGAAGCCCGGCACGCGGCCGGTCAGCTGGCAGTGGGCGGACACGGGGCGATCCCTTCGGTCGTCGGCCCAGGTGAGGGCCTATTGAAAATGGAAACCATTTCCGTATACTAACCACATGGCCCGCAACGAACTACGCCCGGTCGTCAAGCTCCGGTCCACCGCCGGCACCGGCTACACCTACGTGACCCGCAAGAACCGCCGTAACGACCCCGACCGCCTGGAACTGCGCAAGTACGACCCGGTGGCCGGCCGGCACGTCGCTTTCCGAGAGGAGCGCTGAGCACCGTGAAGTCTGGAATCCACCCCGCCTACGGGCCGGTCGTCTTCCGCGACCGGGCCGCCGGCTTCGCCTTCCTGACCCGCTCGACCTCCACCAGTGAGAAGACGGTGGAGTGGGAGGACGGGAACACCTATCCCGTCATCGACGTCGAGATCTCCTCGGCGAGCCACCCCTTCTACACGGGCACCGCCCGGGTGCTGGACACCGCGGGCCGCGTCGAGCGGTTCGAGCGCCGTTACGGCACGCGGGCCCGCTGATGGAGCGGCTCAACGTCGTGCTGGTGGGCGGCCTGCACGCGGATGCGCGGCAGGCCGCCGTCGAGCGGCTGCTGCGGACCGTCCCCGGCAGTGTCGCCCTGCACCACGACCTCGCCTCGGCCACCGAAGGCACTGTGCGGCGCACCGTCCGTGACGGGGGCGGCACGCTCGACACCGGGGACGCCCCGCTGGTCAATGACTGCGCCTGCTGTGCGCTGCGCGAGGACCTGGTGCCCGAATTGGAGCGGCTGGCCGCCGGCCGGACCTGCCGGCTGGCGATCGTCGAGCTGTGGGACTCGGTCGAGCCCAAGGCGATGGCCGAAGTGGTCACCGCCTGCGGCAGCGAGAACCTCGCGCTGACCGGTGTGGTCACCGCTGTTGACCCGGCGCTGCTGACGGCCTACCTGGGCTGCGGGGACGACCTCGCGGAGGCGGGCCTCGCCGCCGCGGCCTCCGACGAGCGCACGGTCGCCGACACCTGGGCGCGGCAGCTGGAGTACGCGCCGGTGCTGGCGATCGCGACGGGGGAGGAGCCGGCCGAGCCCGCCGACCTGGCGCTGCTCGACCAGCTGCACCCGACGGCACACCGGGTCCCGGTGGAATCAGGGGAGTTGGCGGCCGCCGCGCTGGCCGGGTTCGATGTGGCCGCGGCCGCGGACCGTCAGCACCCGGCCTGTGCGCTGCTGCCGCAGGAGGCCGACGCGGAGGGGGTCGGCACGCTGGTGTGGCGGCGGTCCCGGCCCTTCCACCCCGAGCGGCTCTATGCCGCGCTGGAGGACCTGACCTGTGCGGCCGTGCGCAGCCGGGGCCGGTTCTGGCTGGCCGACCGCCCGGACACGCTGCTGTCCTGGGACGCGGCCGGCGGCGCGCTGTGTGTGGAGAACGCCGGGCCGTGGCTGGCCGCGCTGCCGGACGCCGCCTGGGAGATGGTGCCGCCGGCCCGCCGGGCCGCCGCCGCGCTGGACTGGCACCCCGAGCACGGTGACCGCACCCAGCATCTGGTCTTCACCTCGCCGGACCTGGACCGCGAGGGCCTGCGGTCCCTGCTGGACTCCTGTCTGCTCACCGACGCCGAGTTCGCGGGCGGCCCGCCGGCCTGGAAGAGCCTGCCGCCCGCCTTCGACGCCCTCCTCGACCCCGTTTCGTAAACCGGGCCGCGTCCGTCCGCACCGGACCGGTCCCTCCGTACGCACAAGGAAGCTCCCCATGCCCCGACGGCACGACCCGCGCCGGACACCCGCACCCCGCCGTAACCCGCTGGACGCGGCAGGCGTCACCTACATCGATTACAAGGACACCGATCTTCTGCGGAAGTTCCTTTCGGACCGCGGCAAGATACGGAGCCGCCGGATCACCCGGGTCAGCGCGCAGCAGCAGCGCCTGCTGGCCCGTGCGATCAAGAACGCGCGGGAGATGGCGCTGCTGCCCTACGCGTCGCGGTGAGGACCGCCGTCCGGTGACGGGCAGGAGCTTCCCTACGTCCGGTGCGTAGGGAAGCTCCTTCGTTTGTGCGGGGGTGTGCGCAGGGGCGGGGCCCTCGTTCCGGGCGGACAGCGGGCCCGGTGGCGGAACCCGGAGGGCGTGGCACACGTCTCGTCCTTGTGGCTGAGAGTCTCGCCCGGTCGATCCGTACCAGGTGACGGCGCATCGCGTCAGGGACGGCGGCCGGCAGACGACCCTCCGTGAGGGGTCGGTGACAGCGTTCGACGAGCTGTGACGGCCTCGGTACCGGGTGTCGTGCACGTGCATCTGCGCATGCATCCGCATGTGAACGCAGCTATGATCCCGGGCAGTTGACACCATTTATCACCGGGAGACCCCTGTGCCCCACGCATACAACGGCATGGCCGCCACAGATCTCCGTGATGTGGCATGGCAGAAGAGCAGGCACAGCAACTCCCAGGGCTCCTGCGTGGAGTTCGCCAAGCTGCCCGGGGGTGACATCGCGGTGCGCAACTCCCGATTCCCGGACGGCCCGGCGCTCATCTACACGCCGGCCGAGGTGCGGGCGATGCTGCTCGGCATCAAGGACGGGGAGTTCGACCATCTCGTACGGGACTGAGCGCGTGTCCCGGACGCACACAGAACAACCGGGCGCCCGCCTATAGCGGTACGCCCGGTGTGCACAGCGGCTACGGCAGCCGGAAGAGCGCCCACACGATCTTGCCGTGCGTGGCGCCGGCCAGCGGGTGCCAGCCCCAGCTGTCGCTGAAGGAGTCCACGAGATACAGCCCGCGCCCCGATTCCGCGGCGGAGTCCGCCTCGCCGGCGACCGGTGAGTCATCGCTCGGGTCCCGTACGGCGCAGACCAGCCGGGAGGACCAGCGCATCAGATGCAGCCGGGCGGGCGGGGCGGCGTCGGTGTGCTCCGGGGCGGCGAGGATCGCGTGCCGCAGGGCATTGGTCACGAGTTCGGAGACGACCAGGGCGACCGAGTCGAAGAGCTCGTCCAGCTCCCAGCCCTGAAGGGTCTCGCGGGTGAACGCCCGTGCACTGCGCACCGATTCATAGCGCGGTGGGAGCGTGCGGGATGCGGATCCGGAGACGGCCAGGGGGTCGACGGGAGGAAAGCCCTGCCATAACGGCTCGAGCATGGTCAAAACCTTGGTCCCCATGCGAGGCACTCCTGGCGTTCGCGGACGTCATGACCCTGGCCGGGCAGCCGGATCTGGCGGATCTTTCACGAGCGTGCATGCGTGCGACGCCTATGGTTCCCAATGCGCGAGACAGATGCAAGGGCAGATGCACGTGCACGTGACGTGATTGCGGGGACGTGCGCCGATTTACCCGGAATTCTTCCCACCACTTTGTGTGGAGGGCTTGCGGGGGCCTCACGTATCCGTAACCGGATGAGCACTCAACGAAGCCCGAACGTGGCAGACTTGCGGCCCTCTGTTGGACGGGGTGGGGTCACAGGAGGGTCTGAGAGGTGTCCGCAAGTGAGTCGAGCGGGTCGGTGGTACGGCGGATCCTGCTCGGGTCGCAGCTCCGCCGGCTGCGTGAATCGCGTGGGATAACCCGTGAGGCGGCCGGCTACTCGATCCGTGCGTCCGAATCGAAGATCAGCCGCATGGAGTTGGGCCGCGTGAGCTTCAAGGCACGGGATGTGGAGGATCTGCTCACCCTGTACGGGGTCGGCGACGCACAGGAGCGCGAGGCGCTGCTCTCCCTGGCGCGGGAGGCGAATGTCGCGGGCTGGTGGCACAGTTACAGCGATGTGCTGCCCGGGTGGTTCCAGACGTATGTGGGTCTGGAAGGCGCCACGTCGCTGCTCCGGGTCTATGAAGTCCAGTTCGTCCACGGGCTGTTGCAGACCGAGAGCTATGCGCAGGCCGTCGTCAGACGGGGCATGCCGGACGCCGGGGCCGCGGAGATCGAGAGACGGGTCGCGCTCCGCATGGAGCGGCAGAAGCTGCTGGTGGCCGAGCGCTCGGCGCAGTTCCACTGTGTGCTGGACGAGGCCGCGCTACGGCGCCCGTACGGCGAACGCGCGGTGATGCGCGAGCAGCTGAAGCATCTGATCGAGGTGTCCGAGCGGCCCAATGTGCGGCTCCAGGTGATGCCCTTCAGTCTGGGCGGGCACGCGGGGGAGAGCGGGGCGTTCACCATGCTCGGCTTCCAGGAGTCGGGTCTGCCGGACGTCGTCTATCTGGAGCAGCTGACGAGCGCGCTGTATGTGGACAAGCCCGAGGAAGTCGCCCAGTACGCCAGGGTGATGGACCGGCTCCAGGAAGAGGGGCCGAATCCGGCGGAGAGCAGAGACCTCTTGCGCGGGCTGCTCCAACTCATGTGACGCGTCGGTAGGATGGCGCACCATCAGGAGTCAGCACCCCCCAATGCGGCGCCCTGAGCGCCCTGTTCTCCAGATCGGGATGGCATGTCCTACTTCGACGAGTTGGCGTATCAGTTCATCGACGGTGAGTGGCGCTCCGGCAGCGGCTCGTGGGACATCGTCGATTTCAATCCGTACAACGGCGAGAAACTGACCTCCATACCCGTCGCCACGGTAGCGGAGATCGACCAGGCATACCGTGCCGCCGAACGCGCGCAGCGGGAGTGGGGCGCCACCAATCCGTACACCCGGCGGCTCGTCTTCGAGCGCGCGCTGCGGATCATCGACGACCGTGCCGCGGAACTGGGCGAGACGATCGCCGCGGAGGTCGGCGGGACGCTGGCCAAGGTGGGCTTCGAGCTCCATCTGGCCAAGGAGTTCCTGCGCGAGGCCATTCAGCTGGCGCTGCGTGCCGAGGGCCGCATCCTGCCCTCGCCCATCGACGGCAAGGAGAACCGCCTCTACCGGCTGCCGGTCGGTGTCGTCGGCGTCATCAGCCCCTTCAACTTCCCCTTCCTGCTGTCGCTCAAGTCCGTGGCGCCGGCCCTCGCGCTCGGCAACGCCGTGGTCCTCAAGCCGCACCAGAACACCCCGGTCTGCGGCGGCGGTCTGGTCGCCAAGATCTTCGAGGAGGCCGGGCTGCCGGCCGGGCTGCTGAACGTCGTCGTCACGGACATCGCCGAGATCGGTGACGCGCTGATCGAGCACCCGGTGCCCAAGACCATCTCCTTCACCGGCTCCGAGAAGGTCGGCCGGCATGTCGCGACGGTCGCCGCCGCGAATTTCAAGCACACGGTGCTGGAGCTGGGCGGCAACAGCGCCCTGGTGGTCCTCGACGACGCCGATATCGACTACGCGGTGGACGCCGCCGTCTTCAGCCGCTTCGTCCACCAGGGCCAGGTCTGTATGGCCGCGAACCGGGTGCTGGTGGACCGCGCCGTGGAGCGGGAGTTCACCGAGAAGTTCGTCGCCAAGGTCGCCTCGCTCAAGGTGGGGGACCCCACCGATCCGCAGACCCATATCGGCCCGCTGATCAACGAGGGCCAGGCCGAGGCGATCGCCGCGCTGGTGGACCGCGCGGTCGAGGACGGCGCCACGGCGCTCCTCCATGGCGAGACCCGGGGCACGCTGGTCGCGCCGAGCGTGCTGGGCGGGCTGCCGGAGGACTCCCCGCTGCTGCGGCAGGAGATCTTCGGGCCCGTCGTGCTGCTGGTGCCGTTCGACGGTGACGAGGAGGCGGTGCGGCTGACCAACGCGACCTCGTTCGGGCTCAGCGGCGCCGTGCACACCGGTGACATCGAGCGCGGGGTGCGGTTCGCCAAGCGCATCGACACCGGGATGTTCCACGTCAACGACGCCACGGTGCACGACGAGCCGATCGTGCCCTTCGGTGGCGAGAAGAGCTCCGGGGTGGGGCGGCTGAACGGTGACGCGATGGTGGAGGCTTTCACCACGACCAAGTGGATCTCCATCCAGCACGGGCGGTCGCAGTTCCCGTTCTAGGCGGGCTGCCCGGTCCGCAGGGATCGGTGACAACCCGTGGCGCGTTGCGGACAGAAGCTGACCGCAAGGGCTCCTACGTTGAGTGCTGTCGGAAGGCGGACGGCGACGGGCCGGCCGCCGAGGGACGTCACGAAAGGTGGACCCCATGCCCACTCACGTTCTCGCCGAGGCCCACGGCGACGAGACCGGCGCGCTGCTGGCCTTCCTGGAGGCCCAGCGCGGCGGGCTGCGCCGGGCGGTCCTGGGACTGACCGATGACCGGGCGACCCAGCGGCCGAGCGCCAGTGAGCTGTCGCTGGCCGGACTGGTCAAGCATGTCGCGGAGACCGAGCAGGGCTGGGTCGAGACCGCCCAGGAGCTGCCGCACTCCATCGAGCGGACCCAGGACACCTGGCATCTGAGCTTCCAGCTGGCCGACGGCGAGACCCTGGCCGAGGTACTGGCGTTCTGGGAGCGCGTGGCGAAGCGGACGGAGGAGTTCATCCGCTCCGTGCCCAGCCTGAACGACACCTTCCCGCTGCCCGCGGCGCCGTGGTTCCCGCCGGAGGCCCGGCAGTCGATGCGCTGGCTGCTGCTGCACCTGATCGAGGAGACGGCCCGGCACGCCGGCCACGCCGACATCATCCGCGAGTCCCTCGACGGCAAGACGGCCTTCGAGCTGGTGGACGAGGAGCGGGCCGGGCGGGAGGGGTAGCGGGCGGGGGCCTCGCGCGCCCTTAGGCTGGCGGAAGGGGCGCGCGAGGGATTGAGGAGACGATGTCGGCGATCCGGCTGTTGGTACTGGGCGCCGTGCGGCAGCACGGCCGGGCGCACGGCTACCAGGTGCGCAACGACCTGGAGTACTGGGGCGCCCATGAGTGGTCCAACGCCAAACCCGGCTCGATCTACCACGCGCTCAAGCAGATGGCCAAGGAAGGGCTGCTGCGCGCGCACGACATCGCGCCCAGCACCGTCGGCGGCCCGCCGCGTACCGAGTACGAGCTGACCGCGGCGGGCGCGACGGAGTATTTCGCGCTGCTGCGTGCCGCGCTCTCCCAGCACGACCAGAAGACCGACATGCTCAGCGCGGGCATCGGCTTCGTGGTCGATCTGCCGCGGGCCGAGGCGGTGGCGCTGCTCAAGGAGCGGGTCCGGGGCCTGCGGGAGTGGCGGGGCACGGTCACCGGCTACTACACCCCCGAGGGCGGACCCGAACAGCTCGGGCACATCGGCGAGATCATGCATATGTGGGTGCACGCCGCGGACAGCGGCGCCGCGTGGACCCAGGGGCTGATCGAGCGGATCGAGGGCGGGGCGTATGTCTTCGCCGGCGAGGGGGAGCCGTTCGTGGGCGTGCTCGCGGAGGGGCAGGAGAACCCGTACGCGACGACGCAGGACGCGCAGGACGCGCAGGACGCGCAGGACGCGCAGGACGCGCAGGACGCGCAGGACGCGCAGGACGCGGGGGACGGCGCAGGCGACGGCGGGGCCGCTTCGGAGGCCCGCTGACCGGGGCCCGCCCGCCCCGCTCCGCCCGGCGGCCGTTTCGGCCGTACGCCCCTCAGTGGTGGAAGGCCGTGGCGACGCTCTCCGGGCGCTGCATCGGGCCCGGCTGCTGCCGGAGTTCGGTCAGCAGCTGCTCCAGGTCCGCGAGGAACAGATCGGCGAGGTCCATGGAGAAGCCGTTGCGGCAGACCACCCGCAGGACGGACAGGTCCTCGCGGTTCGGGGGGAAGGTGTAGGCGGGCAGCAGCCAGCCGCGCTCCCGCATCCGCCGGGACACGTCGAAGACGTCGAACGCGGTGACGTGGTCCGCGGTGGTGAAGGCGAAGACCGGCAGCTGGTCGCCGTGGGTGAGCAGCCTGAAGTCGCCCAGTGCGCCGATCCGTTCGGCCATCGAGCCGGCCACGTCGCGGGTCGCCTGCTGTACGGCGCGGAAGCCCTCCCGGCCGAGCCGCAGAAAGGTGTAGTACTGCGCGGCGACCTGGGCGCCGGGCCGGGAGAAGTTGAGGGCGAAGGTCGGCATGTCGCCGCCCAGGTAGTTGACCCGGAAGACCAGCTCCTCGGGCAGCGCCTCGGTGTCGCGCCACAGCGCCCAGCCGACGCCCGGGTAGACCAGTCCGTATTTGTGCCCCGAGGTGTTGATGGAGGCGACCCGGGGCAGCCGGAAGTCCCAGCTCAGCTCCGGGTCGAGGAAGGGCGCGATCATGGCGCCGGAGGCGCCGTCCACATGGACCGGGATGTCCCAGCCCCGCTTCTCCTGGACCTCGTCGAGCGCCGCGCAGATGTCGGCCACCGGCTCGTACGACCCGTCGAAGGTCGAGCCGAGGATGGCCACGACGCCGATGGTGTTCTCGTCGCACTGCCCGGCGGCCGTGGCCGCGTCCAGATGGAAGCGGTCGCCCTCCATCGGGACCGTGCGCGCCTCGACCTCCCAGAAGTTGCAGAACTTCTCCCAGCAGACCTGGACATTGGCGCCCATGACCAGGTTGGGCCGGGCGCTGCCCGGATAGCGGTCCTGGTTGCGCTGCATCCAGCGCCGTTTGAAGGCCATCCCGGCGAGCATGCACGCCTCGCTCGACCCGGTGGTGGAGCAGCCGACGGCGGCCGACGGGTCGGGGGCGTGCCACAGGTCGGCGAGCATCGCCACGCACCGCTTCTCCAGTTCGGCGGTGCGCGGGTACTCGTCCTTGTCGATCATGTTCTTGTCCCGGCACTCCGCCATCAGGACGCCGGCCTGCGGCTCCATCCAGGTGGTGACGAACGTCGCCAGGTTCAGCCGGGAGTTGCCGTCCAGCATCAGCTCGTCGTGCACGAACTGATAGGCGGTGTGCGGGGCGAGCGGGCCGTCGGGCAGGGTGTGCCGTGGTGGCGAGGTCTCCATCCCGGCGACCGGGTCGGCCTCCCCGTAGAAGGGGTTGACCGGGTGCCCGGTCTGCCTGCGGTCCGATGGCGATGCGCCTTTGTGCAGAGTCATCTGTCGCGCCTACCCGTCAACTTGCCTGTGAAAGGCCGTGTTTGATGGCTTTGGTGAACTTCACCACGCGCTCCGCCTGGATGCGGGCGGCGGTGCGTGCGTCGTCGTCGAGCGGGGTGTCCGGGCCACCGACATGGGAGGTGCCGTAGGGATTGCCGTCGGAGAACTTCGCCGGGTCGGTGTAGCCCGGCGTCACGAGGATGCCGCCGAAGTGGTGGACGGTGTGGTAGAGCGCCAGCAGCGTGGATTCCTGGCCGCCGTGCTTGGTGGCGCTCGCGGTGAAGCCGCTGTAGACCTTGTCCGCCAGCCGGCCCTGCTGCCAGAGGCCGCCCAGGGTGTCGAGGTACTGCTTGAGCTGCGAGGTCACATTGCCGAAGCGGGTGGGCGTCCCGAAGATCACCGCGTCCGCCCAGAGCACGTCCTCGTGGGTGGCCTCCATGATGTCGGCGGTGGCCGCGGCGTTGGCGGCCCAGGCCGGGTTGGCGTCGATCGCGGTCTGCGGGGCGAGTTCCGCGGCCCGGCGCAGCCGTACATCCGCCCCGGCGTGCTCGGCGGCGTCCGCGATCAGCCGGGCGAGCTCGGCGACGGTACCGGTCGACGAGTAGTAGATGACGGCGACATGGACGTCGTGCACGGGCATCGACGCACCTCCTCGAACCCGACAATAAGGGCATAGGGGGTACGTGGCCTCCAGGGTTCACCCAGTGGAAGCGCCACGGGCGGGCGGCCGCCCCTGAGGACCGCCACCCGCCCGTGGGTGCGCGCCGGCTGCGGGCGCCGGCTGCGGGCGCCGGCTCAGGGGGTGTCTCTCCGATCTCCGTGGGCCTGCGGCGTCCGGCACCGCACCTCGCGGCGTTGTCGCATCACCCACGGACACCCAGTCCGAGGGAGACGCTCCGCCTTGCGATGCACGGCACCGGACGCCGCAGGCTGATCCACGGAGATCGAAGAGACACCCCCTAGTTCGCGCCGGCCAGCGAGAGCTTCGCGGCGAAGCCGAGGAACGCCGCACCGGCGCCCGCGGACAGCCCGGCGGTCAGCCGCTTGCGGCGGCGGAAGGTCGCCGCCAGAAACGTCCCGCTGAAGATCAGGACCGTCAGATACGTGAAGCTGAACAGCTGTGCCCAGGCGCCCAGCGTCAGGAACGACAGCACCGGATGGGCATAGGACGGATCCACGAACTGCACGAAGAAGGAGATGAAGAACAGAATCGCCTTCGGGTTGAGCAGACTGACCACCAGCGCCCTGCGGTACGGCCGCTCCACGGCCTCCTTCGGCGCCCCGGCCGTCTCCTCGCCCCGCTCGGCCCGGCGTGCCTCCCGGCCCCGCCACAGCGCCCAGGCGCCGCGCAGCATCCCGGCCGCCAGCCACGTCAGATAGCCCGCACCGGCGAACTTGACCACGGCGAAGAGCACCGGGGTGGTCTGGAGCAGCGAGGCCACCCCGCCCGCCGACAGCGTCATCAGCACCGTGTCACCGCACAGCACCCCGGCCGCCGCCCGGTACGCCACCCGCGGGCCGCGCCGGGCCGCCACCGACACGACGTAGAGCGAATTCGGGCCCGGCAGCAGAATGATCAGCGCGAGCCCCACCAGATACGTGGACAGATCCGTTATCCCCAGCATGTGGCGCAGGATCTCACCCGCCGCTGCGGCGCCTCACGGGTATTCATGATGCGGACTTGCACCTCACGCGGCGTGAGGCCGCATCGTGGTGCGCGTACTCAGCAAGGGAGCGGAAGTGAGCTATTCGGTAGGGCAGGTCGCGACCTTCGCCGGTGTGACGGTGCGCACCCTGCACCACTACGACGAGATCGGGCTGCTCCAGCCCGGCGAGCGCAATCACGCAGGTCACCGGCGCTACGGCGAGGACGACCTGGACCGGTTGCAGCGGATCCTCTTCTACCGGGAGCTCGGTTTTCCGCTCGATGAGGTCGCGGCCCTCGTGGACGATCCGGACGTGGACCCGCGGGAGCATCTGCGGCGCCAGCACCACCTGCTGACCGAACGGATCGAGAAGCTCCAGAAGATGGCCGCCGCCGTCGAACACGCGATGGAGGCACGCAGGATGAACGTACGGCTCACGCCGGAGGAGAAGTTCGAGGTCTTCGGGGACTTCGACCCGGACGAGCACGCGGCGGAGGTCGAGGAGCGCTGGGGCCACACCGAGGCATACAAGGAGTCGCAGCGCAGGACGGCCGCGTACACCAAGGAGGACTGGAAGCGGCTGACGACGCAGCTCGACGCCCTCCACCGGAAGATGGCGGACCTGCTCGCCGAGGGGGTGCCGGCGGACTCCCCGGCGGCCATGGAGGTCGCCGAGGAGCACCGGCAGTTCATCTGCGACGCGTACTACGACTGCTCGCACGAGCTGCACACCTGCCTCGGCGAGATCTATGTCACCGACGAGCGCTTCACCGCCACCTATGACGCGATCCGGACCGGCCTCGCCGGGTACCTGCGGGACGCGATCCTGGCCAACGCGGCCCGTCACCAGTGATCCGTACGGGCCGGGGAGCGCGCCCCCGGCCCGTACGGAGCGCGCTACGGGGTCAGCCCTGTGGGGAGAGCACCACGGCCGTTCCGTAGGCACACACCTCGGTGCCCACGTCGGCGGCCTCCGTGACATCGAAGCGGAACATCAGCACCGCGTTCGCACCGCGCGAGCGGGCCTGGTCCACCAGCCGTTCCATCGCCTGGTTACGGGTCTCCACCAGGGTCTTGGTCAGGCCCCGCAGCTCGCCACCGATCATCGATTTCAGGCCCGCGCCGATCTGGCTGCCGAGGTGCCGTGAGCGCACCGTCAGGCCGAAGACCTCGCCGATCACCCGTTCCACGTGAAACCCCGGAACGTCGTTGGTCGTCACCACCAGGACGTCGGACTGCGCATGCTGTCCACCGCCGTATTCCTCGATGCCCATGGCGCGCACCTCCTTACGGCCAGCATCACCCGGCCCCCTGGGAGCGGCCAGCGGTCGGGGGCCGTCGGGTGGGGCCTGGGCCCGCCTGGAACCAAGGCGGGCCGCTCGGCGTTGATAGTTTTGGCCGCACACGCGCCTTCATCCCGTCGCTTCGCCCCCTCGCACCGCACGATCCGGCGCCCTCGACCCAGGAGCCTTCACCCCGTGAATACTCTCGCGCTCGGCCCCCAGTGGCTGGACCCGGACTATCTCATCGCGACATTCGGCCTGATCGGCGTCCTGGTCATCGTCTTCGCGGAGTCCGGCCTGCTGATCGGCTTCTTCCTGCCGGGCGACTCGCTCCTGTTCACCACCGGTCTGCTGGTGACGACGAACAAGCTCGACCGGCCGCTGTGGATGGTGTGCTCGCTGATCGTCCTGGCCGCCGTCCTCGGCGACCAGGCCGGCTATCTCTTCGGCCGCAAGGTCGGCCCCTCGCTCTTCAAGCGCCCCGACTCCCGCCTCTTCAAGCAGGAGAACGTCGAGAAGGCGCATGAGTTCTTCGAGAAGCACGGCCCCAAGTCGCTGATCCTGGCCCGCTTCGTCCCGATCGTGCGCACCTTCACGCCGATCATCGCCGGTGTGAGCCGGATGAACTACCGCTCCTTCATCACCTTCAACCTCATCGGCGGCGCCCTGTGGGGCGCGGGCGTCACGCTGCTCGGCGCCTCCCTGGGCAAGGTCGAGTTCGTCCACAAGCACATCGAGCTGATCCTGGTCGCGATCGTGCTGATCTCGGTCGTACCGATCGCCATCGAGTACCTCCGCGCCCGCAGCAAGTCGAAGAACGCCCAGCCCACCCCGCCCCACCCCACGGACCACCCCCACGCCACCCCCGCAGAGCCCCGCCGCGGCCGCCACGCCAAGCGCTGACAAGGGGCGGGAGAAGGCCCACACAGGGCGGGAGAAGGCCACCCACAAACCGTGCGGTGACCTCCCAGGCCCGCCCCCACCCCCCTCTCACCCACCCACAACGGGAGGGGACGGGCCGGAGGGGCAGGGGTGGGGACGTAAAGCGAAGCAGTCCCACACCCCTGCCC
>NZ_JBHXFI010000074.1:10071-33114 GCF_042724075.1 Streptomyces sp. NPDC127097 | reverse complement strand
CGACAACGCGGCATGGGGGTCCCCCCGCGCCGTTCAGGCGTGGGGGAGTGCGTGCCAGGCGTCGCGAGGCAGGCGGGACTTTGAAGACAGGCCCTCGCACCGGCCGTGGCCGGACATCTGGGCGGCCGGCGCAGGCAACCGCGGTCCTCATCGGAACGTCTCGAAAACCAGACGAGAACGACGAGAGTTGAGCAACTGGTGACGTTCGCACATTCCCGTGATGCGTGCGGAGACGACTGGCCGTTGGTGGGGCGCGAACGCGAACTCGCTGCCATGGACGCCGTGGCCGCCGACGTCTTGTCCGGCCGTCCTCGCGTCGTCCAGCTCGAAGGGTCGGCCGGCATCGGCAAATCGGCCCTGCTGAGCACCTGGTGGGACCGTAACGGGCAGTTCCGGGTGCTGCGGGCCCGCTGTCACCCCCTGGAGCGCGCCTTCGCCTTCGGTGCCGTCCGGCAGCTGTTCAAGCCGCTGCTGGCCGCGGTCTCCGACGCCGAGCGGGCACGCCTGCTGGAAGGGTCGGCGGCGGCCACGCTGCGGGCCCTGGACGACGCCGCCACGGATCCGCTGCCGGAGAACGCGAACGTGACGGCCTCGACGCTGCGCGAACTGGACGCACTGGTCGCCCGGCTGGCCCGCCGGCAGCCCCTGCTCCTGGCCGTGGACGCCCTCCAGTGGATCGATCAGCCGTCCCTGCGCTGGCTGGTCCACTTCATCGGGCGGGCGGACAGTCACCCCGTGCTGATCGCCGTCACCACCCGTAGCGCCGAGGGCCGGCGGCTCGATCCGCTGTTCGCCGAGCTCGTCCGGCCCGCGAACTGCCGCACCATCGTCGTGGAGCCGCTCGGCGTGGACGGCGTGGGGCAGCTGGTGCGGACGCTCTGGGGAGCCGAGGAGCCCGACGCCGCGTTCTGCGCCGCCTGTCACGCGGCCACCGGCGGGCATCCGCTGTTCGTCCGTGCCCTGCTGCACCAGGCACAGCGCAGCGGTGTGAAGCCGACGACGGAATTCCGCGACCGGATCCCCACGGTCACCCTCTCCACGCTCGGCGGGGAGATCTCGCACCGGCTCTGCCAGGCGTCCGACGAGGTCGTGGCGCTGGCGCGGGCACTGGCCTTCCTGGGCGACCGCAAGCCCCCGGAGCTGCTCGCCGCGTACTGCGGGACCGGGCGGGCCGTGGTGCGGTCCGCGGCCGGCGAACTGCGGTCGCTCGGCCTGCTCCGGGCGGACGGCGACCCCCGCTTCACCCACCCCGTCGTCCGCGACACCGTGCTGGCCACGCTGTCACCCGAGGAACTCGGCGTCGGGCATGCGCGGGCGGCCCAGGTGTCCTGTCTGAGCGGGCGCCCCGACGAGGAGGTCGCGGCCCATCTGCTGGCGGCCGGCCCCGTCCACGGTTCCTGGGTCCTGCCCGCGCTGCGCCGGGCGGCCACCGAGGCACTGCGCCGCGGGGCACCGGAGACCGCCGTGACCTATCTGCGCTCCGCGTTGCACCAGCCGCTGGACGAGCCCGAGCGCGCCCGGGTGCTCCTGGAACTGGGCACCGCGGCCAGCCATTACGATGCCGCGCTGGCCATCTCCTGCGTCACCGGCGCGCTGGAGGGGCTGACCGACGAGGCGGCCCGCAGCGACGCCCTGGGGGTGCTGGCCTACTCCCTGCTCCTCTCCCGGGGGTCCCGTACGGACCTGTCGAGCGTGGACCGGAAGATCGCGGCCCTGAGCGAACGGCTCAGCTCCGGCCCCGGTGCCGCCGACCGCGAGCTGGCACTGCGGATGGGCGCGCTGCGCTCATGGATGGAGTTCGAGCGGCCGTCCGTCACCGGCCCGGCCCCGGCGCCGTCCCCCGGCGGGGACGACGACCTGGCCGACCGCACCGCGGGCGAACGCCAGCTGCTCGCCATCCGCGCCTTCCACGCCCTGCGGGCGGCCCTGCCCGCCCCGTACGTCACCGCGCTCATCGAGCGGGCGTCCGTCAACCTGCCGGCGTTCTCCCACGATCTGTTCCCGCTGCACTACTTCGTCGCCCAGACCCTGCTGTACCTCGACGAGCTCGATACGGCCGACCGGCTCAACCGCCATCTGACCCGGGAGATCTCGGGCCGGGGCATGGAACTGCTGGTCTCCTCCCTGACGGTCTACCGCGCCGTGCTGGCGCTGCGCCGGGGAAATATCGCCGAGACCCTCGCCGCGGCTCAGGACGCCGCGGACCACGCGTCCCCCACCGGGCGGCTGCCGTACGCCCTGACCCTCGACACGATCAGGATCGACGCGCTGCTCGCCCAGGGCCGGGTCGAGGCCGCCGAGCGGGTGGCGGTCTCGCATGCCGTGGCGGGGCAGACGGAAGTGGCCTGGGAGCGGCCCCGGTTCCTGATGAGCCTGGCCGCCCTGCGGATCGCCCAGGGCGAGCTGCGGTCCGGGCTCTCCCTGCTCCGCGAGTGCGGTCACCACTGCGAGGCGCTGGGGACGGTCAGCCCGGCGATGTCCCCGTGGCGCTCCCGTGCGGTCCCCGTCCATCTCGCACTGGGGGAAACCGGGCCGGCCCAGGAGCTGGCCGAGCAGGAGCTGGACCTCGCCCGGCGCTGCCGGCTCCCACGGGCCCTGGGGGTGGCGCTGCGGGCGGCGGGGGCGGCGGCAGCGGGCTCCCGGGGGCTCGACATGCTGGCCGAGGCCGTGACCGTCCTCAGACCCACCCCCGCACGCCTCGAACTCGCCCGCGCCTGCCACGATTTCGGTATCGCCCTGCTGCACCGGGACGACAAACGCGGCGCCCGCAGAACCCTGCGCGAGGGCCTGGACCTCGCCGTCGGGTGCGGTGCCACGGTGCTCGCCACGCGCCTGGAGGAGGGGCTGCACCTCGCCGGCGGCCGGGTCGCCCGCTCCGGGAGCCAGGGAATCCGGGGGCTGACCGCGGGGGAGGAACGCGTCGGCACCCTGGCCGCCCAGGGATACAGCAACAAGCAGATCGCCGAACTCCTCGTCGTTTCCCTGCGGACCGTGGAAACCCATCTCACCGGCGCCTACCGCAAGCTCGGGATCACCGGGCGCCCACACCTGGCGGCGGCGATGGCCGAAGCGGGCCGGCTCGGCAAGGGGAGCGTCCCGGCGGACTCCTGAGTACGGTCGCACGGTCAAAGGCTCCGCACCCACAGTTCAGAAGCCCCTCAGACGACTCTCAGAAGCCCCTCACCTTCCTTACGGTGAGGGGCTTTCGGTATGTCCGTGGGCGGCCCGCGCTCCCGTGGTCCGCCGGCCGCGGGAACCGTGGTTCCTCGTGGTCCGAAGCCGTGGTTCCCGTCTTCCCGTGGCATTTCTCGTGGTTGCCCCGCAAGGGAATCTCCGGGTACCGAAGTCTTAGCCGGATCCAATTGATTCGGCAGCTCTCTCATGACTTACTCATCGCACGGCGTCGAATTCTCCCGGCGCCCCGCACAGTGCAAGAGGGAGTAACAACCGTGCAGATCAACCATCGGGCTGTATTCGGTCTCCTCGCGGTGGGGGCCGCGTGCTTCTCCACCGTACTCTCCGCGCCCGCCGCTTATGCGGGTTCCCAGAACTACATTCAGATCACCAACCACGCCGGCATCCTCGCCAATACCTGTTACAAGTGGCGTGATGCCGAGGGAAAGAACTACTGCCACAACGTGCGGCCGGTGAACGACACCTGGCAGGCGTATTTCCCCGAGGAAGCGACCGGCGCAAAGATCGATCTCAGCACCAGCATCGTCGACTACGCCACGGTGGACACCGCCGCGGTGACCGACACCAACAAGAACCACTGCTTCGAGATCACCGGTCTCGTCGACCGGCCGAAGCTCCAGGAAATCGGCTGCTGAAGCACCCGGAACGCAGGGAGTGCCGCCGTCACGCCTTCCTGCACATCGGAACGACCCAGAACAGAGCGAGGAAACGTTGATCTCCACATCCACCCCCGCATCCCGCATGGCGCTCACCCTCGGCGCCGTCGCCGCCGCGCTCGCCCTGGCGGCGCCCGCGGCCTCCGCCGCCCAGGGCTCCGGCCTTCCTGACGTCAATGGCCACACCGACAAGTGGGTGGAGGAAGGCAGCCCCTCCGTCACCTACGACAACGGTTACCAGGTGAATTCCGCGGAAGAGGTCAAGCGCGCACTGGAACAGTGCAAGGGCAGCCAGGTGTCCTGCTCCTCGACGACCACGGAATCCAAGCAGGTGACCAAGTGGTTCGACGTGGACAACGCCGGTATGGGCATCGGTCCCATTCAGAACTGTAGTCCCGGCGCCGCGGAAATAAACCAGACGCTCAGTGGCACCCGCACCTTCAGCTGGGGCTGGAACGTCGGTGCCAGCGTCGATATCTCGCTGGTCAAGGACAAGCTGGGCGTGGGCGCCTCCGCGCAGTACAGCGAGACCAACACCGAGTCGAAGAGCGGCGACATCAGGATCACCATCAAGCCGGGGCAGAAGGGGATGCTCCAGCTGGGCCATGACATGGAACAGCGGGTCTCCGATGTGACCATCCAGGGCGGCGAGTTCGGCGGCGCGAAGATCTCCGGACTGCGCACCGAAATCCCGCTCAGCACCTCGGCACGTGCCGACACCGACGTGGTCGAATGCGGCGCCACCCTCAAGAACGGGCGCTGAGCCGCCGCTCCCACGCGCGTCACTCTCACGAAGGGTCATCCTGTGCGGAACATCAAGAAGTCGGCGGCCTACGGGGTCGCCGCACTGGGCCTCGCGCTGGTCGGCGGCGCGATGACGGCACCGTCGGCCGCGGCCGCGGGCTCGGGCAAGTACATCAGTTTCTCCAACAAAGGCTGGTTCATCGCCGAGACCTGCTACCACTGGGCCTCCTCGACCACCCCGGACTCCTGCGACAAGGGGAAGGCCATCGGCACGGACTGGCGGGTGGAAATCCCCGATGACGCCAAGGGCGTCAAGGTCGAGGTGACGGTGGACGGGCAAATAGCGGGTGACAATGTGTCGCCGCAGATCACCGACCTGAGCCGCGACTACTGCTACGAGCTGAGTGGCTACACCTGGGGCCCGAAGAGAACCGACAAGACCTGCTAGGGCGTGCCCGGACCATTGAAGCGAGAGGTGAACTCCAGCATGCGAAGCAAGAAGCGTTCCCTGGCATACGGTGCTGCCACCCTGGGCCTCGCCCTGGCCGGCGCGGTACTGACGGCGCCCTCCGCCACCGCCGCCTCGGACAACTACCTCCAGTTCGACCACCAGGCGGCGTCGCTCATCGACACCTGCTATGAGTGGAAGGGCCCGGACGGAATAGAGAAGAAGAACTACTGCCACAACGTGCGGCCGGTGGGCGACAGCTGGAAGGCGTATTTCCCCGCGGAAGCAACCGGGGTCACGGTCCAGGTGCACTGGTCGGGCGGCTCCACGCCGCTGTACATCAACGAGCCCGACAAGAACCACTGTTACCGGATCGAAGGAATACTCCCGAACATCCACGTCCTCGATTTGAAGTGCTGACCGGCTGACCCCGGGGCCCGTCGGTGTCTCCTGCCGACGGGCCCCGCGCATTCCACCCTCCGGCACTGTCCGGCCGAACTGCCTGCCCGAAACCTGGACAGCACATCCCCGCCTCCATAAGGTCCTCACCATGGTCCACACAATCGAACCCGCCGCAGAGCCTCCGGTGACTCTCACCAGCCCCTACGACCTGCTGACCGGCTATCTCGATTTCTACCGGAACACCGTGCTGCGCAAGCTGGAGGGAATGTCCGACGCGGAGCTGAGGGCCGGCCGCCTGCCCACCGGATGGTCACCCCTCGGATTGTTCAAGCACCTTGCCTGTGTGGAATTGCGCTGGCTGCAATGGGGGTTCGAGGGCGAACACATCGAAGAACCCTGGGCCGACTTCAAGGCCGGCTCCGGACCGTGGCACGTGGGCCCCGAAGAGTCATTCGAGGACATCAAGCAATTCTTCCAGGAGCAGTGCACCCGGTCCCGCGCCATCGTCGCGGCGGCCCACCTGGAGGACCGGGCAGCCACCCTCGGCGGAACCATCCCGCCCGACGAAGACCGCCCCACCCTGATCTGGATCCTCTTCCACCTCCTCCAGGAGTACGCCCGCCACGCAGGCCACCTCGACATCGCCCGTGAACTGGCCGACGGGGCGGTGGGGGAGTAGGAGGGCGTTTCCCGGCGGGACGGAAACGACCTCACGTCGCGCCTGCCACCGCGCTATACCGTGGCGACATGTCGGCGTTCATACAACAGCTCCCCGCCCTGATCGGCGTAGTGATCGGCGCCCTTGGGTCGTACTTCGTCAGCATGCGCGGCGATCAAGTCCGCTTCCGTCGCGAGCAGGCGGCCCATTGGGACGAGCGGCGGCTGACGACCTACGCCGACTTCGCCAGGGCGCTGAAGAAGAGCGTCACCCTGACGTACCGCATCGCGGCCCACCTCGGCAACGACCCTCACCCGCACCCCTTGTCACCCGAGGAAGCGGCGCCCCACCTGGCCGACGCCACTGATGCCCGGGATCCAGCCGGGGAGGCCCTGCTGATGCTGGGCACCCCGGAGGTGGTGGAGAAGGCCCGGGAATGGGTCGTCGTGGTGATGGAGATGGAAGGGTTCCTGCGCGACCGGACGCAGAGCCCGGAAGCGTGGTCCGCCATGCTCCAGCGCCAGCGCACCGCACGGGAGGGGTACTACGCCGCCGTCCGCCGCGACCTGGCACTCCCACCCGGCCACTCCGGCGCATGGCAGCTTCCGCCGGCCCGGACTCGCTGAGCAGACAGCGCGCCGGCGGCCCGTCGCCCTCCGGCCCCCCTCAGTACGCGGCCCCCTGGCCAGTGCGCCCCAAGGAGCGCCCGGGTGAGCCGCGTCTCACCCCCGTGCCGCCCCTTGTCTATGCAACGAGTTGCATAGAAGGATCGGGGTATGGCGCTCGAGCACGCGATTCTTGTCTCCCTGCTGGAGAAGCCGGGCTCCGGCTATGAGCTGGCCCGGCGGTTCGAGCGGTCCATCGGATACTTCTGGACCGCCACCCACCAGCAGATTTATCGCGTCCTCAAGCGGATGGAGAGCGACGGCTGGATCGATGTCCGCGAGGTGCCGCAGCAGGCCCGGCCGGACAAGAAGGAGTACTCCGTCGCCGCACTCGGCCGGACGGCGCTCGCCGCGTGGCTGCACGAGCCGATCGAACCGGAGAGCGTCCGGCACGACCTCGCCGTGAAGATCCGTGGTGCGGCCTTCGACGATCCCGCCGCGCTGATCCGTGAGGTCGAGCGGCACCAGCAGATCCACCGCGAGCGCCTCGCGCACTATCTGGCGGGGGAACGGCGTGACTTCACCGGCCCCGAGGCGCCTGCCACGCCCGACGCGGGCCAGGAACTCCAGCACGTCGTACTGCGCGGCGGTATCGCCTACGAGCGCATGACACTCGACTGGCTGGACGACGTGCTCGCCACCCTCCACCGCCTCCGGCCCGAGCGCTGAACCGGCGCCCGGGTGGGCCACACGTCTGCCCGGCCGCCGCGCTCGGGTCCGCCACCGAGCCGTCCCGTCCACCACCCGCACACCGCAACCTGAGCCGGAAAGGCGAACCTCCATGGCTGACCCGCTGCTGTTCAACCCCCGCACCTACGACCCGGCGCACTTCGACCCCGAGACCCGCCGGCTGCTGCGCGCCACCGTCGACTGGTTCGAGAGCCGCGGCAAGCGCAAGCTGATCGAGGACTACCGCTCCCGCGCCTGGCTGTCGGAGTTCCTCGAATTCTCCGGCAAGGAAGGGCTGTTCGCGACCTTCCTCACCCCGGCCTCCGCCGCGGAGGGGAACCAGGACAAGCGCTGGGACACCGCCCGGATAGCCGCCCTCAACGAGATCTTCGGCTTCTACGGGCTCGACTACTGGTACGCCTGGCAGGTCACCATCCTCGGCCTCGGCCCGGTCTGGCAGAGCGACAACGCCGCCGTCCGCGCCCGCGCCGCCGAACTCCTCTCCCAGGGCGAGGTGTTCGCCTTCGGCCTGTCCGAGAAGGCGCACGGCGCGGACATCTACTCCACCGACATGCTGCTGGAGCCCGACGGTGACGGCGGCTTCCGCGCCAGCGGATCCAAGTACTACATCGGCAACGGCAACGCCGCCGGACTCGTCTCCGTCTTCGGCCGCCGCACCGACGTCGAGGGCCCGGACGGCTATGTCTTCTTCGCCGCCGACAGCCGCCACGAGGCGTACCACCTGGTGAAGAACGTCGTCGACTCCTCGAAGTACGTCAGCGAGTTCCGCCTGGAGGACTACCCGGTCGCCGCCGCCGACATCCTGCACACCGGCCGCGCCGCCTTCGACGCCGCCCTCAACACCGTCAACGTCGGCAAGTTCAACCTCTGCACCGGCGCGATCGGCATCTGCGAGCACGCGATGTACGAGGCCGTCACCCATGCGCAGAACCGCATCCTCTACGGCCGTCCCGTCACCGCCTTCCCGCACGTCCGCCGCGAGCTGACCGACGCCTACGTCCGCCTCGTCGGGATGAAGCTGTTCAGCGACCGCGCCGTCGACTACTTCCGCTCCGCCGGCCCCGACGACCGCCGCTACCTCCTCTTCAACCCGATGACGAAGATGAAGGTGACCACCGAGGGCGAGAAGGTCATCGACCTGATGTGGGACGTGATCGCCGCCAAGGGCTTCGAGAAGGACACCTACTTCGCCCAGGCCGCCACCGAGATCCGCGGCCTGCCGAAGCTGGAGGGCACGGTCCACGTCAACCTCGCCCTGATCCTCAAGTTCATGGGCAACCACCTGCTGAACCCGGCCGAGTACGCGCCCGTGCCGACCCGCCTCGACGCGGCCGATGACGCGTTCCTCTTCCGGCAGGGGCCGGCCCGCGGTCTGGGCGCCGTACGCTTCCACGACTGGCGCACCGCCTACGACGCCTTCGCCGAGGTGCCGAACGTCGCCCGCTTCCGCGAACAGGCCGACGCCCTCTGCGAGTTCGTGACCACCGCCGCCCCCGATGAGGAGCAGAGCCGCGACCTCGATCTGCTGCTCGCCGTCGGCCAGTTGTTCGCGCTGGTCGTCCACGGTCAGCTGATCCTGGAGCAGGCGCAGCTGACCGGCCTCGACGAGGACGTGCTCGACGAGCTGTTCGCCGTCCTCGTCCGGGACTTCTCCGCCCACGCCGTCGAGCTGCACGGCAAGGACTCCGCCACCGAGGCGCAGCAGAACTGGGCGCTGGGCGCGGTCCGCCGCCCGGTCGTCGACGACGCCCGTTCGACGCGCGTCTGGCAGCGGGTGGAGGCGCTGTCCGGGGCGTACGAGATGGCCCCGTAACCACGCCGCGATCCGCCGCAGGCGCCCCGGTCCGGCAGGCTCGGCCCCGTCCACACAGGTCGGCTGAGCCCGCCGCGCCGAGCCCGCCCCGACCCCAGCTCCCACTCCGGACCGCACCCCGGCCCCCATCCCCGACGGACCGCGGTCCCCGGGAAGTTCGGCCTCCGTCCGGACCAGAACCATCGCCGTGGTGTCGGCGGCACTCCTGGTCGCGGGAGTCTCCACCACCCTCGCCCTGCTGAACGGCGGGCAGGGTGAGTCCGGCGACGGCACGTCCAAGCACGGCACCACCGAGGCCACGTACAACGCCGCTGTCGGCCACATCCTCAAACCAGGGGGCGGCAAAGGCGTCACGCTGAAGTTCGGCAGCGCCGCCGATGCCGACTCCTGGGACCCGCAGCGCAGCTATTACGGCTCCGTGGCGAACTTCGCCCGTTACTACACGCGCCAACTGGTGACCTACGACCCGCGGTCGAGGGGCACCGCACTCACACCGGATCTGGCCACGTCCAAGGCCAGGATCTCCCACCAGGGCCGGACCTACACCTACACCCTGCGCAAGGGGATGACCTGGGAGGACGGGTCGCCCGTCACCTCCGGGGACATCAAGTACGGCATCGAGCGGCTCTGGGCGGCGGACGTCATCACCGGCGGACCGGGTCACCTCATGGAGGCGCTCGACCCCGAGGGAAACTACCGGGGCCCGTACAAGGACATCTCGGCGAAGGGCCTGAAGCGATCGAGACGCCCGGTCCCGGAACCATCGTCTTCCAACTGCCCCGCGCTGACGAGTGCGCTGGGCAAGATCGGCATCGAGGCGAAGGCCGACCGGTTCGACGGGGCGCGGATGACCACCCTCGTCGGGGTGCCGAACGAGGTGCGGAAGCGGGGCTACGGCATCGTCCTCACGAGCTGGAGCGCCGACTTCCCGACGGGGCAGGCATTCTGGCGACCGCTCGTCGACAGCCGGACGCAGTCGCCGAGCGGCAACGCCAATCTGGCCGACGTCGACTCCCCGGCTCTCGACAAGCTCCTCGACAAGGCCGTCGCCGAAGCGGACCCGAAGGCGGCCGGTGAGATCTACGAGGAGATCAACCACCAGGTCTCCGAGGGGGCCTACTACCTGCCGCTCGTTTACGGCAGGTACGTCAGCTGGCGCAGCCCGCGGTTGACCGATGTCCATGTCGCCGACGCCTACGGTGGCTACGACTATGTGCGGTTGGGCGTCCGCGGAACCTGACCCCGCAGGCTTCACCGGACAAGCGGCCTGATCCTTACCTTTCAGGCATATCGGATATCTCCGGCTGTGTGGTAGGACGCAGCGACTATGATCCGGTCAAGCTCAGCCCGCACCACGACTGGAAGAGATGTGCTTCTGCTCCGCTCCTCGTCTTCCCCGAGGCCGGTACGGATGACGTCGCTCGCACTTGCGGCGACGGGCATCGTGGCGCTGTTGGGCGGCTGCACGGGGAGCGGGGAGCCGCTGAGCGCCGGCCATACGTCGGCCGCGTCCGCCCCGGTGCGGCTGTGGCCGGATCGCAAGCCCGCGCCGCAGCCCGAGCGGGGCCGGGGCGAGAACCTCCCCGCCGCCGTTCCCGGGGTGCCCCGGGTGCCGTCCGGGGACATCCGCAAGGCGCCGCTGCTCACCGTCGTCAAGGCACAGATGGACGCGGGCTCCGCCCTCGACGGCGGACCGCAGTTCGACTCCGCCACCGAGAGCCGGATCGTTGCCTGCGCCGAGGCGCCGGAGCGCTGCCCGGTGCGGAAACCGCAGTACCAGGATCTGACCGGTGACGGGAAGCCCGAATTGATCGTGGGCATCGAGTCGCTGGACCGGTCCCTGGCCCTGTGGGCCTTCACGCTGCGCCACGGGGTGGTGACCCGGATCATGGACGCCGGCGCGACTCCGCTGTCGGTGGAGATCGCGAACGGCGATCTGATCCTGCGGGAGCCCACGGGCACCCCCGGCTACGCCACCCGCACGGTGTACGAGTGGGACCCCCGGACGCAGGCCATGACACTGCGGGCCATGGAGTTCGACGAAGCGGACTCCGCCACCCCCGCACCGAAGAGGACGCCATGAGCGCCGGCCGGCCTCGTGCGCGGCTGCGGCTGCCCGCATGGACGGCGACGCTGTACTGGAAGTTCGCCGTCTTCGTCATCGTCATGTGCTGTGTGCTCGCCACGGTGGTCGGCGTGCTGGTGCACGTCCTGGTCGGCCGGCAGACCGAAGAGCAGGCCCGCAGCGCCGCCCTGGCCGAGCTCGACACCGTCGCGGCGGCGTATGTCGCGGGAGAGCCGCTCGGCCGCAACGCCGCGGTGAACCCCGCCGACCTCCCCGCCCCGCTGCGCGCCATGGCGCGGCAGGGCGAGCGCGGCACCCAGCTCGGCGAACACCGGGGCCGCCCGGTGATGTGGGCCGTCACCCCCGCCGACGGCAGGGCGCTGGCCGTCCACCTCGACCACACCCAGCGAGCGGCCGCGCTCCGCGGGCTGGACCGGGCCATCATCGGCTCCTCGGCCTTCGCGATCGCCCTCACCCTCCTCGTCGGGCTGTTCGCCGTCTCCCGTATCACCCGCCGGCTGCACCGCACGGCCCAGGTCGCCCGCAGGATCAGCACCGGCGATCTCGACGCCCGGGTGGACGATCCCCGGGTCCTACGCCCGGATCAGGCCCAGGACGAGGCCGCCGCGGTGGCGGCCGCACTCGACGCGATGGCCACCGCGCTCCAGGCCAAGCTGAACAGCGAGCAGCGTTTCACCGCCGATGTGGCGCATGAGCTGCGCACCCCGCTGACCGGACTGCGGGTGGCGGCCGAGCTGCTGCCGCCCGGCCGTCCGACCGAGATGGTGCAGGACCGGATCGGGACCATGAGCCGGCTGACCGAGGACCTGCTGGAGATCTCCCGTCTCGACGCGGAGGTGGAGCAGGCCGACATCGACCTGCATCAGCTGGGGCCGCTGGCCGAGCGTGCGGTGCGGGCCTCCGGGCTGGCGGTCGAGGTCCGCATCGAGCGGGACGTCCGGGTGGAGACCGACCAGCGCAGGCTCCAGCGCGTGCTCGGCAACCTCGTCGCCAACGCCCATAAGCACGGCCGCCCGCCGGTGATCCTGACCGTCGACGGCCTGACCATCACCGTGCGGGACCACGGCGACGGCTACCCCGGCCGGCTCCTCGACCACGGACCCCAACGCTTCAGCAGCCACTCCGGCAGCGGCAAAAAGGCCGGCCACGGCCTCGGCCTGACCATCGCCGCCGGCCAGGCCCGGGTCCTCGGCGCCACCCTGCACTTCTCCAACGCCCCCGACAGCGGAGCCGTAGCCGAACTCGTCCTCCCCCCAACACCCCCGGACCGGGGCCTCCAACAGCCGACGGGCGCGGACGACTCGTAGGGCCGGTCCGGCACCGACTGCCGCGCCCCGTCGGCGTAGAGGGACCGACCCCCACCCCGTCACACCTCCGAGCGCAACAGGTCCAGTTCGCTGCCGATGCCCTCCCGCAGGGCCTCGTGCTGGGGGCCGAGCCGGAACCGGGTGTCGCTCCACCGGTCGCGTGGATGGAGCCACACCGGTGCACCCACCACATCGGCCGGTTCCCAGTCGAACCGCGGCCAGACATGCGCATGCAGGAAGGGATCCGTGTTGCCCAGGATCTCCAGATTGACCCGCCGGAAAGCCGGGTCCAGCCGACGGCAGGTCCGCTCGACCGCTTCGCCGAGCCGGTCCATGTCCGACAGGAACGACAGCCGCTTGCTCTTCGGGAGGTCCGACAGCCGCTGCACCTGCGGTTCGTCCACCAGCAGAACCGAGTACCCCGGCAGGAACTGCACATCACCGATCGCCGCGAACCCGGACTCCAGCCGTCGCAGCACCGTCGGGTTCTCGCCCCGCAGCGCAGCCCCGATCCGGTCCGTCCGCCAATCACCAGTCATGGTCAGAACCTATCGGCAGGTAAGAGGCGTTGAGTGCGTGGCGGGAAGGTGCTCAGTCGACGGAGCCGCTCGTCAAGCAGTCCCCGGGTCGAGGGCTCCGCGCACGTGGAAGCGCGTGGGCCCGGCGGGCAGTCGCCTGCCGGCCGGGCCCGCGCTCCCGAACGCGGGGAGCGTCAGAGCTGTTCGAACCCTCAGAAGAGACCCTGCGTCAATGCGACCGAGTCGGGTACCGCGATCTCCTCGGGGGCGGTCAGGGGCATGACGCCCAGGATCTGCTGGATGACGTAGTGGGCGGACATCATGGCGCCCTCCTGCCAGCCGGGCAGGGGGGAGATCTGGTCGCCGGTGACGAAGAAGGCGTCGGTGCCCTCGGGCTGGAGCAGTTGTTTGTATGCCTTCTTGTGGGCGGGCTGTTGGGGCTTCCAGGCCGCCCAGCCGCCCAGTTGGTAGGGCACCTTGTGCCAGGCGATGGAGATGCCCTGCTTGTCGGGGACGAGTTCCTTGTTCTTGAATTCCGGGTGCAGTTGGACGGCGCCCTCGCGGGCGAGTTGCAGGCGCTTCTCCGGGGTGAGCTTGCCGAGGGTCTCGGCCGCGCTGCCGAAGTTGTAGGCGCCGGTCAGGGTTCCCTTGTCGGAGAAGTAGTCGTTGGACGGGTACCACATCTGCGTGATGTTGTGACCGGTCCAGCTGATCCCGCCGTAGATGCCCTCGGTGTCGTCGCAGCCGCCGAGGTCGCCCTCCCAGAAGCGGCGGTTCGCCTGCCAGCCGACCTTGCAGGTCTTCTCGAACTCCACGACGCGGAGCGCCTGCTCGAAGGGGTCCGAGAAGCGGGTCAGTTTGATGGTGCGGAGCACCGGGACGGGGATGTTGCTGACGCAGTAGCGGGCGTCGGCCTGGAGCTCGTCGTCGCCCTTGCGGTATTTCAGGCTGACGCCGAGGCCGCGCGGACCGATCTCGATCTCGCGGACCTCGGCGCCCAGCACGATCTTCGCCCCGGCCCGCTTGGCCTCCCGCGCCAGTGCCTGGACGATGTGGTCCATGCCGCCGACCGGCTGGAACATCGTCGCCTGCCACAGATGGTCGACCGGCTGGTAGAAGCGGGTCTTCCAGAAGCCGGAGTGCACCAGATCCTCGAAGGACAGCGGTGGGGCCGGGACCGGCCACTCCGCGATCTCGGGGCTGTCCAGGTAGCCGGAGCGGGTCGAGCCCCGGTACTTGCCGTTGGCGTCGAGCGCGCCGAACACCCTGAGCAGATCCCGGAGTTCACCGGTGAAGGCGTCCCGGCTGACCAGTGTCTCGGCGAGCTTGGCCGCGAGGTGGCCGCGGGTGTCGTTCGCCACCCGCCGGTTGGGCCAGGTCACCTCGGCATGGGGCGGACGGACCCGGTTCGCCGTGGTCTCCATGACGTACGGCTCCAGGGCCACCCCGAAGTCCCGGCAGTAGTTGAGCACCCGCCGGTGGTGGTACGGGATACGGCCGGGCCCGAGGTTGAGGTACAGGCCCTCGTCGAACTCGCAGCGGTGCGTCGGCTTGGGCGTGCCGTGCTCATCGAGCTCGTAGAGCTGGTCGCCGCGGCGGGCGGTGCGGCTGCGTCCGCCGATGCGGTCCTGTGCTTCGAGGACGGTGACCCGGTAGCCGAGCATGCTCAGCTCGTACGCCGCCGTCAGGCCCGCCACACCGGCGCCCAGGACCAGCACCTTCGCATCCGCGCCCGGGGTTCCGGCGGGCCGTACGGTGCCGGTCCAGCCGGTGGCCTCCGGCCCGGACAGCCCGCTCATGGCGTGCCGCAGCGCCTTCGCCGAGTCGTCCACGGCGGTGTCCGTCGCGGGCCGCCGGGGCCCACGGCCGGTCATCGTCTGCTCCCTTCCGACGCCCGGCCGGCGGGCGGCGGACAGTTCTCGTCGACCTTGTACCGCATGGCCTCGGGATAGTCGTGCCGGTCCAGCTGCACCCGCACCACGATGGGGCCCTGGTTGATCGCGTCGCTGGGTTCGGCGATCCGCGCCAGCAGGGTGGTGAGTTCGTCGTGCCGGCGGACCGCGAAGCCGTGCATCGGGTGCTTGGCGGAGCCGAAGACGTCCGCGAGCTTCTCGTAGCGCCAGGGGTGCAGTTCGTTGTAGAACTCGGCGCCGTCGGAGCGCGGGGCGCCGTCCTGGTAGTAGCAGGGGTGCACCAGCATCTGCTCGATGCCGTAGAACGCCTCGTTGTCCAGGACGAACACCACCGGGCGCAGACCATGCCGCACATGGGTGGACATCTCCTGGCAGGTCTCCTGGAAGGAGCCGTCGCCGACGAAGACCATCGGCCGCTTCTTCGCCCGGCTCCGGCCGAGCGCCACCCCGGTGGCCGCACCGACCGAGTAGCCGATGGACAGCCAGCTGTTCTGCGCCACGTACGAGGCGCGCTCGGCCATCCGCAGATTCATCGAGCCGATCAGCGCGAACGCGGCGTCGCACACCACCGTGAACGGGTTGCTGCGTTCCTCCGGCGGCTCGCTGGTCTGCGCTTCGAGGAAGGCGTTGAGGTGCCGGAAGAGGCTGTCGTACGTCACGTTCTCCGGGTACGGTCCGCCGGTCTGGGAGGCCAGGTAGGCGGCGGTGCTGTCGGGGACCGCGAGGCCCGCCTGATGGGCACGGGCGAAGTAGTCCGCCGCGAAGGCCCCGTCTCCGAACTCGGCCACCAGGCGTTCCCGCAGCGCGGGGAGGAACCCGGCGAGCTGTACATCGGGGAAGTACGAGGCGCCGACATGCACCCCGTCGTGGGCGGCGACCGCCCAGTCGTCACCGATCGACCGCACACCGCCGAGGTTCTTCGAGGTCGCCCACGAGCCCAGGCCGATACGGCAGCCCGCGTCGTTGAAGACCTCGGCGACCTTCGGGTTGCTGGCCTTGCCGTTGTAGACGCCGGAGAAGCCCGGGGTGTACTCGGACACCACGGATTTGGCGCCGATGGTGGTGCAGAAGGGGATGCGGGTCTCGTGCACCAGCCTCTCGAACTCGTCGGACAGCCGGAAGCGGTCGATCTCCTCCCCGGCCCACAGGATCGGGTCGCCGTACTCCCGGATCAGCTCCACACATGCGTCGACCGCGCGGTCGAGCATCTGCTGCTTCTTCACGGTGACGGGCCGCTCGCGCCGCGTCAGCCGGCCCTGCGGCGCGGGACACTGCGCCCCCCAGACGTCGTCCATGACCTCCAGATAGACCGGCCGGCGGTGCGAGAGGCAGGCGGTGATCGCGCTGTCGATCTGGGTGGGGGCCAGCCCCGGGTTGGAGATGGCCTGGGCGTCCACGGTCACCTGGCGGTAGACCTCCAGGTTGCTCTCCGGGCGCTGTGACATGTGCGAGGTGAGCAGGCCGATCGCCTGCTGGTTGAGCCACTGCTCGTAGGAGGGAGCGGCGTTGATCGCGATCAGCGGTACGTACTCGGCGAAGGCCCCGCCGATCGCGTTGAGCAGGTTGAACGCGCCCACGCTGTAGGTGACCGCGACCGCGCCGATGCCCTGCTCGCCGAGCGTGATCTCCGCGTCGGCGGACTTCACCCGGGCATAGGCGTCCGCGGCCTGGCCCGCGCCGCCCTCGGTGGGGGTGCCCACCCAGCGCACCGAGGTCTTCTCGTGCAGGGTCGACAGGAACGGGCCCAGGTGGTCGCCCGGAACGCCGAACAGATGGGTGATACCGAGCTGTTCCAGCCGGCGGCCCAGATACTCGGCCACCGTGCAGGTCGGGGAGGCGGTCATGACGTCAGCACCCCCTCGCGAGGATGATCCGACGACCCGGCGGCCCGGCGCTCGCGGGGAGCCGCGGCCCGTGCGCCCATGGCGCTCTCGTCCGCCGCGGGCGCCTCGTTGACGGCGAGGGCGGCACGTACGGCCGTCTCCACCGCACCCTCGATCCAGGCGTGCTTGAGCGACACATGCTCACCGGCGAAGTGCACCGGCCCCTCGGGCCGCACCACATCGAGGTGGAAGCTGGTCATCTGATGCGGGGTGTAGACCGCGGCCTCTCCGCAGGCGTACGGGTCCCGCAGCCAGCTCTGGGTCTGGCCGGCGCCGGTGTAGAAGACCTCGATCCGGCGGCCGTGTACCGACTGGAGGTTGAGCAGGGCGTAGCTGTAGCGCTCGGCGTCCTCGAAGGAGTCCCAGCGCGCGGCGTCGTCCGACCAGGAGTAGCCCGCCAGCACCACGCCGCCCTGACTGCCGGGGACGGGGTGCGAGGGGTAGTACATGAAGCGGTTGGGGTTGTCGGTGGTGGAACCGCCGCCGTAGGCATGGGTGGCCGGCCGGATCCCGCCGCGCAGCGGGGAGTTGCGGTAGTACTCCACCTGCTGTGCGCTGATGTTCTTCTCGTCCACGCTGGGGTGGGCGCCGAGCAGCCCCGTGGGCAGGTCCCGCAGGCTCTGCGGAACGGCCAGCGCGGCCTCGGCCTCGTCCTCGCCCCGCTGCTGGTAGTAGTCGTACAGCCCCGGCGCGATCGCGTCGAGCTCCCGCTTCCAGTCCTCCTCGGTGAACTCCCACCAGCGGCGGGAGAATTCCAGCAGGACCTTGGTCGCCTGGTCGTAGTGCGTCTCGATGACGGCCCGGCGCTTCTTGTACGAGAACGGCGGGGTCACGGCGGTGAACCGCAGGCTGGAGAACGGGATGGTGACGATCGCCAGGTCCCCGGTCCAGGTCTCGACCGGGCCGTTCGGGTCGTCCTCGGGCACGGTCTGGATGGCGACGGCGGGGCCGCCCGGTCCGGCGAGCCCGCCGTGATGGCCGTCGCGGCCCGGGTCGTAGTACTCCAGCCGGACCATCCGCTGGCCCATCACGATCTGGTCGCGCAGATCCTTCGCGAGCGCCTCCGGGAGCTTCCGGCTGCCGCCCTCGATCTCCCAGTAGGTGGCGGTGGGGTCGATGTCGCTGCGGCCCAGGAAGCTGTGGAAGAAGGCGAGGTGCAGCCGCGAGGTCATGTTCTCGATCGTGCCGATCGCCTCGATGGCCTCATCGCTGAACCCGGCGTACTCGCGCAGGAAGCGGCCCATGGAGAAGCCGTCGAAGTCGCGGACGACCCCGGCCCAGCCGTCCAGCCACTCCTTGAAGGGCTTGTTGACGCGCTTTCCGTCGCTCTGTAGCACGGAGTAGTAGTCGCGCACCGGCTCCAGCGCCTGGTGGACCATCTCGGACACGGTCAGCCGCGATTCGCAGCCGGTGAGGTGGAAGCCCTCGTTGATCTGGGACGGGTCCTTGGCGTAGTGGGCGCGGCGCACCTGGGCGCGGTTGGTGCGGATCCAGGTCTGGTTGCGCTTGTCCGGCTCCCGGAACTCGGGGCTGGGGTCGCCGTACGTCCAGATCTTGCCGTCCTTGAACGACTTGTAGATCACCGGCGGGACCGGGGCGGTCTGATTGCCCGTCGACGGATCGATGTCGACGTTGAAGAACAGCCGCCGCTTCAGGCCGAGTTTGTCGATCAGCGCCAGGGTCAGCGGGTGGAAGCTGGGCAGCCGCATCGCCCCGGCCTCCGCGTACTGCGCCGGGTCGGTGAAGGGCGGCGGCTCGCCCTTCTTGGCGTGGAAGGTCTTGATGCGGCCGCCGACCCGGTTGGCGTTGGCCTCCAGGATCGTCACATCGTGACCGGCACGGGTCAGCAGATCGCCGGCCACCAGACCGGCGATGCCCGCGCCGACGATCAGGATGCGCTTGGGGACGGCGGGGCGCTCCAGCCCCTTGTCGATCAGTACTTCGAGGTAGCGCAGCTTGAGGTCCTCGTTGGCCGGCTCGGGGCCGACCAGCAGCAGTTCGCGGGCGAGCTGCTGATAGGTCTTCTCGTCGGCGCGCTCGGCTCCGGTGGGCTCACGGCGGAGGTCGGTCACGGCTCAGCCCTTTCCGTCCAGGGACTCGTTCGCGGCGAGTCGGCGCAGAGTGCTGATGGACGGGGTGAAGGCGTACACCGCACCGGTGGTCTGCACGAACCGGTTCATCGAGACGGTGCCTTCCTCGCCGTCGGCCAGCACGATATGGGCGTCCGGGCTGCCGGAACCGCCCTGCCGGATGGTGCCGGTCACCTTGTCGATGCCGTTGGGAGAGCCGGGATCGCCCGGCAGGAAGTTGGGGTTGTTCGACCAGGCGCGCTGGAGGAACTCGAACTGCCGCTCCAGCGAGGTGCCGTAGCACACGAACATCAGGCCGCGGTCCGCGTCCGCCTTGTCGGCCGCGTACGCGGGGCCGTACGGAATGCCGCGGCGCATGACGCGGTGCTTCTGGGTGGCCTCGAAGTGCCGGGGGTTCGACCTGCGGATGTGCGCGGCGCAGGGGGTCTGCTTCCCCTTGCCGTCGTTCTCGTAGGTGAAGTCGTTGCGCTCCGGACCGACCCCGGTGACCGGGTTCTCGCCCTGTGCGAGGGGCGTGCCGTCCTTCTTGCGGCCGACCAGACACGCGCCCAGCAGCTCGGGGGAGATGGCGTGCGGCCGGAACTTGCCCGCTTCACGTTCCACCGCCTCGTTCCAGCCGGGGACGTCCTGCCGCAGCCGGCGCACCACCTGGAGCGAACCGTTGTCCATCCACGTGGGTGCCTCGGGCGGTGCTCCGCTCTCACTCTGGTGACCGAAGACGAACTCGCCGGGCTCGACCAGGGTCGACCCCGGGCGGTTGTCCCGGACACCGGGGTTCTCCCGGTCCTCACGGTGGAAATCCTTGACGCCCGGCTGCGAAATGGCGTCCTTGTACCCGAAGTGCTCGTGGCCCCGCAGATCTCCGGTCAGGGTGCGGCCGTCGTCCTGATGGACCAGGGTCACCCCGTGCGCCGAATCAGCGGCGGCGATGTTCCGGAGCTTTTCGTTCAGCGCCTCTTCCGTGTCCGCGGCGACGATCAGCACGGCGTGGACGCCGCTCCGGTCCGAGCCGAAATACCAGTGCTCGGGCGCACTCGTCCCGTCGTCGCCGAGGTCCGGAGCCCGTCCGGCCGCACCCTTCACGAACGACTCGAACGGCGCCAGATCCGTCTTCACCTTCTCGGGTTCCCGGGCCACCTGGAGCAGGCCCTGGAACGTCAAGGACACACCGACCCAGGTCGCGACGAGGAACGGATCCTGGCCGTAGGCCCGGCGGGATAGCGAGAACTCCTCATTGAAGTCCTCGACCGTGGCGGTCACCGAGACCGTATTGAGCATGACGGACAGCCAGCCACGGCCACTCGCACCGTCGGGGAAGCGGACATAGCGGAACGCCATATAGTCCTTGTTGAAACCGGAAAGAATGTTGCCCTGGATTTCCATGGATCTGCGCAGCGGCGGTTCCGGAAGCTGCTCGATATCCGGGGCACCGGTGGGGCGCAACGAGGTAGTGGTCACTTCTCTCCTTCAGGGGAGCTGCGGGTGCTCCGGGGGCCTCGGGAAATTCGCATGCAGGCGAAGACGGCTCCCGGCACGCAGAGGTGGAGGTCGGTACGGAAGGGCACAAGGGCACACCAAGGAAGCCGGTGCACGGCTTGTGTCGCCAGCCCAGCACCGAACCTGCCGCCTCGCAGGACCACCGACGCCAAACGGAGCACCCGGCCACCCGTTCCGGTGACGGATCTCGCCCACCCGGTCCGCGGGACCTCGCCCACCCGGCGCCGCGAAATCGGAGAATCTACCCCTCTGGGCGGTGCCCTCATCCCCACAACCGCTCCGCACGGATGCACCGGTCCGCCGAGGCTGCCGTGGGCGGTCGGACCGCACCCGGGGCAGGCGCCGCACAAGACCGGGGGCAGCGCGAGTGCGCCCCTCTTCGCGCCCCCGGATCACTACGTTTGCGCTGTTCACCACCCGTACCGAGGGTCGGTGCCGGGCCCGGTTCGGGCGTGGGTGCGGGGCTTCACACCTTCTGTTGAAGGCCCCGATGTGCGGCCTCGGAGCGACGGGAATTCAGCGGATCCTGCTCCGTGGTCGGGCGCGCTGCGCCCACGACGGAAGGACACGGCTATGCGACGCACCATCGTCGGCACCTGCGCTGCTCTCGCGGCACTGGCCATCGGGCTGGCCGGCCCCGCCACCGCCGCTCCGGTTCCGGTGACGGCGCTCAACTGCGATGGCGACACCTACCAGTGCACGGCCAACCTCCGCTTCGGTGACGACAATTGGAAGGCGAGCTGGGGCGCGAACATCTTCCACCAGACACCCCGGTCCGCCTCTCGCGCGCCGGTACCGGTGACCGCGCTGAATTGTGACGGCGACACCGGAAAGTGCATCGCCAACCTGCAATTCGGTGACGGATACTGGCGGGCGAGCTGGTCCGCCACCATCTTCCACCAGGGGCTCCGCTCCGCCGACGGCACCCGGCTGGCGGCTCCGGTCCCGGCGAACAGCCTGAACTGTGACGGCAACATCGGCCGGTGTTCCGTCAACCTCCAGTTCGGCGACGGCAATTGGAAGGCCAACTGGGCCGCCACCATCTACCACCTGTAAGCGGTCCTCCCCTCGGTGAGGGGTTGAGCAGCAGGATCGGAAAGGGCCCGGGGACGCATGCTGTCCGTCCCCGGGCCCGTGCGCGTACTTCACCGGGCGGCCGCCCGTAAAGGCCGTCCCGTACGCAGCGGCAGCAGCCATAGCCCCGCACGCCCGCTGCCCGCATCCACGGCGCGGAAAAAGGGGCGGCGGAATAACCGCGTACGCGGGGCCATGATGCGGGCGTGACGCTCATCTACGTATTGTCATTTTGATCGCCGAACGCATCATTGCTGTCACGTACACGCCTTCTTCCGATCCGTCGGGAACCCTACCGTCGCAGGCACCCGAACATTCGACGGCGGCAACTTCCGCTCCGCGAAGACCCGTTCACGAATCGACTCGTGAAAGGGGGACGGAGTGGCGGCTGCCCAGGGAGAAGTCATGTCCGAAGCCATACAGCAGCAAGGAAATCCGCAGGCCCCGGGCTCCTGGCCCGGTGGGGACGGGGGAGGGGGAGACTGGCCCAGATATCCCAGACTCTACGACGCCATTCCGGCCTCCGGACCGGCCGCCGGGGGAAACACCGTCCTGCTGACCGGGTCCGGCCTCCAGGGCACGAGTCTGGTCACCTTCGGCGGCGTCCCCGCCACCATCGTCACCCAGGACCCCTACGGCAACTCGGTCACCGTCCTCGCACCGGCACACCCCGCGGGCACCGTCCAGGTCGTCGCCACCACATCCAGGGGCATCTCCAACCCGGTGAGCTACACCTACACGGTCACCCCGCCGAGCGGTCCGACGGTCACCGCCCTCGTGCCCAACACCGGGCCCACCACGGGCGGCACCGCGTTCGCCATCGTCGGCAGCAACCTCACCGGCGCGACGGTCACCTTCAACGGCGTCGCGGCCCTCGGCGTGTCCATCAACGCGGCGGGCACCTTGCTCACCGGCACCACGCCGCCCGGCCCGGCCGGCAACGTCCCGGTCGTGGTCACCACACCGGCCGGGACCACCACCGTCGCCGGCGGATTCACCTACACGGCACCGCCGCCCGTCGCCACCTCGCTGTCGCCCTCGTCGGGCAGTACCGCGGGTGGTACGGCGTTCGTGATCACGGGGAGCAATCTGAACGGGGCGTCGGTGACGTTCAACGGGGTTGCGGCGACGGGGGTTTCGGTCAATGCGTCGGGTACGGCGCTGATCGGCTTCACCCCGGCCGGTCCGCCCGGCAACGTCCCGGTCGTGGTCACCACTCCGGCGGGCAGCGCCACGGTCGCCGGCGGGTACACCTACACGGCGCCGCCCCCGCCGGTCGTCACGTCGCTGTTGCCGCCGTCGGGCAGCGCCGCGGGTGGTACGGCGTTCGTGATCACGGGGAGCAATCTGAACGGGGCGTCGGTGACGTTCAACGGGGTTGCGGCGACGGGGGTTTCGGTCAAT
>NZ_JBHXFI010000074.1:0-9971 GCF_042724075.1 Streptomyces sp. NPDC127097 | reverse complement strand
GCGTCGGGTACGGCGCTGATCGGCTTCACCCCGGCCGGTCCGCTCGGCAACGTCCCCGTCGTGGTCACCACCCTGGGCGGCAGCACGCTCGTCGCCGGCGGCTACACCTACGTGTGAGCGGCCGCTTCCCCGGCGACGCCCATGCGACGCCCGGGGGAGTCCGCTGCCGCGATGACCCGGCGAGCAGTGCCACCGCGCCCGCGCCTCGGCAGGGATCGTCCCCTTCCGTCCCTGGCGAACCGCGGCCCGGGCGTGTTCTTCCGGCGTGTGGGTGACGGGTGACACGCCCGGGGTGGCACTCCGACGAGGTGAGGGCCTTCTGGCTCGGTGCGGATGACGGCATCCGCACCGGCGCCGGGAGGCCCTCGCGCTTGTGCGGGGGCCGACTTACGGGTGGCGTGCCGCCGACGGGCGGGCGGCGTACGGGCCGCCGCGCGGGCCGACGGGCGGGCGGCGCACCGGCCCGCACGACCCGCACCGGAGTGTGATCCGCGCCACTCCCGCGTCCACTAATCCGCCAACGCCGCAGGTCAGAAGCTCAACGTGAGCGGGCGACTGCGGATGGTCATTTTTGGTCCGCGGATCTGATTAACAATCACGGCTTCGCGAGCGGTCTAGGGGCAAGAGATGCGGTCTTCCCCGGCGTCATCCGGACGCTGGGGAGTTCGCCGCGAACAGCGAAAGGAGAGGCAGTGGACCACCAGTGGCCCTGGGGCACGCCAGCCATGGGCGGCGCGGCCAGGACGATCCCGGCTGTGCTCCGCGCCCGTGCGCGCGAGAGCACCCACACCGCCTCGCGGACCTGCGGCCCCTCGGCCGGCAGCACGTTGTGTGACCCGGACCGTGGAAGCCGGTGCGGTGCGGAACGGGACCTTCAGGCACAGGTCCACCCCGGTGTCGTCCGCCCGCCCGTTGCGGGGCGAGGGACGGCCGCCCGGTGAGCGACTACGGAGACGGACAGCAGTTGCGCCCCGACCCGATGGACGGCCTCCGGGGCGACTTCACCGCCTTCTTCAAGGAGGCGCAGTACGGCTACCTCGGCTATGCGTACCAGCTGCTGCGCCACCGTCAGGACGCCGAGGACGTGGTGCAGATAGCCGGGATGAAGATCCATGCGAAATGGGACGAGTTCCAGTCGCACCCCAACTTCCGGGCCCTGTGCCTGCGTGTCCTGCGGGACGCCATCAGGGACTTCATCCGCTCGCGTAACCGGGCGACCCGCCGTGAACGGGCCGCCGCCGCGGAAGCCGGGCTCCACCAGTCCTGCGTCGACCGGATTCTGCACCTGGGCACCTACGACGCCCTGGACCGCGCCATGGACGAGCTGGCCCGGCGCGAGCCGGTGCAGGCGGACTGCGTCCGGCTCCGCGTGGCGCAGCTGAGCTATGAGGAGATCGCCGAGACCCTCGGCATCACCCCGGGCACGGCGCGCACCTACTACTCCCGCGGCCGCCAGCTCGCCAAGGAACTCGCGGCCTCCTATCTCCGGAACGATCAGGAAGGAGAACCGTCGTGACCATCGAAGACATTCTGCGGGCCGAAGCCGATGAGGTGGGAAGCGTACTGGCCGACCACGACCCGGAAGCCTTCACGCGCAGACTGGCCGAGCGGATCGCCGAGGCCGAGCGGCAGACGCCCCCGGCACGCCCGGCGCCCGAAGGGCGGCACGACCGCGGCCCGGCCCCGGCGCACCCCGGCCGGGCCCGGCCGCTGCCCAGACGTCCGCGGCCCCGGCCCGTTCCGAGCGCCACGGCGGGCCCGGAGGAGCTGCGCCGGCACCTGCACACCCTGTGCGAGTCGGTGCTGCGCGGCGGGCACATGGGGCGGCTGGAGAAGTTCGCCCGGGACTACGACGCGGCCGGCGCCCGGACCTTCGCGTGCCTGCTCTACTCCATCAACCGGCGCGAGGCGGCGGTCTTCTGGTGGCGGTTCGCCGCCGGTGCCGAGGACCAGCTCTCCGCACACTGCCTGGCGATCCACCACGCGGCCGACGACAACCTCATCGACGCCCGCCTGTGGCGCACCATCGCCACCGCCCTGGGCTACTCACCGCGCCGGCATCTGCCCAACCCGGCCCCCGGCGCCCCGCTCCCGGACCCCGGCTGGCTGCTGTCGCGTTCCGGGCCCGAGCTCCAGCAGTTCGCCGAGCCGCAGGCCCCGCTGTCCGTGGGGTGCGCGGGGCACTGACGAGGCCAGGCGGATGAGCCGGGTCCCGGCGGCGCGCCGCGGCCCGCAAGGGGCCGGCACGTACCACCCACCACCGATCAAGGAGACGCCCATGAAGGACCATGCGGAGGACCGGAAACCCCCGCCGCGTGTTCCCGCGGAGCCGCCGCGCCCGTGGCTAAGGAAGTACGCCCGCTTCACCGCCGCCCATGCCATCGAGGGGGTCGCCGGGGCCGTCATCTCCGCCCTGCTGCTGTACCTGACCCAGCGGTAGACGGGACCGGCTCTGGTCGCCGCGTCTGCCGCCGGTCCCAAGTGGGGCGGTGGCAGACGCGGCGCCGGCCGCGGTTAGTGGCTCCGCCGCCGGGGAGGGTTCCCCCGTACCCAGTCGTCCCGGGGCAGGGCCACGACGGACAGGAGGCCGGATGACAACCGATCCGATGGGGACCGTTGAACTGGCGGCAATGGGCGAGGACTTCGTCCGCGATCCCTTCGAGGTGTACGCGCGGCTGCGCGAGCGAGGCCCGGTGCATCGGGTACGCCTCCCGGAGGGCACGGTCGTCTGGCTGGTCGTCGGCTACGACGAGGTGCGCGCGACGCTCAGCGACCCCCGGCTGTCGAAGGAGTGGCGGCACGCCTCCTCCGCGCAGCCGATGCAGCCGGTGTCCAGCGGGGTGTCGATGCTCCGCTCCAACGCGCCGCAACACACCCGGCTGCGCGGCCTGGTGGCCCGGGCCTTCACCGCGCGCCGGGTGGCGTCCCTCGCGCCGCGCGTCCAGGCGCTGACCGATGAGCTTCTGACGGCGATGCTCGCCGCCCCCGACGGCCGCGCCGATCTCGTCGAGGCGCTGGCCTTCCCGCTCCCGATCACCGTCATCTGCGAGTTGTTGGGCGTGCCCTTCCTGGAGCGGGACACCTTCCGTACCTGGACCGACATCCTGATGGTCGGTGCCCCCACGCAGCGGACCAAGGACGTCCTGACGGCCATGACCGGCTACCTCGACGACCTGGTGGAGACCAAGCGCGCCCACCCCGGCGAGGACCTGCTGAGCGATCTGATCGCGGTGAGCGACGAGGGCGGCGACCGGCTCAGCCACGAGGAACTCCTGGGCATGGCCCAGCTGTTACTGATCGCCGGTTACGAGACCACCGGCAATCTCATCGCCAACGGCGTGCTGGCGCTGCTCACCCACCCGGAGCAACTCGCCGCGCTGCGCGCCGATCTGTCGCTCGTCGACGGCGCGGTCGAGGAGATGCTGCGCTACGACGGCCCGCTGGAGACCGCCACCTTCCGCTTCACCCTTGACCCGGTCGACATCGCGGGCACGGTGATTCCCGGCGGCGGCGAGGTCGTGCTCCCCGTGATCGCCGACTCCGGGCGCGACCCGCTCCGCTTCGACGACCCCGGCCGTTTCGACATCACCCGCGACGCCCGCGGCCATGTCGCCTTCGGCCATGGCATCCACTTCTGCCTGGGCGCCCCGCTCGCCCGCCTGGAGGCCCGGATCGCGGTGCGCACCCTCCTGGAGCGCTGCCCGAAGCTGGAGTTGGACGCCCACCCCGCCGACCTGCGCTGGCGGCTGGGCGCTTTGCTCCGCGGCCCACGGCATCTCCCGGTCCGCTGGTCGTGACGGCCCGGCCCGGCCGGTGGACGGTGCCGCGTGCCGCACCGGCCCGACATGCCGGACCACGACGGGGAGCCCTGGCCTGACAGCCGCGGGTCAGGGCTCCGCCACGGCCGGGGAGCCAGGACCGGGAGCCAAATGGCCCAGCCCCTGATCCGCCGGACGGGCGGCCGTCCCCCTCCGGGGCGAGCCTGACCGCCGTCGCACCGGGGGAAACGCACAAGGTGATCCCGGAGAACCCCTACGGCGCGCTGCCCGCCGGATACCCGATGTTCTCCCGTTCCGTATCACTGACCCGCGTGCGAGGGAGAAACGTATGACCAAGGCTCAGCCCGGAAGGGACGGAACCATGGCGGCCGGGGTGGCCGATGACCCGGACCGGATGCGGGAATACCGTCCCGGAGCGACGGCCGACCTTCGGCGTACGGGAATCCATCCGAATTTCTGGTATCCGGTCGCGGTATCCGGCAGCGTGCCGAAGAACAAGACCTTCGCCACCGCGTTCGCGGGGGAGCGGATCGTGCTCTACCGCGGTGCGAGCGGCGCGGTCTTCGCGCTGGAGGACCGGTGTGCGCACCGTCAGGTGCCGCTGAGCCTGGGCGTGGTGGAAGGCGAGACGCTCCGCTGCTGCTACCACGCGTGGGCCTATCGCGGGAACGGCCGCATCTCGCAGATCCCGTACCTTCCCAAGGGGGTCGACCGGCCGCCGCGCGGGGTGCGTTCCTATCCGGTCCGCGAAGTGTACGGCCTGGTCTTCGTTTTCCCGGGCGATCCGGAGAAAGCGGCCACGACCCCGCTGCCCGAACTCCCGGAATACGCTTCCGCGAAGCACAAGACCATGGTGTTCTCGCGCACGGTGCGCTGCCATTACTCGTTCATGCACGAAAACCTGCTGGATATGAACCACCAGTTCCTGCACCGCGGTGTCCTCGGCAAGATCCGGCCCAAGCTCCTCGGGTACGACACCGGTCCGGAATTCGTGGAGGCCCGTTATCTGTTCACTTCCGCCGGCGGGAAGAAGGACCGCGGCGCCGGTCTGCTGTCCGGCGAGGGCTTCGGCGGCGGCGAATCGCCCGACGTCATCACCGTCCGCACCGAGTACCCGTATCAGACCCTCCAGGCGGTTCCCGAGAAGTCCGACCTCCCGTCCTTCTCCCTCTGGGCGGCCTACGTCCCGGAGGACGCGGAACAGCGCACCCATCACGCCTACGGCCTGCTCATGATCGCGAAGCCGCCGATCCCGGGCGCCCTCCATCTCGCCTGGCCGCTCATCCGGCGCTTCACCGAGCGGGTGTTCGCCGAGGACCGGATGGCGGTCGAGGCGGAGCAGCGGGCCTGGGACGAGCAGGGCGAGGACTGGAACCAGGAGGTCTTCCCGCTGATCCTCGATGTCCGTGACGTGCTGCGCACCAACGGGGTCCCGATCCGTCCCGAGTCCGCGCTCTGTGGCGCCGCCGCGCTGTGCGACGGCGCGCCGCGAGCCGGCGCCGCCTCGGAGGCCGGCTCGCACCAGCTGGGCTGAACGGCCCGGTGCGTGATGCCGGTGCGCCGGCTCGGCAGCTGCCGTCTGACCGGCATCACCGCAGGTCAGACGCCCTCCGGCGGTGACGTTCAGTGGGTGCGCGGGTGCAGTCGGTGGTGGGCCGACGGGGGGCGGGGGATCGTGGCAAGGTGGTGGGTGAGGTGCCTCCCTCGCCCATCCCCCGATTCCGATGTGGAGGCTCGCATGGACGACAAGGAGTTCTTCCGGGCAGTGGCGGACCGCGCGAGGCTCTCGCGGCAGGAAGGGGCCGATCTCACCCGCGCCACCCTCGAAACGCTCGCCCTGCGTCTGAGCGACGGCGAAGCCCGCGATCTGGCCCTCGAACTTCCCGAGCCGCTGCGTGTCTCGCTGAAGCGGGAGCGGCGGGAGATGGAGATCTTCGGGCCGGACGAGTCGATCCGCAGGGTGCGAGCCCGCACCGGCCTGTCCGCGTCGGAGGCCGAACGTGGTGTACGGGCGGTCCTCGGTACGCTGCAAGAGGCCGTCTCCCGCAAGGAGTTCGAGCACGCCATGTCGCAACTCGGCAAGGAGTACGCGCAGTTGGTGGGTACCACGCGCTGAGGTATGTCCGCCCGGCGCCGGCCCTCGGGTGTCGAGTGGGCCGCGGCATCAGCCGGAATGCCGCCGGCTGAGGGGTCATCGTCTCTCCGGGGTGCCCCTTCGCGGGCAGCGGCCCTGCCGCCGGTCGCCGCAGAGGACCAAGGGGCGGACGACGGACGGGCGGCTGCGTGAACACCCCGGAGAGGGATGGGCGGCCCACCGTTTCGGACGCCTCCATTAACCCGAGCGAGGGGCACCGGAACAAGGGCGGGGGCGGACGGCCACCCGTTCGGCGCAGCTCCCAAGGGGGTGAACCGGGCCGGTCCGGCCTGGTCCGCCCGCCCCGTCGTTCCGCTTGAAGGTCCTTCGCGCCCACACCTTGTGGCTCACGTCACTATCTGGCTAAGCTCCGGCACGATTCGGGCACATTTCCTCCGCAAGTTGACCTATTGGTGAGGCGATCTTCACGATCTGCCCACACGCGTGAGGTGGCTTCGCATGGAACGGTCAGCGGCATCCCCGGCAGACGGCGCACCGTACGGCTTACCGTGCGTTCCCTCCTGGGCCGGGACGGCGGACGGTCCGGCACGCGTCCGCACCAGCGGCCGCACGCACCGCCCGGCACGGACCCCGCACGGCGATGCCCACCGCGGCACCGCGAGACCGTCCCCGGGCCGTCCCTGATGACCGGGACCGCGCCGGCGGTGGCACCGGCCGCTCCGCTGCCCCAAGTCCGCCGCGACATCCGGCTGTTCTGGTGGGCGGGCACCTGCGACGCCCTGGGCAGCCAGACGTCCGGGCTGGTCCTGCCGCTGCTGCTGCTGACCCTCGGCCGGTCGCCCGCCGAGGTCGGTGCCCTCGCCGGACTCGCCGCGGCCGCGACGCTGCTGCTCGGCCCGTTCGCCGCCGTCCCCGCCGACCGCGGGGCGCGCAAGCGGCTGATGGTGGGCTCCGCACTGGTCTCCGCCGCCGCGATGGCCGGCGTCACCGCCGCCGTCGCGGCGGGCCCGGTCCCGCTGGCCGTGCTCATCGCCGCCGTGCTCGTCGAGCGGTGCGCGACCTCCTGTTACGAATCCGCGTCGCTCGGCACCATCGCCCTGGTGAGCCCGCCCGCGGAGCACCGGCGCGTCCTGTCCCGATTACAGGCGGGGGAGCGGGGCGCCCTGGTGCTCGGGCCCGCACTGGGCGGGCTCCTCTTTCACGCCGAACGCTGGCTCCCGTTCCTCGTGGATGCCCTCTCCTACGTCGTCGCGGCGGGCTGTATCGGCGCCATCCGCGCGCCCCTCGCCCCGCCCCGTGAGCAGCGGTCCCCGGCCGCACCGGTGCGCCGCGGCCGGCGGTCCTGGGCCGCCGAAGCCTCGGCCGGGCTGGCGCTGGTCCGCCGCGAACCCTTCCTGCGGCTGGCGCTGCTGTGGATCTCGGCCGTCAACGCCCTGCTCGTCGCGCTGTATTACACGACGGTGTTCGCCCTTCAGCACGACGGCCGGGGCGCGGCACCGCTGGGCCTGGTCCTCGCGCTCGCCGGGGCGGCCGGCCTGGCCGGAGCGCTCGTCGCACCCCGGATCGCCGGCCGGCGCTCCGCGGGCCGGGTGCTGGTGGCGGTCTCCTGGCTGATGGTGCCGCCCGCCGCGGCCCTGGCGCTGGCCCGCGACGCCTGGCACTTCGGCCTGCTCTTCGGTCTGCTGTGTCTGCTGACGCCGGTGGCCACGGTGGCGTTACAGGCCCGGATCATCCAGGTCGTCCCCCTCGGACTCCAGGCCCGCACGGGGACCGTGCTGGCCACCGTGTCCGGCGCGAGCGCGGCCGTGGCACCCGCCCTGGCCGGGCTCTCGGCCGACCGGGCCGGGGCCGCCGGCACCCTCATGGGCTGCGCCGCGCTGCTGGCCGTGCTCGCGCTCCACACCACGTGCGTGGCACCGGCCCGCACCCGCCGCACCGGTTCGGAGCCCGCATGAGCACGACCACGGCACACCTCACCGCACAGCCGCCGGCCGGCACCGGCTTCCGGGTCTACCACCCGGCGCTGCCCGAGGTCTGTCCGCGCGACCCGGCGCGGATGGCGCTGGCCGCGGACGCCGACGGCCGCTGCGAGATCTTCACCTGGAACGCCGCCACCGGCACCGCGCGCCAGGTCACCGACAGCCCGCACGGCACCCTGCACTGCGCCCTCGACGCCGACGCCCGGGTGTGGTGGTTCGCGGAGGACCGCCACGGCCACGGACTGTGGTACTTCCAGGACTTCGAGGGCGGAGCGCGGCAGCCGGGCCTGACCGGCCTGCCGCCGGGCCGCCCGCACGGCCTCGCCGTCAGCGACGCCGGAACCGTGGCCCTCGGCCTAGGGGACGGCAGCGGCATGACCGTCCACCTCGGGAGACCGGGCGGTCCGGCCCGGCAGGTGTGCACCGTCGACGGGCAGGCGCTTCTGACGGGCATCTCGCCCTCGGGAGGGCTGCTGGCGCTGTCCGGGGCGGCCGGCTCCGACCGGGCGGTCACGCTCGTGACCTGCTCAGGGGCGGTGCTCGACCAGCTCTCCGGACACCACGGCCGACTCTGGGCGCTCGGCTTCGCACCGTCCCCGGCAGGCACCGAGCTGCTGCTGGTCCAGGAGCACGACGACCGCTACCGGCTGGCGACCTGGCGCCCCGACAGCGGACTGCTGCCCCAGGACTGGTGCCGCTTCGACACCGAGATCACCGCGCGCTGGTACCCCACGGGACGCCGCGTCCTCATCCGCCAGGACCGCCACGGCCGTTCCACCCTCGCCGCGGCCGACCTCGACCGGCGCACCCTGACCCCGATACCCTCCCCGCCCGGCACCCTGCTCGACGCCGCCCCGCACCCGGGCGACGATGTCCACTACCTCTGGACCGACAGCGCCACCCCGCCCCGGATGTGCTCCACCGCCGGCACCCGGCTCCCGGAACTCGCCACCCTGCCCACCCCCGTGCCCGGCCGGCACCGCGAACTGTGGACCCCCGGCCCGGACGGGCCCGTACACACCCTGCTCAGCGAACCGGAACCGGTCACCGGCCGCCGGCCCCCGCTGGTCTTCCTGGTGCACGGCGGCCCCGCCGACCACGACCGCGACGCCTACGACCCGGAGGTGCACTCCCTGGTCGCTTCCGGGTTCGCGGTCGCCCGGGTCAACTACCGCGGCTCCACCGGCTACGGCCCCCGCTGGCGTGCCGCGTACGGCGCGGGCGTCGGGCTCACCCAGGTCGCCGACCTCGTCGCGGTCCGCGGCGATCTGCTCCGCCGCGGCCTGGCCCGCGCGGACGCGGTCGGCCTGTGGGGCACCTCCTGGGGCGGCTATCTGGCCCTGCTCGCCCTCGGCACCCGGCCCGACCTCTGGCAGGCGGGCGTCGCCGTCAAACCCGTCGCCGACTGCGCGGCCGCGTACCGCACCGGCACCCCCGCCCTGCGGGCCCTGGACGAGCGGCTGTTCGGCGGCACGCCGGACACCGTGCCCGAGCGCTACGCGCGGAGCTCACCCCTCCACTACGCCGCCGACGTCCGTGCCCCGTTGCTGGTGATCGCCGCCACCCTCGACACCAAATGCCCGCCCGGCCAGGTACGGAGCTACCTCGGCGCACTGCGGCGGGCCGGGGCGGCACCCGCGTCGATGTGGCTGGAGACCGGCCACGACGGCTACACCGGCGCCCACCACGTGGCCGTACTGCACCGCGCGCTGGGCTTCCTGGACCAGCATCTGCGCCGCGCCCCCGCGGCCCACCGAACCCCCCGTCCCCCGGTGGACGGGGTCTCCGGAGGCACCGGCCCGTCCGGGGCCCCCGGAGCGTGAGAACCGTTCCGCAACCGGCAGAAGAGGAGAAGCAGCCATGCAGAAGGACATCATCCACAACGACCCGCTCGCGGGTGACGAGGAGAACCGCAGACCGAGCATCGGCGTCACGGTGACCGTCCCGTTCCGTAACGCCGAGGACACCGAGGAGGACTGACCCTCCCCGGCCGGCCCGGTGCCCACCCCGGCCCCCGGGGCCGGGTACGTGCCCCGCCGGCCCCCGGCCGCCGCCCCCCCCCCCCCCGCCGCGGCGGGCGCCTGCGGCGGGGGGAGGGGTTGCGGGACGGGTGGCCCG
>NZ_JBHXFI010000073.1:0-34318 GCF_042724075.1 Streptomyces sp. NPDC127097 | reverse complement strand
GCCACCCGCTGCGCCGTCCGCGTGATCCGCCCCAACGGCGACAACACCCGCCCCGCCATCGCATAACCAAAAGCGAACGCCACCACCGTCAGGCCCACCAGAGCGGTCAGCGAGTGGTTGAGGAAGCGGTGCAGCGCCCCGGCACGCTGGTCGTGGAGGCAGTCGCTGATCGCCGCGTTGATCTCGCCGACCGTGCCGAGCGACGGCAGACCGGGACAACTGACATTGCCCACCCGGACGTCGGTGCCGAAAATCCGGAACTCCGGGGTGCCCTCCCTGAGGGCCTTGGCCGTCAGGATGTAGATGAGCGTGAGCAGGACGACACCGGCCACCAGGAACATACCGCCGTACAGCAGCGTCAGCCGTATCCGGATGGTGGGCCGCAGCCACGGCGGCGGGCGGCGGCGCGGCCCGGGATCCGCGGGGGGCGCCGGCGGCAGGGCCGGCGGCGCGGGGACGCGGGAAGCGGGTGCCTGGGACGTGGGTGCCTGGGACGTGGGTGCCAAGGCGCTCAGCTCCGGGGAGCCGACGAAACGGGCACCGCGACCGACATCGGGGCAAGAGGTAAACGCATGACTGATCCCTCCTCAGATGCCATAAGGCACAGGACAGTTGGCAGGCACGTGCCATCCTGCACAAAGAGGTCATAAACCGGCAGTAAACAACGGTTCACCTCCCGGCCCCGCGGCCCCGCCGCCACCTGCCCTTTCCGCACCGGGCACGCTGCCGGGGCCGTAGGACGAACCCGTAGGACGAGCCCCGGCAGCGTGTCGTACGGGGACTAGCCGGCGGCCGGTTCCGGCACCGTCAGCCGGTAGCGCGCGAGCCGGTCATCGCTGCTCCAGCGCACCAGCCCGGCCTTCTCCAGGACCCGGCCGGACGCCGGGTTCGACAGCTCCACGTCCGCGCGGACCGTGTGCACGCCCGGTGCCGTCCGCGCGAACGCCACCATGGCGCGGGCCGCCTCGGTGGCATAGCCGCGGCCCCGCCGGGACGGCACGATGCCGTAGCCGAACTCCAGCGCCCCGTCGCGCGGCGGCCAGAACAGCCCGATGGCGCCGACGACCCGGCCGCCGTCCCGTTCGAGGATCTGCCGCTGGCCGTACACCCCGCGGGCGTCGCGGTTCCCGGCGGTGAAACCGGCGATGACCCGGTCGCCGTCGGCGGGGAAGTCCGCCGCCCAGTGCGGCCGCGGTGTCCCGTCGAGCACGGCGGCGAGCTCACCGTCGGTCCAGGGCCGCAGCAGCAGCCGCGCGGTGCGCAGTTCCGCGCCGTTCATCGAGAAGGCGGAATCCCGGGAGTCCGGGGCGTCCGGGGAACCCGGGGAATCAGAGAAGTCCGGGGAGTCCGGGAAATCAAAGGAGTCAGAAGAGCCAGAGGAAAGAAAGGAAGACACGCGTCACTCCTGGTCGTTCGTCGACGACCGGGCCGCGCTCGGGGCATCGGGCGCTCAGGCGTCCCGCTCAGGCGGCGGCCCGGACAAGGGCATGCTGATGAGGCGTCTGGCGGGCCATATTCATCAACCTCCCTCGTCCGGCAGTGATCGCGCTCGGGCGCGCGCCGCCGCACCGTATCAACCGGCGGGCCGCCGCCCCCAGTTGTTTTCCGCGGCCGCCCCGGTCAGTTCGCGGCGGTCAGTACTGCGGCGGCCCGAACCCGCCCTGCGGGGGCGGCGGAGTGCCGGGCGGCATCGGCGGGGCGCCGGCCGGCGGCATCGGCGGGCCGCTGACCGGGGGCACCGGTCCGGCGGGCGGCTGCCAGGCCGGCGGGGCCTGCGGGCCGGGCGGCGGGACGAAGCCCGGGGCGGCGAACTGCGGGGCCTGGGCCGGCGGGTACCAGGCGGGGGCGACCGGCTCGCCACGGCCCATCAGGAACAGCAGGGCCACCGAGCCGAACAGGTCCAGCGCCAGCTGGAGGTGGCTGATGACGCTCATGCCCGGCGCGGGGCCGGACAGGTCGAACAGGGTGCCGTTGCCGGCCATCCCGATCACCGACAGCAGGGCGCCGGGCAGCAACACCATCGCCAGCCCGATGGCCAGCCCGCGGGCCGCGGCGCCGCGCAGCAGGCTGTTGAGCGCGGCCGGCCCGATCAGCGCGAGGAAGAGCAGGGCGGACCAGCCGGAGGACAGGCCCAGCAGCGCGCCGAGAACCCCCTTGCCGAGGTAGAACAGGTCGAAGTGTTCGGTGCCGCCCTCGACCAGCAGGTAGCCCTGAAAGACCAGGTTGAGCAGCACCATCGCGCCGAGCAGCAGACCGGCCACCACACCGGCCGTCCTGGCCGGGCGCATCGGCGGGTCGCTGGGGGTGGGGCGCGGCCAGGAACGCATCCCGGCGAGCAGCACGATGCCCGCGACGAGGGTCAGCGGGAACAGCCCCAGGCTGCTGAGGAAGACGCCGTCGAAGGTGTCGGTGGCCGTTTCGGCGTGCCGGAACCAACGGTCGTCGCTGGTGTGGTTGCCGACGCTGACGAGGGCCTGGAGCACGGTGCCGAAGGTGAGGGTGGTGGCGACGGCCAGCAGCCCGCCGGCCACCCGCTGTCCCGCGAACGCCGTGAACGCCGCCGCCAACTGGACCAGGGCCAGTCCGAAATGGAACGGGTTCGTGACCTGGTTGACGCCGCCGGAGCTCTGGAACGTCCAGGACTCCCAGACCCCGTCGAGGCCGAACTCACTGAGGTCGACCACCATCCAGGTGGCGATGAAGAGGAAGAACAGCAGGCAGAAGATGCCGCCGGTGATACGGGCGCCCTTGGCGAGCGCCATGGATTGAGGCATGTCATCCCCCGTTGTGTCCGTGCTACGCGAGGAAGCACGGTAGCAACGCCCCGGACCGCGGTCTCCCCTGGACCTGGGGTCTTCACAGGCCGGCCACGACCGACGGGGAGACCTCGGCGGCCGGACGTGCCGGACCCCCGGCCGGCGGGGGTCCGGCCGGGGGTCCGTCAGGGCGTCCTCAGTGGTTGCTGGGGAAGCCCAGGTTGATGCCGCCGTCGGACGGGTCCGGCCAGCGGGTGGTGACGACCTTGCCGCGGGTGTAGAAGTGCACGCCGTCGTTGCCGTAGATGTGGTGGTCGCCGAAGAGCGAGTCCTTCCAGCCACCGAAGGAGTGGTAGCCGACCGGCACCGGGATCGGCACGTTCACGCCGACCATGCCGGCCTCGACCTCCATCTGGAAGCGGCGGGCCGCGCCGCCGTCCCGGGTGAAGATCGCGGTGCCGTTGCCCCACGGCGAGTTGTTCATCAGCGCGATGGCCTCGTCGTAGGTCTCGACGCGGACCACGGACAGCACCGGGCCGAAGATCTCGTCGCGGTAGGCGTCCATCTCGGGCGTGACGTTGTCCAGGAGGGAGACACCCATCCAGTGCCCGTCCTCGTAGCCCTCGACGGTGTAGCCGCTGCCGTCGATGACGACATCGGCGCCCTGGGCCGCGGCGCCCTCGACGTACGAGGCGACCTTGTCGCGGTGCACCTTGGTGATCAGCGGGCCCATCTCGGAGGCCGGGTCGTCGCCGGGGCCGATCCGCAGCTTGTCGGCGCGCTCCTTGATCTTGCCGATCAGCGGGTCGGCGGTGTCGCCGACGGCCACGACGACGGAGATCGCCATGCAGCGCTCACCGGCCGAGCCGTACGCGGCGTTGATCGCGGAGTCCGCGGCCAGGTCGAGGTCGGCGTCCGGCAGGACCAGCATGTGGTTCTTGGCGCCGCCCAGCGCCTGCACCCGCTTGCCGTTGGCGGTGCCGGTGGTGTGGATGTAGCGGGCGATGGGGGTGGAGCCGACGAACGACACCGCGGCGATGTCCGGGTGCTCCAGGATGGCGTCGACCGCCACCTTGTCGCCGTTGACGACATTGAGCACACCGTCGGGCAGCCCCGCCTCGGCGGCCAGCTCGGCGAGCTTGAACGCGGCGCTGGGTACCTTCTCGCTCGGCTTGAGGACGAAGGTGTTACCGCAGGCGATGGCGAGCGGGAACATCCACATCGGCACCATCGCCGGGAAGTTGAACGGCGTGATGCCGGCGACCACACCGAGCGACTGGCGGATCGCCGCCACGTCGACCCGGGTGGAGACCTGGGTGGACAGCTCGCCCTTGAGCTTCTCCGGGATGCCGCAGGCCAGCTCCACGATCTCCAGACCGCGGGCGACCTCGCCGAGCGCGTCGGAGTGCACCTTGCCGTGCTCGGCGGTGATCAGCTGCGCGATCTCCTCGCGGTGCGCGTCGAGCAGCTCGCGGTACTTGAACAGCACCGAGGTGCGCTTGGCCAGGGAGCTGCTGCCCCAGGTCCGGAAGGCTTCCTTGGCCGCGCGGACGGCCGCGTCGACCTCGTCCACCGAGGCGAAGGCGACCTGCTTCTCCTGGGCTCCGGTGGCCGGGTTGTAGACCGGGCCGAAGTTGCCGGAGACGCCCTCGACGGGCTTCCCGCCGATCCAGTGGCTGATGGTCTTCATGCTGGGGGCCTTTCTGGGCTGACGGCTTCGGGCTGGGGTCAGAGGTGGCGGCGGCGCCCGGCGGCGTGCCGGTCGTACGCCTCGCGGGCGGCCACCGCCGCCGGACGTGTCGCGGTCTCGGCAACAGGAACATCCCACCAGGCTTGGGCCTCCGGCGCGCCCGGCACAGTGTCGGCCGTTTCGGTCTCGACGTAGACACATGTGGGCCGGTTCGCGCCACGCGCCTCGGCGAGCGCGGCACGCAGCTCACCGACCGTGGCCGCCCGCAGCACCCGCATACCGAGCGAGGCGGCGTTGGCCGCGAGATCGACGGGCAGCGGCGCGCCGGTGTAGGTGCCGTCCGCGGCGCGGAAGCGGTAGTCGGTGCCGAAGCGCTCGCCGCCGGTCGCCTGCGAGAGCCCGCCGATCGAGGCGTAGCCATGGTTCTGGATGAGGACGAGGTTGATGTGGATGCCCTCCTGGACCGCGGTGACGATTTCGGTGGGGTTCATCAGATACGTACCGTCGCCGACCAGCGCCCACACCGGCCGGTCCGGCGCGGCCATCCGCACCCCGATCGCGGCGGGGATCTCATAGCCCATGCAGGAGTAGCCGTACTCCAGGTGGTACTGCCTGCGGGACCGGGCGCGCCAGAGTTTGTGCAGGTCACCGGGGAGGGACCCGGCCGCGTTCAGGATGATGTCGGTGTCGTCGACGAGGGCGTCCAGCGCCCCGAGGACCTGCGTCTGGGACGGCCGTACGGACGGGTCCGCGGCCCCGAACGCCGCGTCCACCCGGCGCTCCCAGTCCGCCTTCGCCGCCCCGTAGCCGGCCTCGTACGCCGCATCGACGCGGTGCCCGGACAGCTCCTTGGTGAGCGCTTCGAGTCCGGCGCGGGCGTCGGCGACGAGCGAGGCGGCGCCGAGCTTGTGGGCGTCGAAGGGCGCGATGTTGAGGTTCAGGAAGCGCACCCCGGGCGCGGCGAACAGGGTCGCGGAGGCGGTGGTGAAGTCGGTGTACCGGGTGCCGACACCGATGACCAGATCCGCCTCGCGGGCGAGGGCGTCGGCGGTGGCGGTGCCGGTGTGGCCGATACCGCCGATGTCGGCGGGGTGGTCGTGGCGCAGCGAGCCCTTGCCGGCCTGGGTGGACGCGACCGGGATGCCGGTGGCGTCGGCGAAGGCGCACAGCGCGTCCTCGGCCTCGGAGTGGTGCACCCCGCCGCCCGCGATCAGCAGCGGCCGGCGGGCGCCACGGATCGCGCGCACGGCATCCGCCAGGGCATCGGCGTCGGGGAGCGGCCGGCTGACCCGCCAGACCCGGTCGGCGAAGAACTCCGCCGGCCAGTCGTACGCCTCGGCCTGCACGTCCTGCGGCAGCGCGAGGGTCACCGCACCGGTGTCGACGGGGTCGGCGAGCACCCGCATCGCCTGGAGGGCGGCGGGGATCAGCGCCTCGGGCCGGGTGACCCGGTCGAAGTAGCGGGAGACCGGGCGCAGCGCGTCATTGACCGACACGTCCCCCGCCTGCGGGACCTCCAGCTGCTGGAGAACCGGGTCGGCCGGCCGGGTCGCGAAGGTGTCGCCGGGCAGCAGCAGGACCGGGAGACGGTTGACGGTGGCGAGCGCGGCGCCGGTGACGAGGTTGGTGGCGCCGGGGCCGATGGAGGTGGTGACGGCCTGGGCGGAGAGCCGGTCGCACTGCCGGGCGTAGCCGACCGCGGCATGCACCATGGCCTGCTCGTTGCGGCCCTGGAGGTACGGCAGCGCCGGGGGCCCGGGGGTCGCCCCCTGGTGGGACGCGGCACCGGACTCCAGCAGTGCCTGGCCGAGACCGGCGACATTGCCGTGGCCGAAGATGCCCCAGCAGGCATTGATCAGACGGTGCCGGCGGCCGTCCCGCTCGGTGTACTGGTGGGCGAGGAACTCGACCAGGGCCTGCGCGACCGTGAGCCGGCGCGTCGTCGGGGCGTTCATCGGGCGGCTCCTGCGGGCGCTTCGTAGAGAGGGAGACGGGCGTCGACCGGCTGCTCCGGCCAGGTGGAACGGATCCAGCCGTGATCCGGGTGATCGCAGATCAGCCACTCACGCGTGGCCCCCGGACCGGCCATCACGTTCAGGTAGTACATGGCGTGGCCGGGCGCGGCGATGGACGGCCCGTGCCAGCCGTCGGGGATCAGGACGGCGTCCCCGCTGCGGACCTCGGCCAGCACATCCGTGCCGCGGCCGCGCCCCGAAGGGCTCACCCGCTGGTAGCCGACCCCGTCCGTGCCGTGCGCGGACTCGATCTCGAAGTAGTAGATCTCCTCCAGCTCGGACTCCTCGCCGGGGCGGCACTCGTCGTGCTTGTGCGGCGGGTACGAGGACCAGTTGCCGCCCGGGGTGAGCACCTCCACCGCGATCAGCCGGTCGCACTCGAAGGTGCCAGCGGCGCCGAAGTTGTTGACCTGGCGGGAGCAGTTGCCGGTGCCGCGCAGCTCCACGGGGACGCCGGACGCGGGGCCGTAGCGGGCCGGCAGGCGGTGCTCGCAGCGGGCGCCGGTGAGCGCGAAGCGGCCGCCGGCCCCGGTCTCGATCCGGACGTGTGCGTCGCGCGGTACGTAGGCGAAGTCCGTGACCCCGCTGAACACGCTCTCCCGGCCGGTCAGTTCGAAGGTCTCGCCGTCGTCGGTCCGCACCGTGCAGCCGCCGGACAGCGGCAGCACGATCCATTCGCTGTCGCCGGTGGCGAAGGAGTGGTGGGCACCGGGCGGCAGCTCCAGGACGCGCAGCGAGGAGTAGCCCCAGCCGGCCCGCTCCGGGTCGATGTCCAGGGCGTACGGGCCCGCTGCCGCGGCTCCGGCCCCCAGATGGAATTCAGTGCTCATATGTCGAGTCTCCTGCGGAATACGCGGCGTTCACAGCAGGCCGACGGCGGTGTCCACGGCGGCCGCGACATCCCCGTCGGCGGGGTAGAGCAGGGAGCGGCCGACGACCAGGCCCTGCACCGTCGGCAGCCGCAGCGCCTTGCGCCACTTCTCGTAGGCGGCTTCCTGGTCCTGGACGGTGCTGCCGATGTCGCCGCCGAGCAGCACGGTCGGCAGGGTGGTGGTCTCGCAGACCCGGGCCATGGCGTCGGGGTCGTCGGTGACCGGCAGTTTGAGCCAGGTGTAGGCGGAGGTGCCGCCGAGTCCGGAGGCGATGGCCACGGAGCGGGTGACGGCTTCGGGGCTCAGATCGTTGCGGACCGCGCCGTCCGCCCGGGAGGAGAGGAACGGCTCGACGAAGACGGGCAGCTGCCGCTCGGCCATCGCGTCGATGGCGCGGGCGGTGGCCTCCAGGGTGGTCAGCGAGCCGGGGTCGCGGTAGTCGATGCGCAGCAGCAGTTTGCCGGCGTCGAAGCGGAGCCGGGCGAGGTCCTCGGGGCGGTGGCCGGTGAACCGGTCGTCCATCTCGAAGGAGGCACCGGCCAGCCCGCCGCGGTTCATGGAGCCCATCACGACCTTGCCGTCGAGGGCGCCGATCAGCAGCAGGTCCTCCAGTATGTCGGCGGTGGCCAGCACCCCGTCCACACCGGGCCGCGACAGCGCCAGAATCAGACGTTCGAGCAGGTCGAAGCGGTTGGCCATGGCGAGCTGCCGGTCACCGACGGCCAGCGCGCCACGGGCCGGGTGATCAGCGGCGACGATCATCAGCCGCCCGCTGTCGCCGAGCAGCGGCCGACGGGCACGACGGGCGGCGGCCTCCGCGACAGCTTCAGGATGCCGGGCCCGCAGCATCGCGAGGTCACTGATCCGAGGAGTCAAGGCTCAACTCACCTTCTTGAGTACACAGGTGGAGGGGGCGCGGCCGACCGCGGGCGGGGCGGGGCGGGGGTTGGAGGGGGTGTTGGGGCGGGCGTTGGGGCGGGGGCCGGGCGCGGGGGTCAACGGCCGGCCAGGAACGCGTCGACCTCGTCGGCCGTCGGCATCGCGGAGGAGCAGGCGAGGCGGGAGGCGACGATGGCGCCCGCGGCGTTGGCGTAGCGCATCATCGGCGCCAGCTCCCAGCCGGCGAGCAGCCCGTGACACAGCGCCCCGCCGAAGGAGTCGCCGGCGCCCAGACCGTTGACGACCTCGACGGGGGTGGGCGGGACCTCGGCGGTGCGGCCGTCGCGGTGGACGGCGAGCACACCCTTGGGGCCCTGTTTGATGACGGCGAGTTCGACGCCCATGTCCAGCAGCGCCTGGGCGCACTCCTTGGGCTCGCGCAGCCCGGTGGCGACCTCGGCCTCATCGACATTGCCGACCGCCACGGTCACATGCCGCAGCGCCGCTTCGTAATACGGGCGGGCGGTGGCCATCGCCGCGGCCCCGGTCACCCCGCCGTCCCCGGAGGCGCCGCCCTCACCGCCCCAGAACATCGGCCGCCAGTCGAGGTCGAAGACGGTGGGGCCCACCTTGGCGCGAGCCTCCAGCGCGGCAAGGGTGGCGCTGCGACTGGGCTCCTCGCAGAGCCCCGTGCCGGTGATCCAGAAGATCCGGGCCGCCGCGATGGCGTCCTGGTCGAGCTCCTCGGGCCGGATGACCAGGTCAGGGGCCTTCGGCCGGCGGTAGAAGTAGAGCGGGAAGTCGTCCGGCGGAAAGATCTCGCAGAAGGTGACCGGCGTCGGATAGGCGTCGACGGAGGTCACCCAGCGGTCGTCCACCCCGAAGTCACGCAGCGCCTGGTGGACGTAATCACCGAACGGGTCGCGGCCGGTGCGGCTGATGACCGCACTGCGCCGCCCGAGCCGCGCGGCGGCCACCGCGACATTGGTGGCGGAGCCGCCGAGGAACTTCCCGAACGTCTCGACCTGGGCCAGCGGCACACCGGTCTGAAGCGGGTAGATGTCGACTCCGATGCGGCCCATGGTGATCAGGTCGTACGGCTGGGTCATGTGCGCCCCTTCGGGTCACCCGGCGCGGCGGGTTCGGCGGGTTCGGCTCCGAGGAAAGGTCTAACGGGGAGAGCCAGACCCTGTCAACAATTTGTCCTTACATACTGACGTCAGGAGAACGATGAACGAACCCCAAAGCGAGACCGCAGCAAGCGGTTCCCCACACGCCAGGGGTGCCACCGCCAGCCCCACGACCCAGGGATGCCGCCACCAGCCCCACGCCCCGCATGCACCCCACGCCACCCCACGCACCCCACGCGACAAAGTCCTTAAGTCCTTATGTCAGGACGAAGTCTTGACACTCCCCGGGGCGGCAGAGAGGCTGTGCCCCACAACCCCACCCCAGCGCCTCCCGGTCACCGCCGACCGGCGAGAGGAGAGCCGCAGCATGTCCGTTCCCCATGCCGCCCAGCCCGTCCTGGACCGCATCCGCGTCGGTTCCGCACCCGACTCGTGGGGAGTCTGGTTCCCCGACGACGACCAGCAGGTCCCCTGGCAGCGCTTCCTGGACGAGGTCACCGAGGCGGGCTACGAGTGGATCGAACTCGGCCCGTACGGCTACCTGCCCACCGACCCCGCCGTCCTGCGCGACGAGATCGCCCGCCGCAGCCTGCGGGTGTCGGCCGGCACGATCTTCACCTCGCTGCACCACGGCCCGTCCGTATGGGACAAGACCTGGGCGCACGTCTCCGAGGTCGCCACCCTCACCCAGGCGATGGGCGCGCGGCACCTCGTCGTCATCCCCTCCTTCTGGCGCGACGACAAGACCGCCGAGGAGATCGAGCCGCGCGAGCTGACCACGGAGCAGTGGAAGCAGCTGACCACCGGCATGGAACGGCTGGGCAAGCAGGTGCGCGACGAGTTCGGGCTGGACATCGTCGTACACCCGCACGCCGACACCCATATCGACACCGAGGAGCATGTCGAACGGTTCCTGCACGCGACCGACTCCGACCTGGTCAACCTCTGCCTGGACACCGGCCACTACGCCTACTGCGGCGGCGACAGCGTCAAGCTGATCCGCACCTACGGCGAGCGGATCGGCTACCTCCACCTCAAGCAGGTCGACCCGGACATCCTCAGCGACGTCGTCGCCAAGGGCACGCCGTTCGGCCCCGCGGTCAAGCAGGGCGTGATGTGCGAACCGCCGCTCGGCGTACCGGCGCTGCCGCCCGTACTGGAGGCCGCCCAGGAGCTGAACGTCGACCTCTTCGCCATCGTCGAGCAGGACATGTACCCCTGCCCGCCCGACCAGCCCTTCCCCATCGCCGAACGCACCCGCCGCTTCCTGCGCTCGTGCGGCGCGTGAGCCACTGGCACCTCGCGTGTCCGCCTCGCGCGTGTCCGCCTCGCGACGCCTCCTCCTCTTACCCCGGCAACGATTACGGAGCGTAATCGGTTCCGTTCTCAGGGTATCTCTCGCACTCCGAAGCACGTAAGGACTTGTGGACAACATGACTTCGCACGAAACGCTGGGTGTGGCGGTCATCGGTACCGGCCGGATGGGCGCCGACCACGTACGCCGGATCAACGAGGTGATCAGTGGCGCCCGGGTGGCGGCGGTGGTCGACATCGACGCGGCGCGGGTCAAGCACCTCGCCGACGGCATCGAAGGGTGCACCGCCTACACCGACCCGGCCGCCGCCATGGATGACCCCGGGGTCGATGCCGTACTGATCGCCTCGCCGGGGCCCGCGCACGAGGCGGCGCTGCTGGACGCCTTCGCGCGGGATCTGCCCGTACTGTGCGAGAAGCCGCTGACGCCGGACGCCGCCTCCGCACTGCGGGTGCTGGAGGCCGAGCAGGCGCTGGGGCACCGCCGGGTCCAGGTCGGTTTCATGCGCCGCTACGACGCCGACTACCGCACCCTCAAGTCCCTTCTGGACCAGGGCGCTTACGGCCGTCCGCTGATGCTGCACAACAAGCACCGCAACCCCGACTCCCCGCCCGGCTTCACCAACGCCATGATGGTCAACGACTCGCTGGTGCACGAGATCGATGTGACCCGCTGGCTGCTGGAGGAGGAGATCACCGCGGTGCGGGTGCTGCGCCCGGCCCCCACCGGCAACGCCCCGGAGGGCCTCAGCGACCCCCAGCTGGTCCTCTTCGAGACGGCGGGCGGCCAGGTCGTGGACACCGAACTCTTCGTCAACTGCGGCTTCGGCTACCAGGTCAGCTGTGAGGCGGTCTGCGAGGGCGGCACGGCCAGGATCGGTGACGACCGCGGGGTGTTCAGCAACACCGCGGGCCACTGGGGCGGCGCGATCACCCCCGGCTTCGTGGAGCGCTTCGAGGAGGCTTACGACCGGCAGGTGCAGCGCTGGGTGAACGCCACCCGGCGCGGCGAGATCGAGGGCCCCAGCTGCTGGGACGGCTATGCCGCGGCGGCGGTCTGCGAGGCGGGGGTACGCGCCCAGACGACGGGCGAGCGGATCGCGGTCGAACTCATCGAGCGGCCCGCGCTGTATCGGTGAGGCGGCCGGCCGCGCGGTGATTGCCCCCGGCTCACCGGGCCGCCGCCCCCACGCCCCCGGCCCACGGGCCGCCGCGCCCCTCCCCGATCCACCGAAAGGTTCCACCTCATGCACGCCACCCCACCCCTGCCCCACCCCCCGCGCCCATTCCCCGCTCCTGATGCCGGGGGGATCGGCTGCCCGGCGGAGCGGGGCTGATGATGGGGGCTCCGACCGGCCAGTTGGTGTCCGCCGGCCCGGGTGAGGGGGTGCGGGCCCGTCGCGCCAGACGCTTCATCGTGGGCATTGCTGCCGTCGCCGCCCTCGGCGGCGCCCTGTTCGGGTACGACACCGGGGTGATATCCGGCGCCCTCCCGTTCATGGAGGGCCACTTCGGCCTGACGTCCCTGGGCGAGGGCGTCATCACCAGCGCGCTGCTGATCGGCGCGGCCTTCGGCTCGCTGATCGGTGGGCGGATGTCCGATGCGCTGGGCCGGCGCAACTCGCTGCTGTGGGCGGGCGCCGTGTTCATCGGCGGGGCGCTGGCCGTGGCGCTCGCCCCCGATGTGCCGTTCATGACCGTGGCGCGCTTCGTGCTCGGCCTCGCCGTCGGCAGCGCCTCGGTCATCACCCCGCTCTATCTCTCCGAGATCGCGCCCCCGCACATCCGGGGCCGGCTGGTCTCGTTCAATTCGCTGATGATCGTCAGCGGTCAGTTGCTCGCCTATCTCATCAACGCCTTCCTGGCGCAGTGGGCGGCCTGGCGCTGGATGCTGGGTCTGGCGGCGCTGCCCGCCGTGGCGCTGTTCGCCGGCCTGTTCTTCCTGCCGGACACCCCGCGCTGGTACATCAGCAAGGGGCGGCAGGACGAGGCGGCCCGGGTGCTGCGCCGTACGCTGCCCGCCGAGGACGTACCCGCCGAGCTGGCCCGGATCGATCACGCCCGCGGTCTGGAGGCCGAGGCCCGGCGCGACGGCTGGCGGCAGTTGCGCACCCCGTGGATCCGGCGGCTGTTGCTGGTCGGTATCGGGCTGGCGGCCGTGCAGCAGATCACCGGCGTCAACGCCGTGGTGTATTTCGCGCCGAAGATCCTGGCGTCGACGGGGCTGGGCACCGGTGCCTCGATCACCGCCACCATCGCGATCGGGGTGATCTCGGTGCTCGCCACCGCGGTCGGGATGTCCCTGATCGACCGGGTCGGCCGGCGGCCGCTGCTGCTCACCGGCCTGGCCGGGATGACCGTCTCGCTCGCGCTGCTCGGCGCCGCCTTCCACCTCCCGCACTCCCCCGCCGTCAGCATCCTGGTCCTGGGCCTGATGGTCCTCTACATGGCGTTCATGCAGGGCACGCTCAACACCGGGGTCTGGCTGCTGCTGGCCGAGATGTTCCCGCTCAGGGTGCGTGGACTGGCCATGGGCGCCGCGGTGTTCATGATGTGGCTGGTCAACTTCGCGGTGGCGCTGGCCTTTCCGCTGCTGCTCGACGTGGTCGGCGCCGGCACCACCTTCTGGCTCTTCGGCGCGATGTGTGTGCTGTCCCTGGTGTTCTGCCGGCGGTACGCGCCGGAGACGAAGGGGCTGGCGCTGGAGGATCTGGAGGACGAGCTGCGGAAGGCGGCGGGGGCCGCACCGGCCACGAGCTGACGGGACACCGGCCACCAACTGGCAGAGCGACGGGACGGAACCGGCTGTGCGGCGGACGGGGACCGGCGGGTCACCCGCGCCACTCGGCAGGGAATCGGCGCCACTTGACGGGGAATCGGCGGGAATGGGGGAACCACGGAGCGCGTTCCCGGCGTCACAGCGGGTGGAATCACATCCAACGGGGGAAACGGTGGAATTCGTGAAGACCAACGCACTCAGCCGAACCGTCAAGCGCACAGCCGTCCTCACCGCGACCGCGGGCCTGCTGACCGCGGGACTGCTCACCGGCCCGGCGTCCGCGGACGCTCCGGCCGGCGGACGGGCCGACACCCTGGCCGCCTGCGCCTATTACAACGGCAACGCCCTCACCGTCTACGGTCAGCGCGGCGACCGCGTCTCGCAGGCGCAGTGCCTGCTGGCGAACCGCCGCTATCTCCCCTGGGGAGATGTGACCGGCTACTTCGGCCCCAAGACCCGGGCCGCGGTGAAGAAGTTCCAGTCCCGGCACCATCTGACCGCTGACGGCAAGGTCGGCAAGAAGACCTGGTACGCGCTGTACCACGCCTGATCCGCTGCCGACCGTCGGCAACACCCTTACCATCGGCAACACCCCTGTGGCGGGCCGGTTCCCCAGTCGGGGCACTGGCCCGCCACACGGCTGTGTGCCCACGGCGCCGGGGCCCGCACCGCGACCGACCCGCCGCCGTGCCCGGAGCCCCGCCCCTCGTCACCCCGTCCTCGCTGCGTACGGGAGTGCCCGCACCCCGGCCCCTGAGCGCCCCCGCCCCGTACGGGAGTGCCCCGCCCCGGCCACTGATCGTCCCGCCCCCGTCACAGCCGTCCGCCCCGCGTCACCGCTGTCACCGTTACGCGCGCCTTACGTCACAGCCGTTCAACAGCCCCTCCCCGATGGTTACTCGGTGTCGTTGTCCAGGCACAGGGTGAGTGATCACCAGGCCGTACCCAGCCCCCTGCCGGCTCTCCGGGCCGACCCTGCGTACGGCACTCAGGAGGTGGCAGAGATGACCGACCGCAAGCTCTGGTCGTACAAGGAGATCGCCGCGCACATCCAGGTGCAGCCGGACACCGTGCGCTCCTACCGCAAGCACGGGCTGCTGCCCGAACCGGATCTGGTGGAGGGCGGAAAACCGTACTGGTTCGCCGACACGGTCAGAAGGTGGGTGGCGCAGCGGCCGGGCCAACGCGGCCGGCGCTGAGCCACCGGACCGGACCGGCTCCGGCGCCCCGGGCGGCACCGGGGCCCGGGCGGCAGCGCGGCCGGACGCACCCGGCGGCTACGGGTCAGTCGGGCCGGGGTGCTGCCGTCGAGCCCCTGATCTCCAGTTCCGGGGCGACGAGTTGCTGCCCGGCCGGGGCGTCGGGGCACGCCATACGGTCCAGGAGGCAGCGCGCCGCGCGCCGCCCGACCTCGTGGCTGGCGTTGTTCACGGAGTTCAGCCAGAGGTGGCGGATGCGGGCGAGATAGGTGTTGTCGTAGCCGACGAGGGAGAGGTCGGCGGGTATGCGCAGGCCCAACTCCTGGGCCGCGGACAGCGCACCGACACCGGAGATGTCGTTGAACGCGAAGACGGCGGTGGGGCGTTGGGCGGCCGGCGGCCGGGCACCCGGGCGTGCGGGGGCGGACGGTGGGGTGAGGAGCCGGACGGCGGCGCGGTAGCCGCCCTCCTCGGTCCCGTCGCCGCTGGTCACGACGGCGCTCTCGGCCAGGCCGTGGGCGCGCATCGCGGCCTCGAAGCCGCGCCGTCGCAGCTCGCCGACCAGGCCCTGTCCGGCGATATGGGCGATCCGCCGGTGGCCGAGGCCGATGAGGTGCTCGGTGGCGAGCCGGGCGCCGCGCTCGTCGTCGTTGGCGACGAGGTCGGCGTGCGGGAGCCGGGGTTCGTGGTTGCCGGCGATGACGGTCGGCAGGCGCTCGGCGACCTCGGCGAGGCCGTCGGTGTCCGGGAGGGTGCCGACGACGACGAGGCCGTCGACCCGCAGCTCCTGAAAGGTGCGGGCGAAGTCCTGGCCGGCCCGGCGGTCCAGCCGCCCGTCGGCCATCAGCATCCGCAGGCCGTGCGCCTGGAGCAGCGAGTTCAGTCCGTCGAGCACCTCGACGAACCAGGGGTTGCGCATATCGTTCAGCAGCACCCCGACGGTGTGCGTACGGCGGGCGACCAGGCTGCGGGCGGCGGCGTTCGGCCGGTAGCCGAGCTCCTCGATGGCGTCCAGCACGGCCTGCCGCTTGCTGTCGCTGACCCGCGGTGAGCCCTGAAGCACCAGCGAGACCAGCGATTTGGAGACGCCCGCGCGCTCCGCGACTCCGCGGATCGTGGGCGGGCGGCCCGCACCCGCAACCGGCCGTGCGCCGGTCGGCGCGGCCCGGGCGGCGGTCGCACCGTCCGTCCGCGCCTCGGCTCGCTCGGCGGCTCGCCCCTCCGCCTGCGCGTCGACTTGCCCCTCAGCGTGCGTGCCGAGCCACCCGTTGGACCGTTCCATGAACGGAAATCCTTCCATCGGCGCAGGTCGCCGTCAACGCGCAACCTTACGGCCCCGCAAGGTGGTTGACATACGGACATCAGGACATGCAGGGTGCGGCTATCGCGAGCGGTTGGACCGTTCCAACGGGCCGCTTTAACGGACCGCTCCCACGCACACAGCCACCGGAAGGGACCCCCGCCATGAAGATCGGTCTGATCGGCACCGGGCGCATCGGCGCGTTCCACGCCACCACCCTCCGGAGCGTCCCGGGCGTCACCGACGTCGTCGTCGCGGACCTGGACGCCGCACGGGCCGCCGCGCTGGCGGACACCCTTGGTGTGCGCGCCGCCGCGGGTATCGAGGAGATGTACGCGGACGGCCTGGACGGTGTGGTGATCACCGCCGCGACCAGCGCCCACGCCCCGCTGATCCACCAGGCCCTGGACGCGGGGGTGCCGGTGTTCTGCGAGAAGCCGGTCGCCCTGGATGTGCCCGGCACGGTCGGGGTGGTGGAGCGGGCGCGGGCCGGCACCGTGCCCGTACAGATCGGTTTCCAGCGGCGGTTCGACGCGGGCTACCGGGCCGCCCGCGAGGCGCTGCGCTCCGGCGAGCTGGGCTGGCTGCACACCCTGCGCGCCTGCACCAGCGACCGGACGCCGCCGCCGGCCGGCTACATCCCCACCTCCGGCGGGCTGTTCCGGGATTGCAGCATCCATGATTTCGACATCCTGCGCTGGCTCACCGGCCGTGAGGTGGTCTCGGTGTACGCGCAGGGCGCCAACCGCGGGGCGTCCTTCTTCGCGGACGGCGACGATGTCGACACCTGTGCGGCGCTGCTGCGCTTCGACGACGACACGCTGGCCACCGTTACGGCGACCCGCTACAACGGCGCGGGCCATGACGTCCGGCTGGAGGTGTGCGGTTCCGAGGGGGCCCGCTTTGTGGGGCTGGACGACCGGGCGCCGCTGCCGTCCGCCGAGGCGGAGCTGTCGTGGCGGCGGGCGGCCGATCCGTATGCCACGTTCATGGAGCGTTTCCACGACGCCTACGTCACCGAGCTGGGCGCCTTCGCCGAGGTCGCGGCGGGCCGTATGCCGAGCCCGTGTGCGCCGGGGGAGGCGCTGGAGGCGCTCTATGTCGCCGAGGCGTGCGAGCGTTCGCGGCGCAGCGGTGAGCCGGTGGCTGTGGCGGATGTCCGGGCCCCGGCCGGCGGTACGGGTCCGGGGGTGTGAGGGCGCTCGGGGCGCCGCGGTCCCGGCCGCTGTGCGCCGGGGGCGCCGTCAGGTGGCGGCCACGGAGGACGCCCGGCCGCCGGGGTCCTCGCCGCCGTTGTGGGGGCCGCCGCCCTCACCTTCGCCGCCGCCTTCCGAGGGGTCGCGCAACGCGCGGCGGCGGAGGGCCCATTGGATGGCGGCGCCGACCGCGGCGACCGCGCAGGAGACGCCGAAGCCGATGGCGGCGGCGTAGAGCGGGCGGCCGGTGGTGGCGCTGCCGAGGTAGCCGAGGCCGACGGAGTAGGTGGCCCAGGTGGCTTCGGCGATGCCGGCGCCGAGGGCGTATTTGCGCAGCGGGTAGCGCAGCACGCCGGAGGCCAGCGCGCCGACGATCCGCCCGCTGGGCAGGAACCGTACGGCGATCACGAACGGCAGGCCGTAGCGCTGGATGCGGCCGGAGGTCCACTCCAGTAGGGCCCGGCGGCGGGGTTTGCGTCGCATCCAGGCCCGTACGGGTCCGCCGAACCGCCGCGCGGCCAGGTACATCAGCAGGTCGCCGAGCAGGGCGCTGCCGGCGACGATCAGCAGGATCAGCGGCAGGAACAGTTCGCCGCGGGAGGCGAGCACGCCGACGGAGACCAGCAGGGCGGAGTTGGGGACCAGCGGCGGCAGTGTGGTGAGCACCAGCAGGCCGTAGAGGGCCAGTACGTCCATCCGGCCGCCTCCTCGGATCCGCCCCGAGCCCGTATCCCAAGGCTGACGCGTGGTGGGGCGCACGGCAACGCGGATGGGGACCCCGTTCAGGCACGGGGAGCGCCAACGGCTTGGATTGATACCCCCTAGGGGTATAGGCTGCTTAAGGTCGGGGCAAAGGCAGGTGCCGGAGTCTCGCGTGGCACGCTTCGGCACTCCGACACTTGCACCACACGGAACGCATCAGCACCACAAGGAGAGTCCCCATGGCTGAGAACAGCTCCTGCTGCACCCCGGAAGGCTCCTGCCACTCCGGCGGCACCGACGTCGATGCCGGGGCGGTGACCACCACCTACCGGGTCACCGGGATGACCTGCGGCCACTGCGAGGGTGCGGTGTCGGCGGAGATCGGCGAGATCGCCGGGGTCAGTGCGGTGCAGGCGGTCGCGGCCACCGGCCTGGTGACCGTCACGTCGAAGGCCCCGCTGGACGAGGAAGCCGTCCGCGCGGCCGTCGACGAGGCCGGCTACGAGCTCGTGGGGCAGGCGGCCTGATCCCATGTCCGGTTCCACCGCACAGGCGCGGGTCGAGCTCGCCATCGGCGGGATGACCTGCGCCTCGTGCGCCGCGCGGGTCGAGAAGAAGCTCAACCGCATGGACGGCGTGGTGGCCACGGTCAATTACGCGACCGAGAAGGCACAGGTCTCGTACGGGGGCGGGGTCTCGGTCGGGGATCTGATCGCCACCGTCGAGCGGACCGGCTACACGGCGCGGCCCCCCGAACCGCCGCCGGAGCCCACCGGGCCGGCCGGTTCAGCACCGGCCGACGGCGCGGTCCTCTCCACAGAACCGCGGGCGGATCTGCGCCCCTTGCGGCAGCGGCTGACGGTCTCCGCCGTACTGGCCGTGCCCGTGATCGTGCTGGCCATGGTGCCCGCGCTCCAGTTCCCCTTCTGGCAGTGGCTTTCGCTGACCCTCGCCGCGCCGGTGGTCGTCTGGGGCGGTCTGCCGTTCCACCGGGCCGCCTGGACGAATCTGCGGCACGGCGCCGCCACCATGGACACCCTGGTCTCGCTCGGCACACTGGCCGCGTTCGGCTGGTCGGTGTGGGCGCTGTTCTTCGGCGACGCGGGGATGCCGGGTATGCGGCACGGCTTCGATCTGACCGTGTCCCGTGCGGACGCCGGGACCCAGATCTATCTGGAGGCGGCGGCCGGGGTGACCGCGTTTCTGCTGCTCGGGCGGTATCTGGAGGCCCGCTCGAAGCGGCGGGCGGGGGCGGCGCTGCGGGCGCTGCTGGAGCTGGGCGCCAAGGACGTGGCCGTCCTCCGGGACGGGCGTGAGGTGCGGATTCCGGTGGCGGAGCTGGCGGTCGGCGACCGTTTCGTGGTCCGGCCCGGCGAGAAGATCGCCACGGACGGGCGGGTGATGGCGGGCGCGTCCGCGGTGGACACGTCGATGCTGACCGGGGAGTCCGTCCCGGTGGAGGTCGCGCCCGGGGACGGTGTCACGGGCGGGACGGTGAACGCGTCGGGGCGGCTGGAGATCGAGGCGACCCTGGTCGGCGCGGACACCCGGCTCGCCCGTATGGCGCGGCTGGTGGAGGACGCCCAGAACGGGAAGGCCGCGGTGCAGCGGCTGGCCGACCGGGTCTCGGCGGTCTTCGTTCCGGTGGTGCTGCTGATCGCGGCCGGCACCCTGACCGGCCGGCTGCTGGTGACCGGGGAGGCGACCGCGTCGTTCACCGCCGCGGTGGCGGTCCTGATCATCGCCTGCCCGTGCGCACTGGGCCTGGCCACGCCGACCGCGCTGATGGTCGGCACCGGGCGCGGCGCCCAGCTGGGCATCCTGATCAAGGGCCCGGAGGTGCTGGAGTCGACCCGCCGGGTGGACACCGTGCTGCTGGACAAGACGGGCACGGTCACCAGCGGCCGGATGCGGCTCCAGGAGGTCGTGGCGGCCCCGGGTGTCGCGGAGGACGAGCTGCTGCGGCTGGCGGGGGCGCTGGAGGACGCCTCGGAGCATCCGGTGGCGCGCGCCCTCGCCGCGGGTGCGGCCCGTCGGGTGGGCGCGCTGCCGGCCGTGGCGGATTTCGAGAACGTGCCGGGGCTGGGGGTGCGCGGGACGGTCGGTGGCCACCGGGTGCTGGCGGGGCGGGCGCGGCTGGCCGAGGAGGCCGGGGTCGTGCTGCCGCCGGAGCTGCGGGAGGCGCTGGCCGGCGCCGCGGCCGCGGGCCGTACGGCCGTGGTGGTGGCCTGGGACGGCCGGGCGCGCGGGGTGCTGGCGGTCGCCGACGCGGTGAAGCCGGGCAGCGCGGCGGCGGTGCGGGAGCTGCGCCGGCTGGGGATGACCCCGGTGCTGCTGACCGGTGACCACGAGGCCGTCGCGGCGGCGGTGGCTGCCGAGGTCGGGATCGACGAGGTGATCGCCGGGGTGCTGCCCGAGGACAAGGTGGCGGTGGTGGAGCGGCTGCGGGCCCGGGGCCGTACGGTCGCGATGGTCGGTGACGGGGTCAACGACGCGGCCGCGCTGGCCGCCGCGGATCTGGGGCTGGCGATGGGGACCGGCACGGATGCCGCGATCGAGGCCGGTGATCTCACCCTCGTACGGGGCGATCTGCGGGTGGCGGCGGATGCCGTCCGGCTGGCGCGGGCCACGCTCGGCACGATCAAGGGGAATCTGTTCTGGGCGTTCGGCTACAACGTCGCGGCGCTGCCGCTGGCCGCGGCCGGACTGCTGAACCCGATGATCGCGGGTGCGGCGATGGCCTTCTCGTCGGTCTTCGTGGTCGCGAACAGCCTGCGGCTACGAAATTTCACATAGCCCTTACAACTGACACAACACCCATACCGCAGAGCCTCGATCTCCAGATGTGAGCCCTTGACCGCATTCGCCCCCATATGGCAAGAGACCCAGATCACACTCATGGGAACGTAACCATTGAGGGGGGTCGTGAGTCTAACCGGGCAGTGCAGGCACCCCGGCGGGGCTTGCACTGCAACAGCCGTGCTGATCTTGGGGGATCGTGCCCGGCTACGCGTGGCCGGGGCGACGTGCCCGGGGAGCTTTGAGCGGCCCTCCCGAACGTGCGCGTCCCGGCAGATCGCGGTGCAACCCGGAACGCCCGGACGGATCCCGTGGGGGGAATCCAACCGGGACACGGGAAGCGCCCCGCGCTCTGGACCCGTGGGGGGATCCGGAGGCGGGGCGCTTCTTTATGTCTGCGGGCTGCCTCGAAGGGCGGCGGTCAGCGCTCCTCGACCGGCACGAAGTCGCGCTCGACGACACCGGTGTAGATCTGCCGCGGACGGCCGATGCGGGAGCCGGGCTCCTTGATCATCTCGTGCCACTGGGCGATCCAGCCGGGCAGCCGGCCGAGCGCGAAGAGCACCGTGAACATCTCGGTCGGGAAGCCCATGGCCCGGTAGATCAGGCCGGTGTAGAAGTCGACGTTCGGGTAGAGCTTGCGCTCGACGAAGTAGTCGTCGGAGAGCGCGTGCTCCTCCAGCTTCAGGGCGATGTCCAGCAGCTCGTCGGACTTGCCGAGCGCGGAGAGGACATCGTGCGCCGCCGCCTTGATGATCTTCGCCCGGGGGTCGAAGTTCTTGTAGACGCGGTGCCCGAAGCCCATGAGCTTCACGCCGTCTTCCTTGTTCTTCACCTTGCGGATGAAGGAGTCGACGTCGCCGCCGTCGCGCTGGATGCCTTCCAGCATCTCCAGCACGGACTGGTTGGCGCCGCCGTGCAGGGGGCCCCACAGGGCGTTGATACCGGCCGAGATCGAGGCGAAGAGGTTCGCCTGCGAGGAGCCCACCAGGCGGACCGTGGAGGTGGAGCAGTTCTGCTCGTGGTCCGCGTGCAGGATCAGCAGCTTGTCGAGGGCGCTGACCACGACCGGGTCGAGCTCGTAGTCCGCGGCCGGCACCGAGAAGGTCATCCGGAGGAAGTTCTCGACGTACCCGAGGTCGTTGCTCGGGTAGACGACCGGGTGGCCGACCGACTTCTTGAACGCGTAGGCCGCGATCGTCGGGAGCTTGGCCAGCAGCCGGATCGTGGAGATGTGCCGCTGCTGCTCGTCGAACGGGTTGTGGCTGTCCTGGTAGAAGGTCGACAGCGCGCTGACGACCGACGACAGCATCGCCATCGGGTGGGCGTCCCGGGGGAAGCCGTCGTAGAAGCGCTTGACATCCTCGTGCAGCAGGGTGTGGTAGGTGATGTCCTGCTTGAAGTTCGCCAGCTCATCGACGGTGGGCAGCTCGCCGTTGATGAGGAGGTACGCGGTCTCGACGAACGTGCTGCGCTCTGCAAGCTGCTCGATCGGGTACCCGCGGTAACGAAGAATGCCGTTCTCACCGTCGAGATAGGTGATCGCGGATTTATACGCCGCGGTGTTGCCGTAACCGGAATCCAGGGTCACCAGACCGGTCTGGGCGCGCAGCTTCGAGATATCGAAGCCCTTGTCGCCAACAGTGCTGTCGACGACCGGGTAGCTGTATTCGCCGTCCCCGTAACGCAGTACTACAGAGTTGTCGCTCACGTCATCCCTCACCGACGTTGTGCCTCTTCTTCGAGGTGCCCTGACTGCCTATACCTTCCCCCATTTGGGCCTTGGATGTGCACTCGGGGTCGGCCATAGGGCCTGTCTGCGGCACTCAGTGCCGCCTGAGCGCCCATCCTGCCCCTCTTCGCCCCGAATGGGAAAGAGGGGGGACATCACATCGCACCGGCGAGCCGGTGATCGAGCGCCGTACACCGCCGACCGGCGGATACCGTGCGGACGGCCTGTCCCAGGGCTTTCCGGGAGCCGACCAGCACCACCAAACGCTTTGCCCGGGTCACGGCGGTATACAGCAGATTGCGCTGAAGCATCATCCAGGCACTGGTGGTGACCGGAATCACCACCGCTGGATACTCACTACCCTGCGAACGATGGATCGTCACGGCATAGGCGTGGGCGAGTTCGTCGAGTTCGTCGAAGTCGTAGGGAACCTCCTCGTCCTCGTCGGTGCGCACGGTCAGCCGCTGCTCGTCGGAGTCCAGGGCGGTGACCACGCCGACCGTGCCGTTGAAGACGCCGTTGCGGCCCTTTTCATAATTGTTCCTGATCTGGGTGACCTTGTCGCCGACACGGAAGACCCGGCCGCCGAAGCGGCGCTCGGGCAGGTCGGGGCGGGCGGGGGTGACGGCCTGCTGGAGCAGGCCGTTCAGGGCGCCGGCGCCGGCCGGGCCGCGGTGCATCGGGGTGAGCACCTGGACGTCCCGGCGCGGGTCGAGGCCGAACTTCGCCGGGATGCGGCGGGCCACGACATCGACCGTGAGCCGCCCGGCCTCTTCGGCGTCCTCCTCGGCGAACAGGAAGAAGTCCGTCATTCCCGACGTCAGGGGCGGGGTGCCGGAGTTGATGCGGTGGGCGTTGGTGACCACCCCGGACTGCTGGGCCTGGCGGAAGATCCTGGTCAGCCGGACGGCGGGCACCGGGCCGGACCCGTCGAGCAGATCGCGCAGCACCTCGCCCGCGCCCACCGACGGGAGCTGGTCGACGTCCCCGACCAGCAGCAGATGGGCGCCCGGCGGCACCGCCTTGACCAGCTTGTTGGCGAGCAGCAGATCCAGCATGGACGCCTCGTCGACGACCACCAGATCGGCGTCCAGCGGCCGGTCCGCGTCATAGGCGGCGTCCCCGCCCGGCTTGAGCTCCAGGAGGCGGTGGACCGTGGATGCCTCCGCGCCGGTCAGCTCCGAGAGCCGCTTGGCCGCCCGGCCCGTGGGCGCCGCCAGCACGACCGTGGCCTTCTTGGCGCGGGCCAGCTCGACGACGGAGCGGACCGTGAAGGACTTGCCGCAGCCGGGGCCGCCGGTGAGCACCGCGACCTTCTGCGTCAGCGCCAGCCGCACCGCCTGCTGCTGCTCGGGGGCGAGCTCGGCGCCCGTACGCCGCGCCAGCCACGCCAGCGCCTTGTCCCAGTCGACGTCCCGGAAGGCCGGCATCCGGTCCTCGTCCGTGCGCAGCAGCCGGGTCAGCCGGCCGGCCAGCGAGATCTCGGCGCGGTGGAACGGCACCAGATAGACGGCGGTGACCGGCGGCGCACCGTCCGCACCACCCGGTACCTGCTCGCGGACCACGCCCTCCGGGTCGGCGGCCAGCTCGCCCAGGCAGTCGATGACCAGGCCGGTGTCCACCTGGAGCAACTTCACCGCGTCGGCGATCAGTTGCTCCTCGGGGAGGAAGCAGTGGCCCTGGTCGGTGGACTGCGACAGGGCGTACTGGAGGCCCGCCTTGACCCGGTCCGGGCTGTCGTGCGGAATGCCCACGGACTGTGCGATGCGGTCGGCGGTCAGGAAGCCGATGCCCCAGACGTCGGCGGCGAGGCGGTAGGGCTCGTTGCGGGTGACGGAGATGGCGGCGTCGCCGTATTTCTTGTAGATCCGCACCGCGATGGAGGTGGACACCCCGACGCCCTGGAGGAAGACCATGACCTCCTTGATGGCCTTCTGCTCCTCCCACGCCGCGCCGATCAGCTTCGTCCGCTTGGGGCCCAGGCCCGGTACCTCGACGAGGCGGCCGGGCGCGCGCTCGATGATGTCGAGGGTGTCCGTGCCGAAGTGCTCGACGATGCGGTCCGCGATCCGGGGGCCGATGCCCTTGATGAGGCCGGAGCCCAGATAGCGGCGGATGCCCTGGATCGTGGCGGGCAGGACGGTGGTGTAGTTCTCGACCGTGAACTGCTTGCCATATTGCGGGTGGGAGCCCCAGCGGCCCTCCATGCGCAGCGACTCGCCGGGCTGCGCGCCGAGCAGTGCGCCGACGACGGTCAGCAGATCGCCGGAGCCGCGGCCGGTGTCGACCCGCGCGACCGTGTAGCCGTTCTCCTCATTGGCGTAGGTGATCCGCTCCAGGACCCCTTCGATCACGGCTGCGTTGACCATGCACCGACCGTACCGCCGGGGTCTGACACCGCGCGGGGTCCGGCGGCGCGCCGGGCCGGAACGCCGGGTTCCCATCGAGGGGCCCGTCCGATGGTCGGGCCCCTCGATTCCCCCTCCATGCCGGCCCCGGATCCCCCCGGATCCCTCCCCTTTTCGGGACCAACGTCAGCTATGACCTTTACGGGCGGCCAACGGTTGCACACTTCCGCGGAGTTATTTCCCGGCCGGCCGAGGGGCGGTTCCCCCGGTCGTCCGTCCGTCGTCCGGCGGTTATCCGACGTGCGTACGGACGCGCCGCACGATCTCGGCCAGGACCTCGGCGCCGTCCCGTGCCCACAGCGCCGGGTTGAAGATCTCCACCTCGACCGGCCCCCGGTAGCCGGCCGTCTCGACCCGCTCCCGGAACCACCGCAGATCCACCGAGCCGTCCCCGAGCTGCCCGCGCCCCAGCAGGGCGCCTTCGGGCAGCGGGGTGACCCAGTCGGCGATCTGGAAGGCGGCGATCCGGGAACCGGCCGTGCCGCCGGTGCCGCCCGCGCGCCCGATCTGCGCGCCGACCGTGTCGTCCCACCACAGGTGGTAGGTGTCCACCACCACGCCCACCCGGTCGGCGGGGAACCGCTCGGCGAGGTCCAGGGCCTGGGCGAGCGTGGAGACCACGCACCGGTCCGCGGCGTACATCGGGTGCAGCGGTTCGAGCGCCAGGCGGACGCCCCGCTCGGCGGCGTACGGCGCCAACTCGCCCAGCGCGTCCGCGATCCGCTCCCGGGCGCCGGCCAGATCCCGGCTGCCGGGCGGCAGTCCGCCGGAGACCAGGACCAGGGTGTCGGTCCCGAGGGCGGCCGCCTCGTCGAGGGCCGTCCGGTTGTCGTCCAGGGCGGCGGCCCGCTCGCCCGGGTCCAGGGCGGTGAAGAACCCGCCCCGGCACAGGCTGCTGACCCGCAGCCCGGCGTCCCGTATCAGCCGGGCGGCCGCGGCCACCCCGTACTGCCGTACGGGCGCGCGCCACAGGCCCACGCCCCGTACGCCGGCGCGTGCGCAGCCGTCGGCCAGTTGGGGCAGCGACCACTGGCGGACGGTCTGCTGGTTGAGGCTGAGCCGGTCGAGGAGTGACGGGGTGCCGTGGTTCATGCGCCCGCTCCCCCGTACACCGTGAGCAGGGTGCGCATCCGGTGGGCGGCGCGCTCCGGGTCCGGGAACAGGCCGAGTGCGTCGGCCAGTTGGTAAGCGCGCCGCAGATGCGGCAGCGAACGGGCCGACTGGCGGCCGCCGACCATGGTGAAGTGCGGCTGGTGCCCCGCCAGCCAGGCCAGCAGGACCACACCGGTCTTGTAGTGGCGGGTGGGTGCCGCGAAGAGGTGCCGGGCGAGCGTGACGGTGGGGTCCAGGGCGGCCCGGAATCCCGCGGTGTCCCCGGCGTCGAGGCGGCGGACGGCCGCCGCGGCCAGGGGGGCGAGCGGGTCGAAGACGCCCAGCAGGGCATCGCTGAAGCCGTGGGTGTCGCCCGCGATCAGCTCGGGGTAGTGGAAGTCGTCGCCGGTGTAGCAGCGTACGTCCGGGGGCAGTTGGCGGCGCAGCCGTACCTCCCGGGCGGGGTCCAGCAGGGAGATCTTGACGCCGTCCACCTTGCCGGGGTGGTCGGCGACGATCGCGAGGAGCGTCCCGGTGGCGGCGTCGGGTTCCGCGCTGCCCCAGTAGCCCGCCAGCGCCGGGTCGAACACCGGGCCGAGCCAGTGCAGGATCGCCGGCCGGGTGGTCTGGCGCAGCAGGTGGCCGTAGAGCTCCCGGTAGTCGTCCGGGCCGGTGGCGGCCGCGGCGAGCTGGCGGGACGCCATCAGGACGGGCCGGGCGCCGGCCGCCTCGACGGCGCCCAGCTGTTCCTCGTAGGCGTCCCGGACCTCGGCCAAGGAGGCTCCGTGGGCGGGGAGTTGGTCGGTGCCGGCGCCGCAGGCGAGCAGTCCGCCGACCGCGCGTGCCTCGGCGGCGGAGCGGCGGATCAGCTCGGCGGCGGCGCCCCAGTCCAGGCCCGCACCACGCTGCGCGGTGTCCATCGCCTCGGCCACGCCCAGGCCGTGCGCCCACAGGTGGTGCCGGAAGGCGAGGGTGGTGTCCCAGTCGACGGCGGCCGGGCCGTCCGGGGTGGTGTCGGCGTGTGGATCGGCGACCACGTGGGCGGCGGCGAAGACCGTACGGGAGCGCAAGGGGGTCGACGCGGAAGGGGGCGGGGAAACGGGGGCGTCCGGCGCGGACGGGGATCCGGGGTCCGGCTCGGATGCGGACGAGTGCGCCGGGGCGTTCACCGGCTCAGCTCCGGTACGTCCAGGCGGCGTCCCTCGGCCGAGGACCGGCGCGCCAGTTCGGCGAGCTGGACGCCGCGCGCGCCCGCCGCCAGGTCCCAGCGCCAGGGCTCGTCGCGTACGACATGCCGGAGGAACAGCTCCCACTGAACCTTGAACCCGTTGGCGAAGTCGGCGTTGTCGGGGACCTCCTGCCACTGCTCGCGGAACGGTTCGGACGCCGGGACGTCGGGGTTCCAGACGGGTTTGGGGGTGCCGGCGCGGTGCTGGATGCGGCAGTGGCGCAGGCCGGCGACGGCCGAGCCCTCGGTGCCGTCCACCTGGAATTCGACGAGTTCGTCGCGGTGTACCCGGACCGCCCAGGAGGAGTTGATCTGCGCGACGATGCCGCCGGCCAGTTCGAAAATGCCGTAGGCGGCGTCGTCGGCGGTGGCGTCGTACGGGGTGCCCGACTCGTCCCAGCGGCGCGGGATGTGGGTGGTGAGGTGCGCCTGGACGCTTCTGACCGGCCCGAACAGTTCGTGCAGGAGGTACTCCCAGTGCGGGAACATGTCGGCCGCGATGCCGCCGCCCTCCTCGGCGCGGTAGTTCCAGGAGGGGCGCTGCGCCGGCTGGGTGTCCCCTTCGAAGACCCAGTAGCCGAACTCGCCCCGTACGGACAGGATGCGGCCGAAGAAGCCGCTCTCGACGAGGCGGCGGAGCTTGCGGAGGCCGGGCAGGAAGAGCTTGTCCTGGACGACACCGTTCTTGACGCCCGCCTCCTGGGCCAGCCGGGCCAGCTTCAGGGCGCCGGCGAGGCCGCTCGCGGTGGGCTTCTCGACGTACAGGTGCTTTCCGGCGGCGATGGCCCTGCCCACCGCTTCCTCGCGGGCGGCGGTGATCTGGGCGTCGAAGTAGACGTCGATGGTGTCGTCGCCCAGTACGGAGTCGAGGTCGCAGCTCCAGTGCTCCACGCCGTGGCGGTCGGCCAGCGCCCGTAATTTGTGCGCGGAGCGGCCGACGAGGACGGGCTCGGGCCGGATCCGGGTCCCGTCGGCGAGCTCCAGGCCGCCCTGGTCGCGCAGGGCCAGGACGGAGCGGACCAGATGCTGGCGGTGTCCCATGCGTCCGGTCACGCCGTTCATGGCGATGCGTACGGTCGTGTGTGTCACGGCCCGGCCTCCCTCGCTCGCGGCGGGTGGGGAGCGTCCCGCGGGGCGCGCTCTCCCGCGAGGACGCTAGCCCGCACGCGGGGTCATCAACAGGGTGCGAAATTGCCGTGCGCGGTGCGGCACCCTTCGCTTATCCTTGACTCAGTCAAGGGTGAGGGGTCGACGATGACAACCGGGACGGCATCCGACAAGACATCCGGCGCGGCGCGCGACGCCGCGCCCGACGTCCGCGAGCTGCGCAGATTCAACCGCTTCTACACGAACCTGATCGGCGCCCTCGACTACGGGCGGCATCTCTACACCCCGTTCACCCTCACCGAGGCCCGGGTGCTCTACGAGGTCGCGCACCACGAGCGGGTGGACGCCGCGGATCTGCGGGCCTCGCTGTCGCTGGACGCCGGCTATCTGAGCAGGCTGCTCGGCAAGTTCGAGGACCGCGAGCTGATCACCCGCGGCAGGTCCGAGCAGGACCCCCGCCGGCAGCGCATCACGCTGACCGACGGCGGCCGGGAGGCGGCCGGCCTGCTGGAGGAGCGCTCGCAGGACGCCGCCGGGTCGCTGCTGGAGCGGCTCCCGGACGAGGACCGGGCCCGGCTGGTGGACTCGATGCGGACCATCCGCGCCCTGCTCGGCGAGGGCGCGGAACAGCCGCCCCAGGACCGGTCGGCCGAAGTGACGCTACGCACGGCCCGCCCCGGGGACCTCGGCTGGATGGTCGAGCGCAACGCCGCCCTCTACGCCGCCGAGTACGGCTTCGATCTGAGCTATGAGGCGCTGGTGGCCCGGATCATCGCGGAGTACGCCGAGGCTTTCGACCCGCGGTGGGACCGCACCTGGATAGCGGAGCTGGACGGGCGCCGGGCGGGCGCGGTGATGTGCGTACGGGACGAGCGGCCCGGGGTGGCCCGGCTGCGGCTGCTGCTGGTGGAGCCGGACGCCCGCGGGCACGGGGTCGGTCGTCAACTCGTCGATGCCTGCGTGGAGTTCGCCCGGGAGGCCGGGTACGGCGAGATGGTGCTGTGGACCAACTCCGTCCTCGGCGCGGCCCGCCGTATCTATCAGCGGGCCGGGTTCGAGCTGGTCACCGAGTCGGCGCACCACAGCTTCGGGCAGGACCTGGTCGGCCAGGACTGGCGGCTGGTCCTGTGATGACGCGGGCATTGCGGGCAGGGTGGAAGGGACGGACGACGATGGTGTGAACCACGAGGAGGAGCCCAGGCATGGTCAGCACCGGCAACGCACCCGGCACCGCCCCCGCGATGCGCTTCGCTTTCTCCACACTCGGTGTGCCCGGCATGCCGGTGGCCGACGTCCTGCGACTGGCCACCGGCACCGGATATCAGGGCGTGGAGCTGCGGGCCCATCCGGAGGAACCGGTGCATCCGCTGATCGGGATGCGGGAACGGGCCGCGGTGCGCGAGCAGTTCGCGGACGCCGGGGTCGAGATCCTGGCGGTCGCCGGATACGCCCAGGTGGCCGCGGCCCGGGACGCGGCGGGCGAGGAGGAGCTGGCGCAGGAGCTGAGCGAGCTGGTGTTTCTCGCCGCCGATCTGGGGGCGCCGTATGTCCGGGTCTTCCCCGGCGGCGGGGAGCGCCCGGCGGACGAGGCGGACGCGGATGCCGCCCGCCGGCTCGCCGCGGTGGCCCCGCTCGCGGCCGAACGCGGCGTCCGGGTGCTGCTGGAGACCCATGACTCGCACCGTACGGGCGCGGATGCCGCCCGGGTGCTGGGCCCCGTGGGCCACCGTCAGATCGGGGCGCTCTGGGATGTGCTGCACAGCTGGCTCGGTGGCGAGGAGCCGGCCGACACCCATGCCGCGCTCGCCCCGCATCTGGGCTATGTCCAGGTCAAGGACGTCGCCTCGGCCGAGGACCGCACGCCGGTCCCGCTCGGTGCCGGCGCCGTGCCGCTGGCCGCCGCCCTGGGCACCCTGGGCCGGCCCCCCGCCGGCGCCCAGGGCCCGGTGCCGGCTCCCGAGGGCACCTATGACCAGGGCGCGGGCGGCTGGCTGTGCTGGGAGTACGAGAAGCGCTGGTACCCCGGGGCGGCCGACCTCCCCGCCCTGCTGGCCCCGGGCCGCGCCCACCTCCAGCAGCTCCTGGAAGACGGGCCCACGGCTCCCTGAGGCGGGATGCGGCGGGCGGCGCCGGGTCCGGACACGGCCGGCCGCCCGCCCGCCCGCCGTCGCCCGCCCGCCCCGCGCCTTCGCCGGCCTCCCCGCACGCCGCCACCAGCGCCTTCACCGCGGCCCACCCGGAACCGCGCCCAGGCCGCCCCACCCGGCACGCCGCCGCCCACTCCCCCTCCCCCGGCCGTCGGCCCGCCCCGGCTTCCGCAGCCCGACCAGCCCGACGCCCCATCACACATCCCCCGCCGCCGCGCAATAGCTGGGCGCCACCACGGATCGCGTCATTGACCGACAATAGTTTTCCGGCTATCCGTGTCTCCTTGGAAGTTTCCTTCAATGAGCCGAGGAAGCCCTCCGGAAGGAGCGCAGATGCACTCCAGACGTACCCTCCTGACCACCGCGGCCGCCGCGGCCGCCGCTGCCACGGGCGCGGTTGCCGGCCCCGCGCACGGCACGGCGCCCGGCATCGGACACCAGCCCGCCGCCCCGGCCCCGTCCCCGGCCCCGTCCGCCGCCACCAAGGCCCGGCTGCGCCGCCTCATCTCCCGTATGACTCCGGAGGAAAAGGTCGGCCAGCTCTTCGTCATGCGGGTCTACGGGCACTCCGCCACCGACCCCGACCCGGCCGATGCCGCCGCGAACCAGAAGGAGATCGGCGTCGCCAACGCCGCCGAGCTGATCGCCAAGTACCACGTCGGCGGCATCATCTACTTCGGCTGGGCGCACAACACCCGGGAGCCGCACCAGATCGCCGATCTCTCCAACGGCATCCAGCAGGCCGCCGCCGCCCAGCGCGTCCCCGTGCCGGTGCTGATCTCCACCGACCAGGAACACGGCATAGTGGCCCGCGTCGGTGCGCCCGCGACGCTTTTCCCCGGGGCGATGGCGCTCGGCGCGGGCGGTTCCCGCGACGATGCCCGTACGGCGGCCCGGATCGCCGGCGAGGAGCTGTTCGCCCTGGGCATCCGGCAGGACTACGCGCCGGACGCCGATGTCAATGTCAACCCCGCCAACCCGGTCATCGGTGTGCGCTCCTTCGGCGCGGACCCGCAGGCCGTGGCCCGTATGGTCGCCGCCGAGGTGAACGGCTATCAGGGCGCCGGGATCGCCTCCTGCGCCAAGCACTTCCCCGGCCACGGCGACACCGACACCGACAGCCATGTCGGGCTGCCGTACATCCACCACAGTGCCGAGGAGTGGGAGCGGCTGGACGCGCCGCCCTTCAAGGCCGCGATCGCCGCCGGGATCGATTCGATCATGACGGCGCATATCGTCGTGCCCGCCTTCGACCCGAGCGAGGACCCGGCCACCCTCTCCCGCCCGATCCTCACCGGCATCCTTCGTGAACGCCTCGGCTACGACGGTGTGGTGGTGACCGACTCCCTCGGGATGGAGGGCGTACGGGTGAAGTACGGCGACGCCCGGGTTCCGGTGCTGGCCCTCAAGGCCGGGGTCGACCAGCTGCTGAACCCGCCGGACCTGGCCGTCGCGCACGGTGCCGTGCTCACCGCGCTCAAGGAGGGCGAGCTGGCCGAGCGGGACCTCGACGCGAAGCTGCTGCGCATTCTGCTGCTCAAGGAGCGGCGCGGACTCTTCAAGAACCCGTACACCACCCACCGGGCCGTGGACCGGGTGGTCGGCACCCGCGCCCACCTCACCACCGCCGACCGGATCGCGGACCGCACCACCACGCTGCTGCGCAACGACACCGGCGTCCTGCCGCTGTCCCGCCTCCGGGAGCGCCGGGTGCTGGTGGCCGGCGTCGACGCGGCCGCGCCGTCCGGGACCGGCGGTCCGCCCACCACGGTGCTGGCCCGGGCCCTCACCGAGCTGGGCTTCACGGCCACCGCCCTGTCCACGGGCCAGACGCCGACCCAGCAGCGGATCGACGAGGCGGTGGCGGCGCTCCGCGAGCGGGACGCGGTGGTGGTGGCCACCTACAACGTGACCGCGGCCTCCGCCCAGCGGAAGCTGGTCGAGGCGCTGCTCGCCACGGGCAAGCCGGTGGTGCAGCTGGCGGTCCGCAACCCGTATGACATCGCCCAGTTGACCGGGGTCACGGCGGCCCTGGCGAGCTATTCCTGGACCGATGTGGAGCTGCGGGCGGCGGCCCGGGTGATCGCCGGCCGGCGGAGTCCGGCGGGCCGGCTGCCCGTCCCGATAATGCGTGCCGACGCCCCGACCCGGGCGCTCTACCAGATCGGCCACGGGCTGACGTACTGAGCGGGGCCCGGACCCGGACACGGCGCGCTCCCCCGGTCCCTCGGGGAGCGCGCCGTTCGGTCCGTCACCGCCCCGCGGCCGCGGGGCGCGGCGGCCCCGCGGCGGGTGGCGGACTCAGGGCCGCAGCAGCGGCATCCGCCGGATCTCCTGCTTGTCCAGCTTCTTGTTGTCCGGGGCCAGCGGGGTGGGCTTGCCGGCCGGGGCCTGGACACCGGCCCAGTCGAGAAGCTCGGCGGTGGCCTTGGTGCGGTCGGCCTCCTTCAGCTTCGCGATGTTCGAGCCGTGGTTGCCGCCGGGCACGGTGAAGACATAGGAGTCCCGGGCGCCCTTGCCGACCTCGAAGTGCTCCGAACTCCACGGGTCGTACTCACCGTTGACGAACATCATCCGCTGTGCGTGGTGGCGCACCCAGCGGTCGATGTCGGGCATGGCGCGCCGGTCGAAGCGCATCGGGATGTCCTTCGGCACGAACGACCGGGAGTTGTTGATGCCGGGGTACTTCAGCAGACCGGCCAGCTGCGGGTAGCCGTAGCCGGGCTCTCCGAGCTGGGTGCCCGCCTGGTAGTAGTACGGCGTGTACGGCTCCATGCCCTGGTCGGTGTAGCTGTCGAAGCCGCCGACCTTGTCCATCCACTTCCACAGCTCGTCGGTGGAGACGGTCGGCTTGGGCACCTCGGCGCAGGCGGTCTCGGCCGGCTGGTACTGCCAGAACCCGAACACCAGGTCCGTGACCATGACTTCATAGGCCCGGTCCGCGTTGCCGACCTTGGTGAAGGTCTGCTTCTCCTTGTCGGCCCAGTCCTGGAAGCGCTTGACCATCTCCCCGCGGCGCAGCAGGGCCTCGCGCTCGATGGCGGTGAGGGCGGTGCGGCACTGCGCGGTCCCGACGGTGCGGAAGAACCGGTCGTACGCGGAGTCCTCGTCGTTGCGTACGTCATTGGGCGCGACATAGGCGACGGTGCCGTTCATGTCGTGCGGGAAGAAGCGGCGGTAGTACGTGGCGGTCATCCCGCCCTTGCTGCCGCCGGTGTCGATCCAGTTCTTGCCGTAGATACGGTGCAGCGCCCGGAAGATGCGGTGCTGGTCGTTGGCGGCCTGCCGGATGTCCAGCTTCTTCCAGTCGGTGGGCGTGGGCCGCGACGGGGTGAAGTACCGGTATTCCATCGAGACTTGATTGCCGTCGATGATCTTGGTCGGTTCGCTGCGGGACGGCGTGGTGTTCACGTTGTACCCGGAGGTGAAGAACACCGTCGGCCGGTCCACCGACTTGTGCAGCAGGGTCAGTCGCTGCTGGAAGGTCCCCTTCGAGGGGTGCCGGTGGTCAACCGGCTGGGTGTAATTCAAAACGAAGTAGCGGTAGCCGTCGACCGGCTTTTCCTCGATGAGGCTCATCCCCGGAATCGCCAGGATCCGGTCCTTGATGTCCTCGGTCTTCGGCTCGGCGGCGGTGGCCGCTCCTGCCGAAGCACTGCCGGCTCCCGCCGTGCCTATGAGCACCGCGAGCGACAGCAGCCATCTGGTGGCCTTGCGCATGCACCCTCCCCTTGGGATAGCAAAGGTCGGGCTGAACCTATCGGCGCGACGGGGGTGCCACCAGCCCTTGGCGCCGTTCGGCGGATCGGCCGTCCGTGGCACGGCCGCCGCGGCGCTGTGGCGGGACGGCCGGGGACGGGGGCGGGGGGGGGCGGGCGGGGCGGGCCCCCCACGCCCCCCCAGGGGCCCATACGCCCCCCCGCCCGCGGGCGGAAAAAAAAAAAAACAACCCACCAAACCCAAAGGTGGGAGG
>NZ_JBHXFI010000072.1:0-34465 GCF_042724075.1 Streptomyces sp. NPDC127097 | reverse complement strand
CGGTCACCGGGTATCCGGCCTTGATCAGGTTCTCGGCCATGGGCGAGCCCATGATGCCCAGACCGATCCACGCGACCTTGGGAAGATTGCTCATGAGAGTCTCTTTCGAAGCGCTTACGAGGTGTCAGGAGTGCGCCGCGCGGCGGTCGGCCGGGAGCCAGCCGAACGCCTCGGCGCCGGCGCCGTCGCCGGGCTTGTACTCCAGGCCGACCCAGCCGTCGTAACCGGCCTTGACGAGGCGGTCGAGCAGGCCGGCGAGGTCGAGGTCACCGGTGCCGGGCGCGCCGCGGCCGGGGTTGTCGGCGATCTGCACATGCGCGGTCCGGCCGGTGTAGCGGTCGATGACCTCGTCCAGGTCCTCGCCGTTCATCGACAGGTGGTAGAGGTCCATCAGGAAGCGGGCGTTGTCCAGGCCCGTCGCCGCGTTCACCGCGTCCACGACCTCGATCGCCTTCGGCGCCGAGACGATCGGGCAGTTCGGCGACTCGGGGGCGTTGAGCGCCTCGATCAGCAGCGTCCCGTTCACCTCCGCCACGGCCCGCGCGGCGTACGTGAGGTTCTCCAGCGCCAGCCGGTCCTGCTCGGCCGCGTCCACCCCCTCGACGCGGTTGCCGTACAGGGCGTTGAACGCCGTGCAGCCCAGTGAGCGGGCGAACTCCACCGCCACCGGCACGTTGGCCCGGAACTTCGCCGACTCGTCGCCGGGAACGGACAGCGCGCCGCGGTCCGGGCCCGGCAGCTGTCCGGCGTAGAAGTTCAGCCCCACCAGCCGGGTCCCCGCGTCATTGAGCGCGTCGCGCAGTGCGTCCAGCTCGGCCTGCTCCGGCACCGGGGCATCCACCCACGGCCACCACAGCTCCACGGCGGTGAAGCCCGCCGCCCGCGCGGCCGCCGGCCGCTCCAGCAGCGGAAGCTCGGTGAACAGGATCGACAGATTGACGTTGAAGCGCGTGTCCGGGAAACCCATAACGGCGGCGCCCTTCCGGATAGTGGAACTGTTTTTCTGCTTAATGGAACAGTGCCTGGCGGGCTCGGAGGCTGTCAAGGGGGCCCCGGGGCAATTTCTGGTGGCCGGGCCGAACCGCGCGTAGGTTGAGCGGCGTGCGATTGAGAGTGGAGTTCACAACGGAGCCGTTCGACCTGGACGAGGCGCCGGCGCATGCGGTGGTGGCCCGGGACATCGTCACGGGCGCCGAGCTGGACGCCGTGGACGTCGGTCCGTTCGGCAATACGGCCGAGGGCGACGCCGATCAGGTGCTCGGCGCGGTGACCGCGCTGCTGCGGGAATCCCTGCGAGCGGGCGCCACCCGGGTCTCCCTTCAGGTCAATGTCATCGGCGAGGCCGGGCGGGGCGAGGGGGACGCGACATGACGGATCCCGCCGACCACCCCTTCGTCCAGGCGGTCAAGCCGCTGGTCGACGCGATGGGTGGCCAGATGATCGCGCCGGACCTGGCCGAGGGTGACGATGTCGTCCTGACCTGGGAGGGTCAGGACCGGGTGGCCGTACGGCTGCCGCATCTGTCGGACTCGCTCGACCACATCCTCGCCGAGCTCCAGCGCCGGCACGGGGTGCCGCTGGCGGAGCTGGACCGTAAGACCAAGCAGTCGGTCGTGCGGATTCTGGAGTCCCGCGGGGCCTTCTCGGTCCGGCACGGCGTGGAGACGGTCGCCAGTGCGCTCGGGGTGAGTCGCTTCACCGTGTACAACTACCTGAACAGGGAGAATGCCGCGAAGGGCGCCGACTGAGGGCAGCCGGTCACGGCCCCGCCCGGCCGCCGCAGCCGCCGTCCCGCAGCACCGGACGGCGGCTTTTGTGTCGCCGAGTTTTCAACAAAGTGTTGACGTGATGTTGCCGGGGGTCTTAGCTGTTTCCAGCCAAGCAGAGCTGTCCAGCACCACCAGGCCACGGAGGCTTCCCGTGTCTTCGAGTTCACCGCACTCGACGGGGGACACCCCCGTGCCCCCCGCGGGGCTCACCCGGTTCAACACCGCGGACGACGCCACGGCACGCGCCGCACTGCACGAGGTGTGCGCGAGCCGGGCATGGGGCGAGGAGATACTCGCCCGGCGCCCCTACGCCACCACCGACGCACTGTTCGCCGCGAACGACGCCGCCATGGCCGGCCTGACCGCGGCGGACCTGGCCGAGGCGATGGCCGGGCACCCGCCCATCGGCCGGCCGAAGCCGGGCGACCCGACCTCGCACCGCGAGCAGAGCGGCATGGCGGGCGCCTCCGACGCGCTCAAGGCGGAGCTGCTCGAACTCAACCTGGCCTACCAGGAGAAGTTCGGGCATGTCTTCCTGATCTGTGCCTCCGGCCGTACCGGAGAGCAGATGCGGGACGCGGTCCGTTACCGGATCGACAACACGCCGGAACAGGAACGAGAGATCGTTCGTACGGAACTCGGCAAGATCAACCGCATTCGGCTGACCCGTATCGCGGAGCACGCAGAAGGAGACGCAGCATGAGCAGCGCGACGGCCGCACCGACGTCGGTGTCCACCCACATCCTGGACACCAGCGTGGGCCGCCCCGCCGAGGGCGTCGCCCTCACGCTCTCGGTGCGCTCCGGCAGCGACGGCGCCTGGACCGCCCACGGCGCGTCCACCACCGACGCGGACGGACGCTGCAAGGACCTGCCGGAGCTGCCGGCCGGCACCACCCATGTGCGCCTCGACTTCGCCGTCGAGGAGTACTTCAGCTCGAACAAGCACGGCGAACACCGCACAGCACACCAGCAAGCCGAGGAACAGCAGGACGCCCCCCGCGTAAGGGACAGCGGAGCGTTCTTCCCGGAGGTGGCAATCACCTTTGCCGTCCAGCCGGGCGAGCACTATCACGTACCGCTGCTGCTCAACCCGTTCGGCTACTCCGTATACCGAGGGAGCTAGCACCGACATGACTGCCCATTCCCGCCCGGCCCGCCCGGTGATGCTCGGACAGAACCAGTACGGCAAAGCGGAAAACCGCGTCGTCAAGATCACCCGCGACGGCGACACCCACCACATCAAGGACCTGAACGTCTCCGTGTCGCTCTCCGGCGACCTGGAAGAGGTCCACCTCTCCGGCTCCAACGCCCACTGCCTGCCGACGGACACCACCAAGAACACCGTGTACGCCTTCGCCAAGGAGTACGGGATCGAGTCGGCCGAGCAGTTCGGCATCCACCTGGCCCGGCACTTCGTCACCAGCCAGGAGCCGATCCACCGGGCCCGCATCCGGATCGAGGAGTACGCCTGGGAGCGGATCGCCAACTCCGACGCCAACTCCCGCTTCATCGGCGCCGACGAGGTCCGGCACTCCTTCGTCCGCAAGGGCCAGGAGACCCGCCTGACCGAGATCACCTACGACGGTGAGCAGTGGCAGGTCATCTCCGGGCTGAAGGACCTGGTGGTGATGAACTCCACCAACTCGGAGTTCTGGGGCTACATCAAGGACAAGTACACGACCCTCAAGGAAGCCTACGACCGCATCCTCGCCACCGAGGTGTCCGGCCGCTGGCGGTTCAACTGGACCGACGACGAGCAGCGGATGCCCCACTGGGAGCGTTCGTACGAGCAGGTCAAGAAGCACATGCTGGAGGCGTTCGCGGAGACCTACAGCCTCTCGCTCCAGCAGACCCTGTACCAAATGGGGTCGCGCGTCATCAATCACCGTTCCGAGATCGACGAGATCCGCTTCTCGCTCCCGAACAAGCATCACTTCCTGGTGGATCTGGAGCCGTTCGGGCTGAAGAACGACAACGAGGTCTACTACGCGGCGGACCGCCCGTACGGCCTGATCGAAGCCACTGTTCTGCGCGACGGTGTCGAGCCCAAGATCCCGGTGGATCTGACGAACCTCTGAGCGGCTCCGACGCAACGCCGTGCCGTGCGTTCCCCTCCCCACCCCGCAGCGGGGAGGGGAACTCACATCCTGAGGGGAACGACCCATGGCACAGCACCCGCACGACCCGCACCACCCCACGTCCCCGGTTCATCCGGTGGACGAGAAGCCGGCGGTCAGGCGGCTCGTCCCGGCCGCCCTCCAGCACGCCCGGGGCTTCGTCAAGCAGATCGCGCTGCTGATCGGGCTGGTCGCCGGCACCCTCGCCGCGGTCCCCTTCGGGATGGCGAGCCTCGACGGGCTGCGCTCGGCGCCCGTCGTCGCGCTGCCCGGTGCCACGCTGCTCGTGCTGGGCGCGTTCCCGGTGCTGGGCGCGGTGGTCTCGCTGGTGCCGATGCCGGTGCCCGGCGGCGCGGGTATCGTCCTGTTCGGATCGATCGCGGTCAGCGGTATCCGCACGCTCTCCGAGGCCGGTCTCGACGACAGCTCCCACATCATCCTGGTGGCCGTCTCCCTCGGTGCGGGCATCATCCCGCTCGCCGCGCCGGCCTTCTACGCCGACTTCCCCGCCTGGGCACGGACCGTGCTCGGCTCCGGGATCAGCGCCGGAGCCCTGACCGCGGTCGTGCTCAATCTGTTCTTCCACCACCTCGGCACCCGGAGCAGTCCACGGGCAGCGGTCCTGTCAGCCGCCCCGTCCGGCTCCGGCACTCAAATCCCCTAGGGCCATGCCGTGCCCACCGCCAGTACCGAAAGAAGGAACCGCACCATGGCTGCACCGGCATCCCCTGACAGCGCGGTGACGCAGCGCCTCGTCATCGAGAACTGCGCCATCGCGACCGTCGACGCCCACGACACCGAGTACGCCACCGGACATGTGGTCGTCGCCGGCCAGGTCATCGAGTCGGTGGGCGCGGGCAAGGCTCCCGAGGGACTGGAGAACGTGGTCCGCCGGATCGACGGCACCGGACATCTGGTCACCCCCGGCCTGATCAACACCCATCACCACTTCTACCAGTGGCTCACCCGGGGCCTGGCCACCGACCACAACCTGTTCAACTGGCTGGTCGCGCTCTACCCGACCTGGGCCCGGATCGACGCCCCGATGCTCGCCGCGGCCACCCAGGGCTCGCTCGGCATGATGGTCAGGGGCGGCGTCACCACCGCCGCCGACCACCACTACGTCTTCCCGCAGGGCTCCGGCGACCTCGTCGGCGCCGAGCTCGCCGCCGCCGCGGAGATCGGCGCCCGGATCACCCTGGCCCGCGGCTCCATGGACCGCAGCGAGAAGGACGGCGGGCTGCCCCCGGACTTCGCCGTCGAGACCACCGAGGGCGCCCTGCTGGCGACGGAGGAGGCCATCGACACCCACCACGACGCCTCCTTCGGCTCGATGGTGCAGATCGCCGCCGCGCCCTGCTCGCCGTTCTCCGTCTCCACCGAACTCATGCGACAGGGCGCCGAGCTGGCCCGCCGTAAGGGCGTACGGATGCACACCCATGGCTCGGAGACCGTGGAGGAGGAGAAGTTCTGCCACGAGCTGTTCGGCATGGGCCCGACCGACTACTTCGAGTCGACCGGCTGGCTCGGTGACGACGTGTGGATGGCGCACTGCGTCCACATGAACGACTCCGACATCGCCGCCTTCGCCCGCACCGGCACCGGCGTCGCGCACTGCCCGTCCTCCAACGCCCGCCTCGCGGCCGGTATCGCCCGCGTCCCCGACCTGCTCGCGGCCGGCGTCCCGGTCGGCCTCGGCGTCGACGGCACCGCCTCCAACGAGTCCGGCGAACTCCACACCGAGCTGCGCAACGCCCTGCTCATCAACCGGCTCGGCGCCCACCGGGAAGCCGCCCTCAACGCCCGCAAGACGCTGCGGCTCGGCACCTACGGCGGTGCGCAGGTCCTCGGCCGGACCGCCGAGATCGGCTCGCTGGAGGCCGGCAAGCTCGCCGACCTCGTGCTGTGGAAGCTGGACGGCCTCGGGCACTCCTCCATCGCCGACCCGGTCACCGCGCTGGTCTTCGGCGCCGCCGCGCCGGTCACCCTCTCCCTCGTCGGCGGCCGGCCGGTCGTCGAGGACAACCACCTCAGCAACGTCGACGAGGACGCCATCGCCCGCACCGCGCGGGCGGAGGCCCAGCGTCTGGCACGTATCGCCGCCGAGGGCTGACCCCCACGGCGCGGTCACGCGACCGGCGCACACCCCTGACTCGGCCGGGAGGGACGGCTCCCGGCCGGGCTTGTGGATCCGAGCGGGATCCACAAGCGCCGGACCCGGAGGTACGGGAACTCCCGTATCTCCGGGGCCGGTCGGCCCGGCCGGCCACCCCCGTCCACGCGCCACAAGCGCGCCCGGCCGCACCACGCTCACCAGGCGACTTCCCGCAGTACGCACCACATCGCACGCCCTCCGTGACAGCCTCGCATCGCCCGCAGCGGCGGCGCAGAAAACGAAGGAGGCCCGCAGTGGCCGCAATGACCGGGCAGCAGTCGGAGGGGGACCGGAAACATCCGGTCGATGAGACCCTCCCGCCCTTCAAGATGTTCACCAGCGGCCTCCAGCACGTGGCCGCGATGTACGCGGGTGTGGTGGCCCCGCCGATGATCGTGGGCCCGGCCTGCGGGCTGAGCGCCACCGAGACCGCCTTCCTGATGGGCGCCAGCCTCTTCACCGCGGGTATCGCGACCCTCCTCCAGACCCTGGGCTTCTGGAAGGTCGGCGCCAAGCTCCCGTTCGTCAACGGTGTCTCGTTCGCCGGAGTCACACCGATGGTCGCCATCGGCAAGGCGCAGAGTCCCGAGGACGCCCTCCCGATCATCTTCGGCGCGGTGATCGTCGCCGGCGTGCTGGGATTCCTCGTCGCGCCCTACTTCTCCAAGCTCGTACGGTTCTTCCCGCCGGTGGTCACCGGCACCGTCATCACCCTGATCGGCGTCTCGCTGCTGCCGGTGGCGTTCAACTGGTCCCAGGGCGGCAACGACCGGGCCCCGGACTTCGGTTCGCTGACGAACATCGGGATGGCCGCGCTGACGTTCCTGATCGTGCTGGTGCTGCGCCGGGTGCTGCGCGGCTTCCTCCAGCAGATCGCGATCCTGCTCGGGCTGATCGCCGGCACCCTGATCGCGATACCCGTCGGCATCACCAACTTCTCGGCGCTCTCGCAGGCGTCGCTGGTCGGCTTCCCGACGCCGTTCCACTTCGGCGCGCCGCAGTTCGACATCGCCGCGATCGTCAGCATGTGCATCGTGATGCTGGTCTGTATGACCGAGTCGACGGCCGACATGCTCGCCCTCGGCCGGATCGTCGGCCGCCCGGCGGACGAGCGCACCATCGAGGGCGGACTGCGCGCCGACACCCTCGGCACCGCACTCAGCCCGCTGTTCAACGGCTTCGCCAACAGCGCCTTCGCCCAGAACATCGGCCTGGTCGCGATGACCAAGGTGCGCAGCCGCTTCGTCGTGGCGACCGGCGGTCTGATCCTGATCGTGCTCGGGCTGTGCCCGGTGGCGGCCTCGGTCATCTCGCTGGTCCCGCTGCCGGTCCTCGGCGGCGCCGGCATCGTGCTCTTCGGCTCGGTGGCCGCCAGCGGCATCCAGACGCTGGCCTCCGCCGCGATGGAGAAGGGGGACAACGCCCTGATCGTCGCGGCGGCCGTCGGTATCGGCCTGATCCCGATCGCCGCCCCGGACTTCTACCACAGCCTCCCCAAGGACCTGCTGGTCGTCCTGGACTCCGGCATCAGCACCGGCTGTCTGGTCGCCATCGCCCTCAACCTCGCCTTCAACCACTTCGGCCGGAAGACGGCGGACGGGGACGCCGCGGACGGGACCATGACGGGCGGTCCGGCCGCGGCGGGGCACGGCGACCCGGAGCCCGTATCGCCGCCCGCCGCCGTCCCCACGGACGATGCCGGGGAGCCCGCGGCGGCGCCCGCCCACTGACGCCGGGCGGCCCGACGGCCCGTAGGGGAGCGGCATCCGGCGCTTCCCTACGGGCCGTCGGCGCTGTGCGGGTGGGCGGTCCCGGTGGCGGGCGGGTGCGTCCCGAGAGGTCAGCCGAGGTGGTAACGCTCCCCGTAGACCTTCCAGTTCAGCGGGGTGTGCAGATCGAGGTTGCCGTCCTTGAGGAACACCCGCTGCGCGGTGTCGATCCGGCTGGTGTCGCGGTGGGCCTCCTCCTGCCGCATCGCCCACACCCGGGCGTCGAGGAAGGCGTTGAGGTAGGTCTTCTCGTCGCCGCCCCGGGACGGCGGCTCGGCCTTCGCCAGCGCCCGCCGGCGAATGGCGGGGAAGCCGGTCCGGTCGTCGCCGTCGCCGTGCACCACCAGCGCGTCGTAGTACGCGAACTGGCCCAGCGCCCCGATGCCGTCGGCCTTGCCCCGCTCGACCGCGGGACGGAAATACAGCCGGTCCCGCTCATCGTCCTGGGCCTTCCGGAACGCGGGGTCCCTGGCGGCCTTCTTCCATGCCTCCGGGAAGCCGGGGTCCAGTCCGTCGTGCGAGTCGCCGCCGTCCACCTCCCGCAGGGCGGGGAGGTACCGGGCCAGCACGTTGTCCGGCTTGCGGTGGGTGTAGAGCTCGACGAGTTCGAGCATGTCGTGCGTCCCGGACGTGAAGCCGATGATGCCGCCGGTGTATCCCCGGCCGTCATCGATGTCCTCGATGTACCCGTACTGGGCCCGCCAGTCCAGGGAGGAGTTCTCCGCACTGGAGACCAGCTGCATGGCGATCTCCTTCTTCGCCGGGTCGTCCAGGTCCGCCGCCGCGCGCGCCGGGTGCCGGGCGTGGTGGCCCGGGGCCGTGCGGTGCGGGGCATCCGGCGGGACCGTGCAGGCGCCGGCGGTGGCCACGGTGAGCAGCACGAGGCCCAGGGTGAGGCCGGCGGTGGTTCCGGGCACGGCCCGGCCGTTCGCTCGGGTGCGCATGGAATTCTCCTGTCGGAGCGGGTGGTGGTGCGTCAGCCCAGCAGCCCGCGCAGCAGTTCGCGGATGCCCGGCCCCGGGTCGAAGCCGTCGACGGGGAAGGCCAGTTGATGGAAGGCGACGCCGTCCATGTAGTCGAAGAGGATCTCGCAGTGCCTACGGGGGTCCGGCGAGCCGAAGCGCTGTAGCCACTCCGCTCCCCAGTCGACGACGGTCTCCCGGCCGCGGGTGAGCGTCGGGCGGAGTTCGGGCCGGGCGATGGCCTCCAGGTAGAGCGCGAAGCGGGCGGCGGTCCTGGCCCGTTCGGGTCCGGCCGCGTACACCAGGAACCGGGTGACGGTGTCGGCGAGTTCCCCGGCGTCGGCCGGGTTGGCGGCCGCGGCGAAGCCCTCCCAGTCGCGGCGCTCCAGGACCTGGAGGTGGTCGACTATGCCGTCGATCAGCGCCGTCCGGTTGCGGAAGTAGTTGGAGGTGGTGCCGGACGGGACGCCTGCCGCGGCATCGACGGCCTGGTACGTCAGCCGCCGCGCTCCCTCGCTCCCCAGTACCTGGATCCCCGCGTCCAGTACCTGATCCCGCCGTCGTGCCACCCGAGCGCCCTTCGCCGTGCCTCTACCGTGTTCGCCATGCTGGCTACTATGTTTGTAGTGCCAATCTACTACGGGCATAGTACCGTGCCGATATGACCCGGACCTCGCATACGGCCGCCGTCGTCGGCGGCGGCATCGGCGGTCTCGCCACCGCCCTCTTACTCCGCGGGAGCGGCCGGCCGGTCGAGGTCTTCGAACGCGCCGGCCGCCTCCCCGCGGCCGGTCCCGGCGACGCGGCCCACGGCCCACGCCCGGTGGCTGCCCGCCCTGCGGAACGCCGTGATGAGGACCGCGGTGACGGTGGGCGGCGGGCTGGGCTGAGGGGATAGCGGCGGCCGCCGACGTCGGTCACCCACGTGCCCTGGCCGGACGTGAGGACCACCGGCAGCGGGCTGTAGTTGCGGGCGGTGGCGGTATCGGCGAGGTGGAGGTGCTGCCGGGCGAGCGGGCGGCCGCCGGTGGTGGTCGGGTGGTTCCTCGTTCCTGGGTGGCGCGGGGTGCGGGAGCGGCGGAGGTGCGGGCGGCACCACGGGCGTGGCGGGTGTCAGGGCCGTGGGACGAACTGCTCCGCGGCGGCCACGTAGCCGGCGAGCAGGGCGTGGGCGACGTCCCGCACCCGCTCGTCGGGCGGCAGGAACGTCGGGGAGTGCAGCTGCTCGGTGCCGCCGTGCGTCCCCACGAACAGCATCAGCGCGGGCATCCGCGCGGAGAAGTACGCGAAGTCGTCCGCGCCCGCGGACCGCAGGTCGGTGGCGACCTTCAGCCCGAGGGAGGCGAGCAGCGGCCGGGTGGCGGCGGTCAGGGTCGCGTCGTTGTCGAGCACCGGCTCACCCCGGGTGATCCGGGCGTCCGCGGTGCACCCGTACGCCTGGGCCACCGACTCGGCGGTCTCCACCAGCCGTTGATGGAGGAACTCGCGGTCGGCCGTCCGCATCGCGCGCAGGGTGCCGCGCGCCTCGGCGGAGCCGGGGACGACATTCGCCGCGGTTCCGGCGGCGAGCGTGGTGACGCTCAGCACCACGGAGGACATCGGATCGGTTTCGCGGCTCACCAGGCTCTGGAGCGCGACCACGACATGGGCGAGGGTGACGACCGGGTCGTGGGTGAGGTGCGGATAGGCCGCGTGGCCGCCGCGGCCCCGGACGGTCACGGTGAACTCGTCCGCCGAGGCGTTGACGCCACCGGGGGTGCAGGCGACGGTGCCCGCCGCGAGCAGCGGCTGGACATGCGCCCCGACGGCCGCCCGGCACTGCTCCCGGTCGAGGATCCCGTCCTCGGTGACGTCCTGCGCGCCGGAAGGATAGGTCTCCTCGCGGGGCTGCAATACGGCGAGCAGCGGGGCCGGCCCGCCGGCCCGGTCCACCGCCCGCGCGAGGGCGACCAGCGCGGCCAGGTGCACATCATGACCGCAGGCGTGCATCACCCCCGGGTGCCGGGACGCCCAGGGCACCCCGGTCTCCTCGTGCACCGCCAGGGCGTCGAGCTCCCCGCGCACGGCGACGGCCGGACCGCTGCCGCCCACGCGGACCACGGCTCCGGTGCCGGCGACCTCGGCGGCGGCGTGCCCGCCCGGCAGCGCGGCGAGCACCAGCTCGCGGGTGGCGGCCTCGTCGCCGGACAGCGCGGGCCGGGCATGGAGTTGATGGCGCAGCTCGACGGCGCCGGCCAGCTCCCGTTCGAGCTGCGCCGCGAGGGTGGTGAGGGTGGCCTCGCTGCTCATGCGCCGCCCTCCAGACCGTAGACCCGGCGGGCGTTGTCGTGTCCGATCATGCGGGCCACCCGGACCGCCTCATCGAGGTCCCATTCGCCGCTGCCGACCCATGGCGCCATCGCCCGCAGCATGCCGCGCCGCCACAACAGCGCGCCCAGATGGTGCAGTTCGGGCGGTCCCCAGGCATCGCTGGAGAAGAGGATCTTGGCGAACGGAGCCAGCTCCAGGGATTCGGCGACCACGGCGTCGGAGCGCACTCCGGTGTAGTTCACCCCGAGCCCGACATCGAAGAAGACGTGCGGGAAGACCTGCGCCAGATAGCCGGCGTTGCGGTGGAAGGGGTAGCAGTGCAGCAGCAACAGGTCGACGCCGTGCGGCTGCACACTCCTGATGAACCGGGTGAGCAGCAGCGGGTCGCAGCGGTGCAGCTCCACGTCCGGATCGCCGTATCCGGCGTGCAGTTGGATGGGCAGCCCCCGGTCGACGCCGGACCACAGCACGAAGCGCAGCAGCACCGGGTCGCTGACCCGTACGGTTCCGGTGCGCTCGCACTCGGCCAGCCATCTTCCGGCCGCGGCGGTGACCTCGTCGTCCCCCGGCCGCCCGGGGTCGAAGTCGAAGCCGAACCGGTAGGCGACGATGCTCTTGAGGCCGGCCGCGTCCACGGTCCGGGCGGCGAGGGTCTCGCGGAACCGCTCGGCCAGGCCGGCCGCGTCCACCCCGCTGCGGGCCACGTCCTCCAGCACCGACTCCAGCCGTACGATCTCGTCGACGGGGCGTCCGGAGGCCCGGGCCATCTCCCCGGTGCCGAGGATCTCCGCGCCGCCGTACCCGGTCTCCAGCAGGTAGTGGTCGATGCCCGAGGCCGCGAGCAGTCTGCGGGTGACCTCGGCCGCGCCCAGTTCGCGGCGCCGGGCGAGATAGGTCTCCGGCGCGGCGTGCGCGGGGAGGCCGAGGACCGGGGCGCACCAGCGGCGCACCGCGAACCCGATCTGCGAGTCGAACTGGGTCATCCACGGCGGGACCGGACGGTCGGACTCGGTGAGCATCAGCTCCAGTCCGGCGCGGTCGACGTCGTCGCGGAGCGCGCCGTGGACATGGTGGTCCACGAGGGGCAGTTCCGCGAGCGCCGCCGCCAGGGCGTCAGTGGACATCGGCAACCTTCCGGATACGTGCGGCGTCGTCCAGCCCGGCCAGCTGCGCGAGCTCGGACCGCTTGACCGACAGATGGGTGGCGAGCAGCCGCGGGTCGAACCAGGACCGCACGACCTCGTCCGATTCGAGTGCGTGCAGGGCCTCTTCGAGGGAGGAGGGGAGGGCGGGGACCCCGTCGAGCACCGCGACGTCGGTCTCCTCCGGCCACACCGTGGGCTCGTCGTAGTCGCGGACCAGTCCTTCCAGCCCGGCGCGGAGCAGGACCCCCAGGGCGAGCCAGGGGTTGGCGGTGGCGTCGGCCGCGCGGTACTCCAGGTTGAACTGGGCGGCGGGATCGGACCCGGCGAGCTGGGTCGTGGGGCAGATCCGCAGCAGCGACTCGCGGTTGTGCTCGGCCAGGAAGATCCCGCCGGCGCTCCAGCGGTGCGGGGTGAGCCGGAGGAAGGAGACCGGGCTCGGCGCCGTCCAGGCGGTCAGCGCCGGGGTGTGGCGCAGGATGCCGGCGGAGAACCGGGCGCCGAGCGCCGAGAGGCGGCCCGGCCGCGCGGGGTCGAAGAGGACCGGACGGCCCTCGGCGTCCCGCAGACTCAGATGGAGGTGGACCCCGTTGCCCACCCCGTCGGGTGCGAGGAGGGGCGCGAAGCTCACCGGCAGGCCACGACGGCGGGCGAGGTCACGCACCAGCTCCTTCAGGAGTACGGCGTGGTCGGCGGCGGCCATCGCGGTACCGGGGCGCAGGGTGATCTCGAACTGGCCGTCCCCGTATTCCGGCAGCCAGTTCTCCGGCTGGAGCCCGGCCTGTTCCAGCAGCCGTACGAGGTCCGAGCCGAAGGGCTCCGCCTGGCGGAAGCGCTGGAGCGAGAACGGCGGGCCGGCCGGCAGCCCGCCGAGCACGAATTCGTGCTCGATCGCGGCGACCACCTCCAGCCCGGTGCGCTCGCGCAGTTCCTCGACCGCGTCGCGGAGGAAGGTGCGTGGACAGCAGGGCCAGGGCTCCCCGTCGGGCAGGGTCTGGTCGGCGAGGTAGAGCCGGAGCGCCGGCGTGTCGCCGTCCGCCGGGATGTCGACGCCGGTGGCCGGGTCCGGGATCAGCCGCAGGTCGCCCCGCGAGCCGAAGACGTTGTCCGGCGCGATCGGGCCGAACGAGGAGATCGCGAGATCGGCCGGGACCCAGCCGGTGCCGGTACGCAGCGCGGAAGCCTGGTCCGAGGCGGGCACGGCACGCCCCCGCACCTGCCCGGCCAGATCGCAGGTGGCGACGAAGACGGTGGCGGCGTCGGTCATCGGGGGGTCCTCGGGTGCGGTGCGGAGGGCGGGGGAGGGGCAGGGGGCGGCGGCGGGACCGAGGAGTCCCGGCTCCGTCTCCTTCGTGTGCACCAGGGTCATCAGGGCACCTTTCGGTTCGGGTCGGGCAGCTGCGCGTCGGCGACCAGCGCGCCGGCCAGCCGGGCGCCGATGCGCCGGGTGAGGGAGGGGGCGAACAGGACGACCGCGACACCGGCCAGGCACCAGGCTGCGGCGATCCAGGGGAAGTAGGTGTAGGGCGCGCGCTGGCCGGTCGACTGCTGGAGGAAGACGAAGCCCAGATAGCCCAGCCCGGCGACCGGCACCACCAGCTCCCAGCGGGGGATGCGGCCCCGGCCGGAGAGCGTGAAGACGATCACCCCGACCCCGGCGACCGCGTACACCACCAGGACGCACAGCACACCGAGGGTGGCGAACCAGTAGTACGTGTCGAAGGCGCCGGCCCCGGTCCCGTACATCACCGCGGCCAGTACCGCCGCGACGGCGCCGCACACCCGCAGCGCGGTGGTCGGGGCGCCGGTGACGGGGTGCGTACGGGCGAGGGCGCGCGGCCCGAAGCCGTCCCGGGCCAGCGCCTGGACCATACGGGCGGCCGCCGCCGAGGACGACAGCGCGGCGGCGAAGGCGGAGGCGACCGCGGTGAAGGCGATGACGAGCGCGAACCAGGTGCCGATGTACTGCCCGGAGAGCGACGACAGCGCCGACTCCGCCGCGCCGAACGCGCGCACCCCGTGGGCATCGGTGCCGAAGCCGATGGTCTGGGCGAACATCATCAGGACGTAGAGGCCGCCGGTCAGCAGCACGCTGCCGGCCAGTGCGCGGGGGATGTTGCGCTTGGGGTCGTCGGTCTCCTCACCCAGCGACGCGCACGCCTCGAACCCGGCCCAGGACAGGAAGGCGAAGACGGTGGCCGTCATGACCGCGCCGTACGTGGTGCCGCCGGCGGTGAACACCGTGAGATCGAGGCTCTGGTGCCGGGGCGCCGAGCCCGTGGCGGCCCGCCCCATGACGACGGCGGCGAGCACCAGCATGGCGAGGATGCCGATGCCCTCCACGATCAGCAGGGTGCGGGCGGTGGTGCGGCCGTCCCGGGAGTTGAGCGCGGTGACCCCGACGGCCGCGAGGAGCGCGACGGCCACCCAGGGCCCGGTGGAGCGGATGCCCGTCGCGTGCAGGAATGCCTGGGCGAAGACACCCGTCGCGGCGAGGGTGCAGACGAGAAAGGCGAGATAGGTGCCCAGCAGGGCGAAGCCGCCGAAGAATCCGGCGCGCGGGCCGATGGTGGCCCCGGCCAGGGCGTAGACGGAACCGGCCTGGTGGAAGTGCTGGGTCAGCCGCCAGAAGCCGTAGGCGACCAGGCCGACACCGAGCAGGCCGAGCAGGAAGACGAGGGGAACGGCCTTGCCGACCGTGGCTGCCACTCCGGCCCCGTTGAGGCCCATGGCGAGCGTCGGGCCCATGAGACCGACGGAGAGGGTTAGCGCTTCCCACAAGCGCAGCTTGCGTGTTCGAGGGGGATTCGACACAGGGCGCTCCGAGGAGGAGACGGGGCTGCGTCCGGAGCAGCCCGAGCCCCGTCATGAAACATACGTTCCATGTGGCGCGTCAATAGGGCGGCCTTGAAATATTCATTTCATGACCGTCATTCCATGGTCCGGTCGCCCAACGCCTCCTCCGCGGCCCGCATCCGCTCCTCCGCCGCCGTCCCCAGGCGCACATGCACCGCGGCCACCAGCGTCTCCACCACGGCCATCGGCGCCACGATGCTGTCGAACGGACTGGGCGCCTCGACCCGCACCGGCAGCACCACATCCGCGAACTCGGCCACGGGGGACAGCCATGGATCGGTGAACAGCACCACCCGCGCGCCGCGCTCGTGCGCGAAGCGGGCGAGCTCCACCGTGTCGCGCTGATAGCGCCGGAAGTCGAAGACCACACACACCTCCCGCCGCCCGAGATCCACCCGGAAGCCGCCGTCCTGGCCGGGGGCCGGTATGTGCACCTGGGTGCCCGGCCGCAGGAGGCGCAGATGCAGATCCAGGTACTCGGCCAGCAGACGGGAGAACCGCCCGCCGAAGCTCACGATCCGCTTCGCCGGGTCACAGATCAGCTCGACCGCCCGGTCGAACTCCTGCTCCGGCAGCGCGGCGAAGGTGTGGCTCAACGCCGCCCGGCCGACCTCCTCCGCCGCCTCGATCAGGTCCGAGGTCGGCGAGCTCTCGCTGACCACCGGCCGCAGGGTCAGCGGTGAGGCACGGCGTGCCTGCACCTCGTCCCGCAGCGACTGCTGGAACTGCCGGTAGCCGTCGAAGCCGAGCCGGGCGACGAAGCGGACGACCGTCGGCGGGCTCACCCCCGCCCGCCCGGCCAGCCCGGACGTCGACTCCAGGCCCGCCGCGGGGTAGTGCGCCATCAGCGCCCGGGCGATCTTGAGCTCCGCGGGCGACAGGGAGCCCTGGACCCGCCGCAGCCGCTCGGCCACCGTCGTTCCCAACTCCTGGCCCGCGCCCGCGTCCCCGCGCGCGGCCGACGGCTCACCGTGCTCTCCTGGCCGACCATCCATCCGACTGCCTCTCCACTTGGTGATCACATGACACCACACCGGGCCGGGGCACCCGCGGTGCCGCGGGCAGCGGCTGAAACACCGCTGTGCCGCGGTTCCGGAGGGGAACCGCGGCACAGCCGGGACACGGGACGGGCCGGATCAGACCAGCAGCTCGTACGCGGGCAGCGTCAGGAACTCCGCGTAATCCGCGTCCAGCGCCACCTTCAGCAGCAGGTCATGGGCCTGCTGCCACTTGCCCGAGGTGAAGGCTTCCTCGCCGATCTCGGCGCGGATGGCGGCCAGTTGCTCGGCGGCGACGGTGCGCACCAGATCCGCGGTGGCCTTCTCGCCGTTCTCGAAGACGACCCCGGCGTCGACCCACTGCCAGATCTGGGAGCGGGAGATCTCGGCGGTCGCGGCGTCCTCCATGAGGCCGAAGATGGCGACGGCGCCCAGGCCGCGCAGCCATGCCTCGATATAACGGGTGCCGACCTGGACGGCGTCGATCAGGCCCTGGTAGGTGGGCTTGGCGTCGAGGGAGTCGATGGCGATGAGGTCGGCGGCCGAGACCGAGACGTCCTCGCGCAGGCGGTCCTTCTGGTTCGGCCGGTCGCCGAGCACCGCGTCGAAGGAGGCACGGGCGACCGGGACCAGGTCGGGGTGGGCGACCCAGGAGCCGTCGAAGCCGTCACCGGCCTCCCGGTCCTTGTCGTTCCTGACCTTGGCGAGGGCCTGCTCGTTGGCCTCCGGGTCGCGGCGGTTGGGAATGAAGGCCGCCATGCCGCCGATCGCGTGCGCCCCGCGCTTGTGGCAGGTGCGGACCAGGAGTTCGGTGTAGGCGCGCATGAACGGCGCGGTCATCGTGACCGCGTTGCGGTCCGGGAGGACGAACTTGGCGCCGCCGTCACGGAAGTTCTTGACGATGGAGAAGAGGTAGTCCCAGCGGCCGGCGTTCAGGCCCGCGGCGTGCTCGCGCAGCTCGTAGAGGATCTCCTCCATCTCGTACGCGGCCGTGATGGTCTCGATCAGGACGGTGGCGCGCACCGTGCCCTGAGGGATGCCGACATAGTCCTGGGCGAAGACGAAGATCTCGTTCCAGAGGCGGGCCTCCAGGTAGGACTCGGTCTTCGGCAGGTAGAAGTACGGGCCCTTGCCGAGGTCCAGGAGGCGCCGGGCGTTGTGGAAGAAGTACAGCCCGAAGTCCACCAGGGCGCCGGGCACCGGCCGCCCCTCGAACTGAAGATGCCGCTCGTCGAGGTGCCAGCCGCGCGGCCGCATCACGACGGTGGCGAGCTCCTCGGCGGGCTTGAGGGCGTACGACTTGCCGGACCCGGCATCGGTGAAGTCGATGCGGCGCTCGTAGGCGTCGATCAGGTTGAGCTGCCCGGAGACGACGTTCTCCCAGGTCGGCGCCGAGGCGTCCTCGAAGTCGGCGAGCCAGACCTTGGCGCCCGAGTTGAGCGCGTTGATGGTCATCTTGCGGTCGGTGGGACCGGTGATCTCCACCCGGCGGTCATTGAGCGCGGCGGGCGCCTCGGCGACCTTCCAGCTGTCGTCGGCGCGGATGGCCGCGGTCTCCGGGAGGAAGTCCAGCGTGCTGGTCCGGGCGATCTCGGCACGGCGCTCGGCGCGGCGGGCGAGCAGCTCGTCGCGGCGCGGGGTGAACCGACGGTGAAGCTCGGCGACGAAGGTGAGCGCGGCGTCGGTGAGGACCTCTCCCTGGCGTTCGGGGGTGTGCGCGGGATCGACTTCGACGATGGCCAGCGGGGACGGCGCTGGTGCGGACATGAGCTGTCACTCCATTCAGCGGCGGTGCCCGGCGGCCGCCGGAACGCCGGGCGGCACGGGGTGCCGCGGGCTCCCGGATACGGTCGCGGGCGCCGACTGGGTTCAGGGCGCTTCTGACCAGTGGAGACTAGTTTCCTTATCGCGGAACTTCAATGGTTTGTTGATGTCGAGATTCTCAGGCTCGACAGAAGTGGTGATCGAATGGCTCTCGGTGCCACGCCGGTCACTCTCCATCACTCCCACCCCCGGCCCCCCGCGTGCCCGCCGGTGCCCGCTCTCACTCCAGACGGTGAAGATCCTCCGGCGTGTCGATGTCGTACGGCTCCGCGACATCGGAGCACTCGATGAGGGTGAGGGCGTCCGCATGCCGCTGGAGGTAGGCCCGCGCACCGCGGTCGCCCTCCGCGGTCGCCGCGATGTCCGCCCAGCGGTCGGCACCGAAGAGCACCGGATGCCCCCGCCGGCCGCCGTACGCCGCGGAGACGAGCGAGCCGCGCCCGCCGTACGCCGCCACCACCCGCGCCACCGCCGCGGCGCCGATGCCCGGCTGGTCCACCAGGGACACCACCACCGCATCAGCCCCGGACTCCGCCAGCGCGGCCAGGCCCACCCGCAGCGAAGTGCCCATCCCCTGGGCCCAGTCCGGGTTCTCCGAGAGGCCGTACGCCGCGAGATCGGCCCGTTCGCGCACGGAAGCGGCGGCCGCCCCCAGCACGATGTGCACCGGGTGGCAGCCGCCGTCCCGCAGGGCCCGTGCGGCGTGCTCGACCAGTGGCCGTCCCTGGTGGTCGAGCAGTGCCTTGGGCCGTCCCCCCAGTCGCCGCCCGCCGCCCGCGGCGAGCAGCAGACCGGCCACCCTCCCCTCGGGCCGTCCGGCGTTCCGCGTCCCCTCAGGGGCGTCCGGCCGGGCCCGGTGCGGCCGTTCTCGCGGGTCTTTCGGTGTTGTCGGTGCCATGGGGACTGCTTACCTCATGGCGCCCCGCTCCGCGGCCCGTTGGGGCGCGGCCGACCGGGTCAGGCCGCGTCACCGGCGGCTCGCGGCCGGGGAATGTGTGGTCGGAGCCGGTCGCGCAGCTGGTGCGTCTGTTCCTCCGCCCGCCGGCGTTCGGCGACATAGCGGTCTATGTGCTCCATCGTGATTTCCGAGGCGTCCGACAGGCCGTACGCGCGGCAGATGAGCTGGACGACGCTGACGCGGCGGGGGTTCGAGCCGGGGCCGGAGTGGGGCTCCATGGCATTCTCCGATCCAGTGATATGCCGGATATTTCCTTGAAAGGGAGAATGCTCCATCGTGCCGCGCCATACGCATCGGATCGCGCGTGCCCACACCAACGGGTGGTGTGGGGAACGAATGTGCCGACGCATCATCAGGCCAATTTTGGGCACCGCGCGTCAGGGCCGGTTCCGAGCCGCCTCGGACGCCAAAAGCCTTCGCGAAACCGGCCCTTCGGACAAGGCGGTCGGGTCGCCGACCGGCGATGTGAGGGTGTGGCGCCTGGCCGGATAAGGTTCTTTCCCGTTGCGGATGTTGTGGTCGTCGTGCCGACGTGGCGGGCCTTTTTTGAGCCGGGGGACGGTAGTAGTGGTGAACAGTTCAGGCGTGTCCGGAATCTTTCAGCCGTTGGAAGGTGACGATCCGCGGGTGATCGCGGGCTATCGCCTCACGGCAAGGCTCGGCTCCGGCGGTATGGGGAAGGTCTATCTCTCCTACACGCCGGGCGGGCGGCCGGTGGCCATCAAGGTGATCCGCCCCGAGTTCAGCGAGGACGCGGAGTTCCGCCGCCGTTTCAAGCAGGAGGTGCAGTCCGCACAGCGCGTCCAGGGCCTGTACACCGCGCCGGTCATCGACAGCGACGCCGAAGGCCCCAACCCCTGGCTCGCCACCGCGTACGTCCCCGGCCCCTCGCTCGGCGCGGCGGTCGCCGAGCACGGCAAGCTGCCCGTGCCGGCCGTGCTGCTGCTGGTCGCCGGGATCGCCGAGGCACTTCAGGTCATCCACGGCGCGGGCATCGTGCACCGCGATCTGAAGCCGTCCAATGTGCTGCTGGCCGCCGACGGCCCGCGCGTCATCGACTTCGGAATCGCCCGCGCCGCCGACGCCACGTCCCTGACCAGTAGTGGCGTCACCGTCGGCACCCCCACCTTCATGGCGCCCGAGCAGGCTGCGGGCAGCACCATCAGCCCCGCCACCGATGTCTTCGCGCTCGGCCAGGTCGCCGCCTACGCCGCCATCGGCACCCCCGCGTTCGGCGAGGGCACCTCGCACGGAGTGCTCTACCGCATCGTCCACGAGGAGCCGGACCTGACCGGACTCCCCGACGAGCTGCGGGAGTTGGTGACCCGCTGCCTGTCCAAGGAGGCGTCGGACCGGCCGTCCGTCGCCGAGGTGATCGAGCTGTGCGGCGCGGCCTCCGGGCAGACGCAGCTGCGCCGCCCCGAGGAGTGGCTGCCCACCGCCGTCGCCGCCGACATCACCACCCGGGCCGCCGCGCCCGCGCCCGCACAGACGCCGCCGCCCCCGCTGGAGGCGCCCACCGCGGGTGCCCCGGCCCAGCCGCCGGTCCCGCCCGCCCAGTCACCGGCTCCGCCGGCCCAGCCGCCGACCCGGCCCGCGGCGCCGGCCGCGCCAGTGCCGACCGCGCTGAACCACCCGCAGACCCCGCCGCCCGGCTTCGGCCCGTCGGCCTACGCGCCGACCGCCGCCGGGGCCGCCGCGCCGACGGCCATGGGCGCGGCCGCCACCGGTCCCACGGTCACCGGCCCGGCGACGACCGGCCCGACCGCCGCCGTGCCCGCCGCGCAGCCGCCGAAGAAGAAGCGCAAGGGGCTGCTGGCGGCCCTGGTGGTGGTCTGTCTGCTGGCCTTCGCGGGCGCCGGCGGCGCCGCCGTCTACACCGTCATGAAGGGCGACGGCCAGAAGAAGGGCAACCAGGCCACCGGCGACAGCAGGACGGCGAACAAGCACTCCTCGCCGACGCCCGCCGCGGACCCGACCGCGAGCCCCGGTGACGACGAGGACGACGCCCCGGCGCAGGACCCGGCCCCGGTCGACTACAAGACCATCAACCTGCCCGACGACTACCACATTTCGCTGGCCGACGAGCCGGTCCGTCCGAGCAACTCCGACAACGACACGGACATCGACTTCTCGTACACGGACAACACCTACACGGACGACGAGATCGACACCGAGACCGGCAAGCTGGTGCTGCTCAACGCCGGCCAGGAGGGCAGCCTCGCCACCTGCCGCAGCGAAACCCGGTTCACCGACAGCATCCTGACCAAGCAGCTCTCCAAGGGCGCCCAGATGTGCCTCACCACCAAGTACGGCCATGTCGCACTGATCACCTTCAAGGGCTACGCCCCGAAGTCGGACCCCAGCAGCTACATGACCATCGACGTCCGGGTCTGGCGCAACGCGGTGGAGCCGGAGCAGGACTCCTGAGGGGGAGGGGCGGCGGCCCCTCCCCACCCCCTCCCCACCCCCTCCCCACCTCCTCCCCCACCCCGTCAGGGGTGGGCACCCTCGTCACTACACCCGCCCACCCCCCGAAGGGGGGTGGGCGGCGGGGAAAAAATACGGACGCGTCAGGCCGGCGACGCGTCAGCCCACGCCCCGTCAAGCCCAGAACCCGTCAGCCCCCGCCCGCACCCACCGGATTCCCCCAGTGATCCGGTCGATTTCGCTCTCCGTATGGCGCGATCAGCGCAGAGTGGCGTTAACTGTCCCGCATTGCGGAACGGGCAACGGCTTTGGAGGACGCCGTCGTTGTGGAACAGCTTCAGAAGGACCGACGAGTGACCGGGGTCGAGGGCGACCCACGGGTCCAGGAACTGCGCGGGGCAGTGGCCCGGCTGCGTCGCCAACTGGCCGTACTTCCGGGGGAGTTAGCGGATCGAGTGGCCGCCGACGACGAGCTGGCCGCCTTGGACGCGATGGTGAGTCACGGGCTGCCCGAGGTGCCCCGGCTGCGCCGTTCGCTCCTGCTGATCGCCGGGGCCGTCGGCTCCGTGAGCGCGCTGTCGCCCGCGCTGGCAGAGGTGCGCGAGGGCATCGACCGGTTCGGCGAGCTGCCCCGCGCCCGGTGACCACCACCGCGCGGCCCGTACCGGAGCGCGCAGCGCCGGCGTGCCGCACCGGCTCGCTGACGGGTGGTGCGCGCCGCGGCGGTCGTGCGCGGACCGGCGCCGTACGCCGCCGGCCGGCCCGCGAGGGATGCGCCGGGTCCCGTTACGCCGGCGTCTGATTCGCGAGCGCCACCGACAGCTGCGCCGCGACGTCCTGAAGCACCGGCACGATCTTGTCCGTCGACGCCTCGGTCACGCGGCCGGTCGGACCGGAGATGGAGATCGCCGCCGAGGTGGGGGAGTTGGGCACCGGCACCGCCAGGCAGCGGACGCCGATCTCCTGCTCGTTGTCGTCGACCGCGTAGCCGAGGCGGCGGACGTCGGCGAGCGCTTCCAGGAAGCGGTCCGGGTCGGTGATCGTCTTCTCGGTCGCGGCGGGCATGCCCGTACGGCCGAGCAGCGCGCGGACCTCCTCCGCGGGGTGGTGGGCCAGCAGGGCCTTGCCGACGCCGGTGGAGTGCGGCAGCACCCGGCGACCGACCTCGGTGAACATCCGTACCGCGTGCCGGGACGGGACCTGGGCGACATAGACGATCTCGTCGCCGTCGAGCAGCGCCATATTGGCGGTCTCGCCGGTCTCCTCGACCAGACGGGCCAGGAACGGCCGGGCCCAGGTGCCCAGCAGCCGGGAGGCGCTCTCGCCGAGCCGGATCAGCCGGGGGCCCAGCGCGTAGCGGCGGTTGGGCTGCTGGCGGACATAGCCGCAGGCGACGAGCGTGCGCATCAGCCGGTGGATGGTGGGGAGCGGCAGCCCGCTGCTGGTGGAGAGCTCGCTCAGGCCGACCTCGCCGCCGGCGTCGGCCATCCGCTCCAGCAGGTCGAAGGCGCGCTCGAGGGACTGGACGCCGCCGCTGGCGCCTGGCTTGGCTTCGGCGGCGGAGGGGCTGGCGCTGGACGGCGGCACGGAGCGTTCCTTTCGGGGCGGGTCAGACCGGTCTCGGCTGGGGCGTGCGGGCGCCGGGCCCGACCGGAGAAGCCTACCGGTCCCCTTACGTTGACACATGGACTCTCGCACACTCGTTCCCGCCGGTCAGGCCCGCTTTGTCCGGCGGAGGCCACCGGCGGGCACATACCTAGCCCCGATCCCTTGACGGTGCCAGTGGCCGTAGCTACGTTCTGCTGCGCGAAACATACTGTCCATTCTGTGGAATCCTCCAAATCGCTGGAGCGTCATGCGCATTCTCGTCATGAACCCGAACACCACGGCTTCCATGACCGCTTCGATCCGCGCCACCGCCACCACAGCCGCCGCCCCGGGCACCGAGATCATCGCCACCGAACCCCTCTGGGGGCCGGAGTCCATCGAGGGCCACTTCGAGGGGTATCTCAGCGCCGCGGCCGTCCTGGACCGGCTCGCCACCCTCGACCTGTCCTTCGACGCGCTGGTCATGGCCGGTTTCGGCGAACCGGGCCGGGAGGGCGCCCAGGAACTGCTGGACGTACCCGTCCTTGACATCACCGAGAGCGCCGCCCAAATGGCGATGATGCTCGGCCACGCCTACGGCATCGTCACCACCCTCGACCGCGCCGTACCGCAGATCCGGGACCGGCTGCTGACCGCGGGGCTGCTCCAGCGCTGCGCCGCGGTCCGGGGCACCGGGCTCGGCGTCCTGGAGCTGGAGGAGGACGCGGAGCGCACCGTCGAGGTGATCATCGAGACCGCCCGGGCGGCCGTCCGGGACGGCGCCGAGGTGATCTGTCTGGGCTGCGGCGGGATGGCCGGGCTCCAGGAGAAGGTCGCCGCGGCGCTGGGTGTGCCGGTGGTGGACGGCGTCGCCGCGGCGGTGAAGTTCGCGGAGGCGGTCGTCGGCCTCGGGCTGACCACCAGTACGGGACGCAGTTTCGCGCCGCCCCGCCCGAAGGTCATCGGCTCCTGGCCGCTGAGCGCCCATCTGTCCCCGGGGCGCGCTCAGGGCTCCCCGCGGCACACCGCATTTTCCGCACAGACATCAGGCATCTGACAAATAATTCCCTAGCGCCACCCCATCTGCCTGGGAGGACACGTGACCACACCCCCGAAGCCCCCACAGCCGGACCCGCGCCTCTTCAACGAGGACCTCGCGCCGGCCCCCGAGCGCAAATGGGGCACGTACAGCATCTTCGCCCTGTGGATGTCCGACACCCACGCGATCAGCAATTACGCCTTCGCCGCCAGCCTGTTCGTGCTCGGTCTGCCGGCTTGGGAGGTGTTCGTCGCGCTGCTGGCCGGCATCTCGATCGTCTACTGGCTGATGAACCGCATGGGCCACGCCGGACACCGGACCGGGGTGCCCTATCCGGTGCTCGCCCGGGCGAGCTGGGGCGTCTACGGCGCCAACATCCCCGCGCTGCTGCGCGCGGTCATGGCCGTGGCCTGGTACGGCATCCAGACCTGGCTGGCCTCGACCGCCGTGGTCCTGCTGACCCTTCAGCTCGCGCCGGGCCTGGAGGTCTACCACCACAACTCCGTGCTGGGGCTGTCCACCCTGGGCTGGATCGCGTTCATGGTGATGTGGGGGCTTCAGGCCGTACTGCTGACCCGCGGGATGGAGTTCATCCGCAAGGTGCAGGACTTCGCGACCGGTCCGGTGGTCTGGCTCGTGGTGCTCGCGCTCGCGGTGTATCTGGTCGTCAAGGCCGGCGGTGATATCTCGCTGACCCGCAGCCTTACCGGGCTCAGCGGCTCCGCGCAGCTCGAACAGAGCCTCATCGCGGTCAGTCTGACCGTGGCCACCTTTCTGACCCTGGTCCTCAATTACGCGGACTTCGCGCGCTTCACGCCCGACCACCGCTCCTACCGGCGCGGCAATCTGATCGGCCTGCCGGTGAACTTCACCGCCTTCGCGGTGGTCGCCGTACTGGTCACCGCGGGCACGATCTCGGTCTTCGGGGAGGCGATCTACGACCCGGTGAAGGTGATCCAGAAGATCGACAACCCGGTGGTCACCGTCATCGGCGCGCTGGCCTTCATCGTCGCCACCATCGGCATCAATGTCGTCGCCAACTTCGTCTCGCCCGCCTACGACTTCGCCAATCTCGCGCCGAAGTATCTGAACTTCCGGCGTGGCGGCATGATCACCGCGGTGCTGGCCGTCGTCGTCATGCCCTGGAAGCTGTACTCCTCGGCGCTGGTGATCCAGTACTTCCTGGGGGCGCTGGGCGCCTTCCTCGGTCCGCTGGTGGCGATTCTGCTCGTCGACTACTACCTGCTGCGCCGGGGCCGGATCGATGTCGATGCGCTGTTCTCGGCCGACGCCCGAGGTGCGTACTTCTACCGCCGGGGCTACAACCCGAGGGCCGTGGCCGCCTTCCTGCCGGCCGCCGCGGTCTCCGCCGCGCTCGCCCTGGTCCCGGCCTTCGGGGTGGTGGCGCCGTTCTCCTGGGTCTTCGGAATGGGGCTCGCCGGTGGGCTCTACGCCCTGCTCCCGGGCCGTGACCGCTCCGCCGCGAGCGCCGGCCCGATCCCGGACGAGATCATCCCCTCGCAGGTCAGCGCCGCTGTGGCGGGGGAGTCCACGGCGTCCGAGGGGGCCGGGGCGGTCGTCCTGCCGGTACCGGCGGAGGGGGCTTGACGGGCCGGGATCCGGAGTGAAGACTCGTTCAACAGATTGTTGAATCGGTGCGGCGTCCGAGCACGAGGAGAACGCTCCGGACGGCACGGCCACCCCGTCGGCCGTGCACCCCGCCCGCCCGCACGCCACGATGAAAACAGCTACGAGGAGGGGACCGGGTGTCCGAAACAGAGCTGGTGCTGCGCTCCCGGCGCGTCGTCACCCCAGAGGGCACACGCGCCGCGTCCGTCGTCGTCAAGGACGGCAGGATCGCCGCGGTGCTGCCGTACGACGACCGGGCTCCGGCCGGGGCGCGGATCGAGGACTTCGGTGACGACGTCCTGCTGCCCGGCCTCGTCGACACCCACGTCCACGTCAACGACCCCGGCCGCACCGAGTGGGAGGGCTTCTGGACCGCCACCCGCGCGGCCGCGGCCGGCGGTATCACCACCCTCGTGGACATGCCGCTCAACAGCCTCCCGCCCACCACCACGGCCGCCCACCTCGACACCAAGCGCGCGGTCGCCCGCAGCAAGGCCCATATCGACGTCGGCTTCTGGGGCGGCGCGATCCCCGGCAACGTCAAGGACCTGCGCCCGCTGCACGACGCCGGGGTCTTCGGCTTCAAATGCTTTCTGTCGCCGTCCGGCGTGGACGAGTTCCCCGAGGTCGACCAGCAGCAACTGGCCGCCGCCCTCGGCGAGATCGCGGGCTTCGACGGCCTGCTGATCGTGCACGCCGAGGACCCGGGCCACCTGGACGCCGCACCCGCACCACACGGCCCCAAGTACGCCGACTTCCTCGCCTCCCGCCCGCGGATCTCCGAGAACGACGCCATCGCCGGGCTGATCGTCCTCGCCCAGCGGCTCGGCGCACGGGTCCATGTCCTGCATCTGTCCTCCAGCGACGCACTGCCGCTGATCGCCGCCGCCAAGCGCGAGGGCGTCCGGATCACCGTCGAATCGTGCCCGCACTTCCTGACCCTGACCGCCGAGGAAATCCCGGACGGCGCAACGGAGTTCAAGTGCTGCCCGCCGATCCGCGAGGCCGCCAACCAGGACGCCCTGTGGGAGGGCCTGGCCGACGGCACCATCGACTGCATCGTCTCCGACCACTCGCCGTCCACCGCCGACCTCAAGACCGCCGACTTCGGCGCGGCCTGGGGCGGCATCTCCTCCCTCCAGCTCGGGCTGCCCGCCATCTGGACCGAGGCCCGCGAGCGCGGCCACACCCTCGACGACGTGGTGCGCTGGATGGCCACCGCGCCGGCGGCGCTGGTCGGCCTCGACCGGAAGGGCGCCATCGAGCCCGGCCGGGACGCGGACTTCACGGTCCTCGCCCCCGAGGAGACCTTCACCGTCGACCCACAGGCCCTCCAGCACCGCAACAAGATCACCGCCTACGCCGGCAAGACCCTGTACGGCGTCGTACGGTCCACCTGGCTGCGCGGCCGCCGGATCAACGACGGCAGCACCCTCGCCGAACCCACCGGCGAACTGCTCGAACGGCCGCACCGCCCATGACCACCGACGAGCCGCCCCGCTACACCGGTGACGCGGGCCCGTACCCGGGCGGCGACCCGTATGCCGACTACCGCACCCCCGGCCCCGCCGGCTTCCCCTTCACCCACCTCCCCGACCTGGCCGACCGGCGGCTGGGCGCGGGCGTCATCGCCGCGAACGACGAGTTCTTCGCCGAGCGGGAGAACCTCCTCACCCCCGGGCCCGCCCAGTTCGACCCCGAGGCGTTCGGCCACAAGGGCAAGATCATGGACGGCTGGGAGACCCGCAGACGGCGTGGCACCGACGGCGACCACCCGTTCCCGGCGGACGAGGACCACGACTGGGCGCTGATCCGGCTCGGCGCCCCCGGCGTGGTCCACGGCATCATCGTCGACACCGCCCACTTCCGCGGCAACTACCCGCGGTCCGTCAGCGTCGAGGGCACCTGCGTAGAGGGCTCGCCGTCGCCGGCCGGACTCCTCGCCGACGAGGTGACCTGGACGCCGCTCGTCCCCCGGACCACCATCGGCGGCCACGCCGCCAACGGCTTCCCCGTCGACACCGGCCGCCGCTTCACCCATCTGCGCCTCAACCAGCATCCCGACGGCGGTATCGCCCGCCTCCGGGCCCATGGAGAGGTCGTTCCGGACCCCGGCTGGCTTGCCGCACTGGGCACCTTCGATGTCGTGGCGCTGGAGAACGGCGGCCGGGTCGAGGACGCCTCGGACCGCTTCTACTCCTCACCCACCCACACCATCCAGCCGGGCCGCTCCCGCAAGATGGACGACGGCTGGGAGACCCGGCGCCGCCGCGGCACCGGCAACGACTGGGTCCGCTACCGCCTCACCGAGCGGTCCGTGATCCGCGCGGTGGAGATCGACACCGGCTTCCTCAAGGGCAACTCGGCGGGCTGGGCGGCCCTGTCCGGCCGCGACGGCGAGAGCGGCGACTGGGTCGAACTGCTGCCCCGCACCCGCCTGCAACCCGATACCGTGCACCGCTTCCTGCCGGACGGCGCCCCGCCCGTCACCCACGTCCGGATCGACATCTTCCCGGACGGGGGCATAGCCCGGCTGCGTCTGCACGGCTCCCTCACCGCGGACGGCATGCGCCGGCTGGTCGCGCGCCACGACGAGCTGAGCGGCTGACCGCGCCGGGCCCCGGCCCGGTGGTGTCGACCCTGATCATGCGTCAGTCCCACCGGGCGTGCTTCAGCACCACCGGGCCCGCGTCAGTACCACCGGGCCGCGTCAGCCCCACCGGCCCGGGGCCGCTCCTGGCGGCAGGAGCCGGCCCGTCTCCTCGGCCACCGGGTCGTGCGGGCGCGCCGGGCCCGGCCGGTTCACTCGGCGACGGAATGCCAGAACATGAGCTCGTACGCCTGGAGGAGACGGCCGTAGCGATGCGCCGTGGCCGGCTGCGCCTGACCGGTGTCGAGGCCGTGCTGGACCGCCTCGCGGGCCTTCTCCTCGACGGCCGGGGCGGGCTCGGCGAAGAGGCCGAAGAAGCCACGGGCCGCCTCGGGGAAGCCGTAGTGGTCCCGCATCGCCGCCGCCACGATCGCGCAATAGCCGCCCCAGGCGGCGAAGTTGGCGGTCAGCGCGATCGCCACATCGGCCGGCTCGCCGCCCAGCGCGAGCCGCGCCGCGTAGGACGGATACGCCTGACAGCCCGGCCGCGGCTGGTAGTCCGCGATCTCCCGCGCGGTCAGCTCACAGGCGTCCGCCAGCCCGGCCAGCTGCTTCAGCGCCCGCGTCTCGCCCTGGGCGAGCAGATCGAAGAAGTCGGCCACGGGCGGATCGCCGTCCGCCCGCCGCGCCAGATGCTGGAAGCTGAGCCGGTCGGCGGCGATCACCTGGTGCTGTTCGAGGGCGAAGGTGGCGAACACGGAGCGCGGTGCCGCACCCGCCTCGATCTGCGAGACCAGCCGGTTGGCGGCGGAGTCCGGGGCGAGCGCGCGGACCGCGTCGTCCAGCACGACGGCCGCGGTCGGACGAGGGGCATCGGGAGCGGTTCGGGCCATGAGTCGGTCTCCTCCGGGGCGAGGGCGGCGGCCAGCACCTCAGATTAGGGCGCGGGGCGGCCGCAGCGGGGGAGATGACGCGACGCCTACGGGCGAACCGCCGTCCGCCGCGGAAGGGGGACGCGGCGCACCTTCGGGCGTGCCGCGTCCACCGTGCACCGGGCGGTACGGGCGCACCACGCGGCCCGTACCCCTCAGTCCCCCCTCAGTGCACCACCACCTCGTTGACCTCGGGCGCCGCGGTCCCGGCCCGCCACACCAGCCGGACGCCCCCGACCGGGCCGTCGCCCGCCGCGAGCCGCGTATAGGCGCCGGACAGCGTGCCGAGCGTGCGCCAGGCGCCGCCCGTACGGACCTCGACCTCCGCCGCCCCGGACGGCGCGCCCTGCGGCCGCAGCACGACCACGGACCGCGCCGCGCGGGGCGCGCCGGGCGTGAACTCCAGGGTCTCGCCGGGCTGCGCCGCCCGCGCCGCGCGATAGGCGGTCGCCGGATCGCCGTCCGCCGCCGCTCGCAGCGCGCTGCCCTCCGCCGCGGGCGGGCCACCGGCCACCGTGCCCGCGTCGGCCCCGGCCAACGCGAACTCCCGCACCACCAGCCAGTGGTCCTGCGCCTGGGTGGCCCGGGCTCGGACGTACCGGGCCCGGACACCGGCCGGCGGCTCGGCGCGCACCTCGGCCTTCCCGTCGAACGCGGCCAGCCGCTGCCAGTTCTTCCGGTCCGACGAGTACTCCAGGACGCCGTGCCGCAGATAGTCGTCCGGGCTGCCGCTCTTGCCCATCGCCAGGGTGACCGCGCCCAGCGGACGCTCGGCGTGCAGATCCAGCTCCACGAAGGAACCGGCCTTGGGTCCCGCGCCGCTCCAGAAGTACGTGGCGTCATCGCCATCGGTCATACGGGAGACCGCGTTGTCCTGGTAGACGGCGAGATCCGTCGAGCCCTTGGGACGGCCGGTGACACCCAGCGCCCGGTCGTGCGCGGCCACCGCGTCCTCGACGAAGGTGTCCAGCACCCCGTCCGCCACCAGCACCGGAATCCGCTTCCCGGCCATGTCCACGTACACGAACGACCTGGCGGTCCGCACCAGCTCCGGGATCCGCTGCCGTAGTTGCCAGGCCCGCGCGCCGTCGTCCGCCTTGGTCGCCTCGATCAGCCGCAGCGCCGTACGGGCCGCGACGCCCCAGGCCCGGGTCGCGTCCAGCCACGGCGCGCTGTCCTGCACGAAGCCCCGGTCGGCGAGCCGGTCCCGCAGCACCGCCGGCGCCTCCTGAAGGTCCCGCAGCACCGCATCGAGCCGCCGCGCCTCCCCGTCCTTGCCGAACTCCTCGATGGCGGCGGCCAGTTCGGGCGCCTGCCGCGGGTTGAGCGCCGAGGCGTAATGGGCGTCCGCGAAGGCCCGCAGCGCCCGTGCCGTACGGGCGTCACCGCCGGCCAGCTCGTCGATCGCCCCGCCCCAGGACGTCCGGGCGTCATACGCGGAGTCGTTCCACGCGTAGTCCGCCACCGTATACAGCGCGAGCTTGGACGCCGCGGGCTGGATCATCGGGTTCGCACTGATCCCCGCCAGCTGCGCCGGCAGCCCCTTCTCCCGGCCGTTGAACGGACCGAGCAGCAGCCGGTTGGTCACGTAGTCGTTGACCGGGTAGTTGTCCCAGGTCAGGATCGGGTGGCCGAAGACCTCCCGGGCCTGCCGGGCCTGGGCGACCGTCATCGTCGGCGCGATCACCCCCACCCCCGTCCACTCCACCAGCACCTCCTCGTCCAGCTGGGTGGCCAGCGCCGTCTTGTACGGCGACGGCTGCACGTCGTAGTACTCGGTCGGCACCATCTGGAGCGGCTCGGCGCCCGGATGCCGGGCGATGAACTCCTGGTTCACGCGGTTGAGCAGATGCGCCTGCGCGGCCCCGGCCGCCCCGCCGCCGGTCCCGAATTGGTCCTTGTCCGCCGCGCAGTTCCAGTCCGTGTAACTGATGTCGTCCAACGGCACCGCGAAGGTCCGCACCCCGATGTCCCACAACGTCTCGAACTTGGCGGTCAGCGCCCGGAGATCTGCGTCGGAGCTGTAGCAGACGGACAGCCCCGGGGAGAGCGCATAGGTGAACTCCACATGCCGCGCCCGCGCCCGGTCCACCAGCTCCTTGATCTGCGCCAACTGCTCCTCGGGGTACGGATCGCGCCACTTCTCCCGCAGATAGGCGTCGTCCTTGGGCGAGTACACATAGAGGTTCATCTTGTGCGCGCCGTAGAAGTCGAGCTGGTCGAGCCGGGCCCGGTGCGACCACGGGGTGCCGTAGAACCCCTCGATGACGCCGCGCAGCGGGGTGGCCGGCCAGTCCCGTACGACGGTGCCCGGCACCCGGGCGCCCGGCCGCTGCGCATGCGGCAGCAGTTGCCGCAGCGACTGCGCGGCGTAGTAGGTCCCGGCGGCGTCCTTGCCGGCCAGCGCGATCCGGCCCGCGCCGACGGCCAGCGCATACCCCTCGGCGGGCAGCCCGTCGGCGTCCCGCGCGCCCAGCTCCGCCAGCGCCCGCGCCGCGCCCGCACCGTCCACGTACACCGACAACTGCCCGCCGCCCGGCGCCCGTTCGGCCCGCACGACCCGCCGCGCACCGGCGTCCTTCAGCGACGTCTCGACGACGGCCAGCGCCGCCGCATCGGCGCGCGGCCCGGCGACGACGGTCACGGACGGGGTGACGGCGACCCGGTCGGACCGGCTCCGGACGGACCGGGGCGTGGGCGAAATGGCCTGGGATACGGTGCCTCCGGGATGGTCCCCGTCCCGCCCCGCCTTCCCTCCGGAGCCCGGCGGCCCCGCCATGCCCGTCAGGGGGATCAGGGCCAGGGCCGTGGCCAGCGCGGTGGCCGCCGCGGTGCGCGTACGGTGCATCCTTCGGTCCTCCTCGGTGCGGCGAGGCTCAGGGACAGGAGTCGTGCGACCTCTTCGCGCCAGCAGGCTTCACCTGGCCGCCCCACCGGGGCAATGGACTTTCGGACGGAAAGGATGGACGTTGCCACCACCGCGCGGAGCGCCCTCCCAAGGGGGCGCCCGCTAGCGGTTGTTCGCGGCGATCACCACAAGACTCATCATCGCCAGTAGCACATGCGTCGCGATGACATAGATGAACACCCGCACATACAGCCCGCGGGGTGGCTTGTTCTCGACGTACTTCCGGCCGGGCACCGCCTCGGCGAGCGGTTCCGACGACGGGGGAGTGGCAGGAACGGTCTGATCGGGCACCACGGTGGGTCCTTCCCTCAAAAACGGTGCCTGGGGCTCACAGCCCGCGGCGCCTGGTGTCGTCGCCGAGGCACAGCTCGGCGGCCCCGCTCTGGAGGAGCGTGTGGACGAACAGCAGCTCCGCCCCGCCCCGCGAGACGGCGGAGAGCCGGTGCGGCGTCAGCGAGTCAAAGTGCGCCGCGTCCCCCGGCTCCAGCACATGCACGGCCGCGCCGAGCGTCAGCCGCAGCCGCCCCTCTAGGACGTACAGCCACTCCTCGCCCGGATGGACCCGCACCAGATCGCCCTGCGCCCGCTGCGGCACCAGCACCCGCAGCGCCTGCATCGCCCGCCCGGCGGCGCCCGCGGTCCAGTACGTCCAGCCGCCGGCTTCCGACGGCTCCGCCCGCCCGGCCCGCACGATGGGGTCCCGCTCCGGAGCGGTCTCGCCGAGCAGGTCGGATACCGTGGTGCCATACGTACGGGCCAGCGCCAGCAGCATCGGCAGCGAAGGCTGGCGCTGACCGGTCTCCAGCCGTGAGAGATGCGCGGGCGAGAGCCCCACCAGCCGGGCCGCGGTCTCCAGCGTGAGACCACTGCGTCGCCGCAGGTCACGCAGGCGCGGCGCAACGGTGGACAGCTCATCCGGCGAAGCGCCGGCGGGCTCGTCGGGGAGCTCGGTCATATCCCCGGTATAGCGACCTTTCACCTCCCGGGCAAAAGATTTGCCTCAGAGGCAAAAAGCTGGACCGCCGGCTGCCCGCCCTGCTCGTGCACGGCGTCAGCAGTTTCGTCCTGCCCACCACGATGGCCAGACGGATGGCCGCCCGCAGGCCCCATACGGAGCTGCGCGAACTGGAGGGCTGCGGCCACTGGGTCCACGACGAGGCGCCGGCCGCCTTCGCCGCGACCGTACGGGAATTCCCGGACGGCCTGTCCGGTACCGCTCCGCACCGGTAAGACGTGGTGCGGGCCGCCTCACCTCCGCCGGTGAGGCGGGTCAGCGGTGCTTTCCGGCGTGCTCGGCGACGAGGGTGCGGAATGCCTCCGGGGTGCCGATGGCCTCTTCGCTGCGGTCCCGCAGGAACACCTCGACGGCCGGTCGGCAGGCGCCGGACCAGCCGCCGCCTGGCGGTGCGCCGGAGGGTGAGCCGGACGACGACGTGTGCCGGGAGGTACTGCGGATCCTCGCCCTGATCGGCGACAAGTGGAGCATCCCGGTCATCGGGCGACTCCGGGACGGGACGCTGCGCTTCAGCGCACTCCACCGTGCGGTCAGCGGCATCTCGCAGCGCATGCTCACCCTGACCCTGCGCCAGCTCGAACGCGACGGGCTCCTCACCCGTACCGTGTACCCCAGCGTTCCCCCGCGCGTCGACTACGCGCTCACGCCGCTCGGTGCAACGCTGCTGGACTCCATGGTGGCCCTCGGCGAATGGGCCTCGGCGCACCAGCGGGAGATCAAGGACAACCGCCGCCGCTACGCCGCCGCCCGCTCCCCGCGCATCCAGACCTGATCACTCGTGGCCCGGGATATGCGGAAATTTGCGGGAGTTGGTGGGGCGGGCTTGTGAACTCCCGGAAAACTTCCGCTGGTTGGGATTGACAGGGTCACGTCTACGCGCGTCATTCTGGAGGGCATGAGAATCCCCCCACGGATCACCAAGTTCGGCGCCGTCGGCGCCCTCGCTTCGGCCCTTCTCATCGGCGGGACCGCTGTCTCCGCCACCCCTGCCGTCGCCACGACGCACGCGGCCACCTCGTACGCCACGTCGGCGCACGTCTCGTCCGTGCACATCCAGGACGTCGGCAAGGTCTGCTACTCGAAGCTGCCTTCGCAGGCGCACGACACCCTCGATCTGATCGAGAAGGGCGGACCCTACCCGTATCCGAAGGACGGCACGGTCTTCGACAACCGGGAGGGCATCCTCCCGTCCCAGAGCGACGGCTACTACCACGAGTACACCGTCGTCACTCCGGGCTCGCCCGACCGCGGTGCGCGGCGCGTCGTGGCCGGCGAGAAGAAGCAAGAGGACTACTACACCGCCGACCACTACAAGACGTTCGATCTCGTCGACCGCGGCTGCTGAGGCCGGCGGACCGGCGGGCGAGCGGCCGGCCGGCGCACGACAACAGGACAACGGAACACCAGGGGTGACGGGCCGGCTGAGCCCGTGACCCGGAACCCGCGGCGGCCGGGGTGCACACGCACCCCGGC
>NZ_JBHXFI010000071.1:0-34772 GCF_042724075.1 Streptomyces sp. NPDC127097 | reverse complement strand
CGGGTGGCCGCGGCGCTGCGCCGGCGGGGCGGGCTGGGGTTCAGCCGTGTCCCTGGGGGGGTGCGTCCCCGGGGTGGCACGGCCGCCGGCCGGGCCCGGCGGGCTCGCGGTGCCGGGCCGGGGTCCGGAGCGGGGCGGGGAGCCGGTGGCTCAGAGGGCCAGCTTCCAGCTCGACGAGTCGAGCAGCAGGTCCGGAGTGACCTCGACGTCGAGCTGCTTGGCGCTCGGCGGTGCGTCGAAGACCATCTCGACGCTGGCGGTCTCGCCGGGGCCGATCTCGTTGCCGAAGTCGTGGTGCAGGATGCCGTGCTTGTCGTCGTCGACCTCCTCGGCCTCCTTGCCGTTGGCCCGGGCCTTGGTCTGGACGAGGGGCTTGTCGAACGCCTTGCTGCCGGTGTTCTTGATCGTGACGGTGAGCTTGTAAGCCTTGTTGCCCTGGGTGTGGCCGCTGACGACGGTGCTCGGGTCGACGGTGTAGGGCGCCGCCTTGGAGACGGACACCTGCACGCCGTTGTTGTACTTCGCCGTCTCGCCCGGGCCGAGGTCCTCGGCGCTCTGGCCGGAGCCGTTCTTCGGCTGGCCGGAGCTCTGCTCCACCTGCTTGTGCACCTCGTCGACCGCCTTGTTGACGGCCAGCACGGTGACGATGACGCCGACGACCGCCAGGACGAGCGCGAGGGCGCCCAGGATCGTGCCGGTCACCGCCACGCCCTTGTTCGTGGCCTGGCCCTTCTTGGCGCGGCTGAGGCCCACCAGACCGAAGATCAGGGCGAGCACGCCGAGCGGTCCGGCGAGCCAGAACAGGATCATCGGGATGCCGCTGAGCGCGCCGATGATGCCGAGGATCAGGGCGGCGACACCGAGCCCGTTGCGGGCCGCCTGGGGGGCCGGAGCGCCGGTGGGCCCCTGTGGTGCGGGCTGGTAGTGCATCTGCTGAGACATGCGAAGGGGCCCCTTCCGGGCGCTCAAGAATCGATTGCTGCCGAAGCGATGGGTCAATAACAGCAGAGGGTGTGAACCGAGTCAACATGAATGATGGAAGCTGAGTAGTTCACGCTGTGAAGGGGCAGGTATATCGCTGCTGGGTATGCTTGCCGACACAGCGGTCGGGGGCCACGGATGGGAGTCAGCCAGGTGCCGGACAACGCATCACCGGACAACGCGACGGGCGGTACGGCCGAGGTGACCGCCGCCGGCACCGCCGAGGTGACCGCCGCCGGTATCGCCCGGCTCGCCGGGGTCGGCCGGGCCGCGGTCAGCAACTGGCGGCGCCGGCACGCGGACTTCCCCAAGCCGGTCGGCGGCACCGAGACCAGCCCCGCCTTCGCCCTCCGCGACATCGAGCAATGGCTGCGCGACCAGGGCAAACTCGCCGAGGTCCCGCTCCGTGAACGGGTCTGGCAGCAGCTCGTCGGGCACCCGGCCGGCACCGCGACCGCGCTGCGCCAGGCCGGTGCCGTCCTGCTGCTGGTCCATGAGCGGCCCGCGGTCTGGCAGCAGCTGCGCACCGCCGCCGACGACGCCGAACTGACCGGTGTGCTCCCCGCGATGCTGGACGCCGTCCTCGCTGCCCGGCTCGGCCCGGAGCACCCCGTACGCGGACTGACCCGCGAGGCGCTCGCCCCGTCCGCCGCGCTGGTGCGGGCCGCCGGTGACCTCGCGGCGGCGGACGGCGCCCCCCAGGCGTACACCTTCCTGCTCGGCCGTCACCTGGACGCCAACCCCCGGCAGTACACCCTCACCCCGCCGGGACCGGCCGCCCTGATGGCCGAACTGGCCGCGTCGGCCGGACCGTTGGGCAGCGTCCTCGACCCGGCCTGCGGCGCCGGCGCGCTGCTGGCCGCCGCCCAGGAGCGCGCCGGGCAGGACCGCGGCGGGCAGGACCCCACCGGGCAGGAGACCGCTGACGGAACGGACGGTGCGGGCACCACCGCCTCGCAGGCCGGCGCCCCCGGCGCCCCCGACGCCCCCGTCACCCTGCACGGCCAGGAAGCCGACCCCGACCTCGCCGCGCTCACCGCGCTCCGCCTCGCCCTGAGCGCCCCCGGCGCCCCGGTCCGGGTCCGCGCCGCCGACACCCTGCGCGCCGATGCCTTCCCGGACCTCGCCGCCGACGCCGTCCTGGTGCACCCGCCGTTCAACGAGCGGAACTGGGGCCATGACGAACTCGCCTACGACCCCCGGTGGGAGTACGGCTTCCCGGCCCGTACCGAATCCGAACTGGCCTGGGTGCAGCACGCGCTGGCCCGGCTCCGGCCGGGCGGCACCGCCGTCCTCCTCATGCCGCCCGCCGCCGCCTCCCGCCGCTCCGGCCGCCGGATCCGCGCCGACCTGCTGCGCCGCGGCGCCCTGCGTGCCGTCATCGCCCTGCCCGCCGGCGCCGCCCCGCCCAACGGCGTCCCGCTGCACCTGTGGGTGCTGCGCAAGCCCGGCGGCCAGCCACCGGCCCCCCACCTCCTCGTCGTCGACACCGCCGACCTCGCCACCGGCGCCCCCGCCGGCCGCGACCGGCCCGACTGGCAGAGCGTGCACACCACCGCCGTCGAGGCATGGCAGACCTTCGACCGCGAGGGCGGCATCGAGGAACAGCCCGGCGTGCGCCGGTCGCTGGCCGCCATCGACCTCCTCGACGACGATGTCGATCTCGCCCCGGCCCGGCACCTCCCGCCGCCCGCGGCGGCCGGCGGCCCCGCCGAACTCGCCCGGGTCCGCGAGCGGCTGACCGCCACCCTCGCCCGTACGACGGAGCTCACCCCGCGGCCCGCGCCCGGCGACACCGTCCCGGACCCCGCCGCCACCGCCCGCCGGCCGCTGACCACCGTCGGCGAACTCGCCCGTTCCGGCGCCCTGGTGCTGCGCGCGGGCGGCGCCGGCACCGCGGCGACGAGCGGGGGCACCCTGCTCATGGGCGCCACCCCGCCCGAGGGCGGCCGGGAGCCCGGGGAAGCGCCCGCGGTACTCACCGACCATGACGTGCTCGGCGGCGGCGCCCCGTCCGGCGCCCTCCCCGAAGCGCCCGCCTCCGGGCCCGCGGAGGAGGCGGTGCTGCTCCGCGAGGGCGATGTGGTCGTCCCGGTCCTCGGCGGCGGCGCCGTCGCCCGGGTCGTCGACGAGGCCACCGCCGGGGCCGCCCTCGGCCGCAACCTCACCCTGCTGCGGCCCGACCCGGCCGCCCTCGACCCGTGGTTCCTGGCCGGCTTCCTGCGCGGCACCGCCAACACCCGCCAGGCCAGCAGCTACGCCTCCACCGCCACCCGGCTCGACGTCCGCCGGCTGCACCTGCCCCGTCTGCCACTCGCCGAACAGCGCCGCTACGGGCAGCGCTTCCGCGAACTGGCCGACTTCGAAGGCGCGTTGCGACTGGCGTCCCGGCTCGGCGAGCAACTGATCCAGGGGCTGCACGACGGGCTGACGGAGGGGTCGGTGGCGCCGGACTGATGGAGGGCCGGAGGGCGTTGGGTTGATGGGGGGTTGGGCGGCGCCGGGTTGTCGGGGGCCGGGAGGCGTGGGACCGTCCGGCGGCCGGGAGGCGTTGGGCTGACGGAGGGCTCGGTGGCGCCGGACCGGCTCGAACGGGCCGCGGAGGGCCGGCCGGGCGGCCTGGCCCCGGCCCCGCAGATCCGATCGTCCAATCCGTACAACCTCGCACGCGCGGTCGGCGTCGTATATACGCTCGCAAGCACGTATGCGCAGCCGGGCCCGCCCGCGCCAGGGGGTGGCGCCGCGGGCCGCCACGACGCCGCCCCCGCCCGCCACGAACGATCCGTCAGGAGCAGCAATGCACGGCCCCGCCCCGGCCCCTCCGCCGTTCCGTCCCCCGGCGCCGGGCACGGTCGTTCTGCTGCGGGTGCTCTTCGTGGCCGTCGGGGTGCTCAGCCTGGGCTTTCTGTCCTGGGCCACGCTGCTGCGGGCCGCGCTCGTCCAGCGCAAGCCGCTGGGGTGGTGGCTGTTCGGCGCCGATGTGGCCCTGCTCGCCGCCACCATCATGTGGTCCGGGGGCTACCCCGACACGGACTGGCACACGGACGTCGCGGTCGCCGTGATCATGCTCCAGATGGCCGGCGCCGTGGCCTACTACCTCGTGGTCGACCTGCGGGCGGCACGGCCGGCCGGCCAGCCGTACGGGCCGCCGTCCGGGCAGCTGCCGGGCTTCGGAGCCGCCTACGGTGCCGGACCGGCGGGCTATCCGGCCGGGGGGCCGGCCGCCGGGGCGGCGCCGCACCCGTACGGTCCGGCGGTCCCGCAGCACGCCCCCGGGCTCCACCCGTACGCCGCACCGGGCGGCGCCACCCCCGTCAACCCGTACGCCCTGACCGAGACCCGGCTGCCCCAGCCAGGGGGACCGGCCGCACCGCCCAACCCGCCGCCGCCCGCGGGCCCGTATGCCGCGTCCCCGGACCGGCCCCAGCCACCGCAGCGCATCGACCGGGTGCGGGCCGAACTCGATGAGCTCAGCGACTTCCTCCGCAAGGAGGAGGGCCGGTGAACGGCCGGGTCATCGGCGGGCGTTACGAACTCTCCGCACTGCTCGGCCAGGGCGGGATGGGCCAGGTCTGGATCGGCTACGACCGCCGTCTGGACCGCCGGGTCGGCGTCAAACTGCTGCGCCCCGACCGGGTGGCGGGCACCCCGGACGGCGAGGAGATGCGCCGCCGCTTCGTCCGCGAATGCCGGGTCACCGCACAGGTCGACCACCCCGGGCTGGTCACCGTCCATGACGCGGGCAGCGACGACGAGGACCTCTACCTCGTCATGCAGTACGTCGAGGGCGCCGACCTCTCCGACCATCTCGCCGAGCACGACCCCTACCCCTGGCCCTGGGCGGTCTCCGTCGCCGCCCAGCTCTGCGCCGTACTGGCGTCCGTCCATGCCGTCCCGATCGTCCACCGCGACCTCAAGCCCCGCAATGTCATGATCCGGCCGGACGGCTCCGTGGTCATCCTCGACCTGGGCATCGCCTCCGCCCTGGACACCGACACCACCCGTCTCACCCACACCGGCTCCCCCATCGGCAGCCCCGCCTACATGGCGCCCGAGCAGGCGATGGGCGGTGCGGTCGGCCCGCACACCGACCTCTACGCCCTCGGGGTCCTGCTCCACGAACTCCTCAGCGGCGAGGTCCCGTTCGCCGGCTCCACGGCGCTCGGCGTGCTCCACCGTCACCTCCACGAGGAGCCCGTCCCGGTACGCACCCTGCGCCCCGACGTCCCCGAGGCCCTCGAAGCCCTCGTCCTCCGCCTCCTCCGCAAGGACCCCCAGGCCCGCCCCGCCGACGCCCAAGAGGTCTACCAGGCCCTGGCCCCGCTCCTGCCCACCGCCACCACCGGCCCGCAGGCCGCCCAGTCCCCGCCCGCCCCGCTCGCCCCCATGGACCCCACCCGGCCCTTCCGCCAGCCCCACGCCCCCTGGCCGACCCGCTCCGCCGGCTCGCCGGCCGCCGCCCCGACACCGACCGCCCTCTCCACCCCACAAGTACCGGTGTCCCCGCCTCCCACCGGGCCGGGTCTCGTACCCCGCCAAGGCAGCTCCTCCCGCCGGGCCGCGACCCCGCACCCGGCCCCGGACCCCCGCACCTCCGCCGTCCCCGCCGCCCCGGGCACCTCCCGCCCCGGCGCCTGGACCTCCGCAGCCGTCCCCCACACCCCGGCCCCCTCCACCGCTCCGCCTGCTCCCGCCCCCGCACCCGCCGCCACCTCCGGACCGGACGTCGCCGCCGCCGTCGACGAGGTCAAGAGCCTGCTCGACCAGGGCCGGATCACCCACGCCGTGGACATCCTCGGCGGCATCCTGCCGGCCGCCGCTGAACGGCACGGCGCCCACTCCCCGGTCGTCCGCACCCTGCGCAAGCAGTACGCCGCCACCCTCATGGACGACGGCCAGTACCGCCGCGCCCTGCCCGAACTCCGCCTGCTGGCCGAGGAGTTCGGCCAGGAATCGGGCGCCGGCGCCACCCGCCAGGCCCTCCAGTTCCACTACGAGGCCGCCCAGTGCCTGGAACAACTCGGCGAGGTCGCCCAGGCCCTGGAGGAGTACCGCGCCCTCCTCCCCTACTTCGAGCACTACGCCGACGACCCCGTACGCCCCCTGGAAATCCGCCGCTCCATAGGCCACCTGCTCCTGGCCCAGGGTGAACGCGGCGCCGCCCACGAAACCCTCACCCGCCTCCTCTACGACGCCGAACGCCTCCACGGGCCCCACCACCCGTTCCCGGAGGAGCTGCGGAGGACGTTGTATTGGCTGGGGAGGGTGCAGGCGTGAAGGCCATTTCGCCGCGGGAAGCCGGGTCGTGAAGGCAGATGAGAGTGGAGTGGTTGGCCCGGTCGGCTACCTTGCGGCGTCGCGCACCGGGCGGGCCATGCAGGCAAGGACCGGTGATTCCGGCGACGGCTGCACCTCTCCGATGACTGTGTACCCCCATCCCTCATAGAGCCGCTGAACCCTTCCCTCGCCTGCGGCCGGGTTCACCATGAGGGTCGCGTACGGTTCGCTCCGCGTGGCCAGCAGCTCATCGTGGATGTGGCGGGCAACTCCTTTTCCCCTCCACTGCGTTGTTACCCCGATCTCCTTTACCGCAACTGCGGGAGCGGCTGTGTAGAGCGTGGGGACAGGTGTGGTCATCCGGGCCCACCAGCGGTCATCGGGTTCGATGGTGTTGGCGTAGACATAGCCGACGGGGTCATCGCCCGCATAGGCGATGACGCTTTGCCAGCCGGGTTCGGCGGCATGGCGGTCGAGACGCTCGGCGAACACGTCGACGCGGTAGTTCGGCAGATGCAGCAGCTCGGCCCGTACGTCCGTGTACAGGTCGATGAGCTTCTGCCGGGAGTGCGGCAAAGCCGTGTAGCGCTGAAGCTTGACGGGTGCAGTCATGCCGGGGCCTCTCGCTCGTACTGCGTCCATGCGTGGGTGTGTGGGCTACGCGGCGCGCACTCGTGCAGACAGGCGCCGAAAGCGCGGAGCATCCCGGAAATGCGGGGGTGGTGAACGGCGGCGAGAGGGATGCTCATGGCTGTGGATACGGCAGGTTCGAGATCTCCTTGTCCGAGCTGGGCGCGGGCAAGTCGTGCCGTGGTGATCGCGCGAGACCGGTGCATGTGGGCACGGAGCGCTGCCAGGCTGCGATGGGCGTGTGCTTCCGCCGTGCTCCAGTCACCGAGGGCGAGGTGCGCGGCGAGGGCGAGGCTGTCCAACTCGGACTGACCATAGAAGGCTTTGATCCATACCGGGCGAGGCGCGGCATCTTCCGCCCGGTCGAGTGCTTCCTGCGCATGATCGAGTGACCGGCGCACCGCCTGCCGGTCGTCGGTCGTGCCGTGGATGGCGGCATGCCGGGCGTGCCCCAGGGAGCCAAAGAGCGGATCACGCCGGGCAACGGAGAGGCTTCGCGCCACGTCGTTGGCCGCGAGTGCGTCCGATGGGCGGCGCAGATGCCGGTACAGAGTTCCTGCGTGCGACCAGATCCGAAACTGGATCGCCTGGTCGCCGGACATTCCTGCCAGGCGGGAGGCCCTGTCGTGGTGCCGTTGTGCCGCATCGAAGCGGCGCCCGTCGATCGCTGCCCACATCGCGCTGGAGGTGAAGGCGGCAGCCACGGCGTAGAGCTGACTGCGTACGCGCTGACCAGCCGACCCACGGTCCTGAAGATCCAAGGCTTCGGCGGCCAGTTCGAGTGCACGGGTCTCAATGCCGCGCACGCCCCCGTGCTGGTGGTCCCCGGCCACAACAGTGGCGAACTTCCGCTGAAGCCGGGCGACGTCAGACATGCCGATGCGGTGGGGTGCGGCGGAGGCGGGGGGCGCGACGGCGGAAGCCGCGGTGGCGGTGAGGAAATTGCGGCGGTTCACGGGGTCCTCCTGCGATGGTGCCGGGGCGGGTGCGGCGCGGCCCCGGGGCACGAACCCCAAGGCTGTGACCGGTACGCCGGTCACCTTCTCCAGGGCCGCCCGGGTGGCGGACTTCGGCCAGCGGACCCGTCCCGCCTTCCAGTCCCGTACCGATGACCCGTCCAGCCCTCCGGTTCGGCCCGTGAGGTTACCGACGGCCCGATTAACCGCGTCAGCCAGTGTGTTGGAGCTGTAGCCGTGTTCAGCCATCCACGCTGTGAGCGCTTGATTCCGCGTGGTGTCCATGCCCGCACGGTAGGCCCCGGCACACCTGGCAGTCAGGCCAATAGGTGGTCAAATCGCCCTAGGGGTGCCGCCGGAAGCCTGCTGTAGCGCACTAACCGCGTCCTCTTGCCACCGCGTTGGCTGAGCGAAGCTGCCCGCGCTTCTCCGGTGCTTACGGAAATCCCATCGGCTTTCGGACGCTGCGGCGGCTTCGCGGTCCGGTGCCACCTCCGGTCACGGACCGTCTCGTCTCAAGACGCTCGGGAAAGGACCATCCGATGAAGTCGACGTTGCAGCACCGATCGCTCGGCCTGGGGCACTGGTCGCACCCTCTGCTCGGCCAACGGGTGATCGACCACGCCCACGGTGACCGGATCGGGGTCTTCCGCGCTCTCGCCCCCGACGTGCAGCGCGGCAGTCTTGACCCGGTCCTCAAGGTCCCGGACACACCGCCTGTGGCTTGGCTCTCGCCAGAGGGCGGCGGCGTCGAGTGGACGACCGGCCTGGACATGATCGAGACCGCGCAGTGAGCCCTGGACAGCGCCCGGAAGTCGGCGACGAGGTCGAATACGCCCCGGGACGTCTGGCCGTCGTGACGGACATCCGGAAGGGCGTCATCTACTTACGGGGACCAGGGAGCCGGGAGTGGCCGGTGGAGGAACCGGCGGCACTGACCGTTTCACGGACCCGGGCGGAACGGATCGCGGCAGACGACGTGTGGTGAGGTCACAGCCCGGCCGGGCACGCCCAGCGGGAGCAGGTCGGCGAGCCCACGGCCGCCGGGCGCGCCTCTCAATGGGTTCCCGCCGCAGCGCGGCCGTGGCAGCGGAACCGTCCGCACCCCAGATCGTTGGCCGAAGCAGTGGCCTGGGCCACGCCGACTCCATAGCATCGATCAATCAAGGTCGAGACTCCGTCGCACGATCTGCCGGGAGGCCATGTGTTCCGCCGAAGGACAGCGCTCTCCGTTTCCGCCGCCGCCGCTCTGCTGGCCGCGACCCCGTTGCTGGCCGCCTGTGGCAACGATGCCCATCCCGGTGCCGCGGCCATCGTGGACGGGAAGCGGATCACCGTCTCGCAGTTGCAGGCGAAGGTGAAGGACGTGCGCGACGCCCAGGCCGAGTCCCCGCAGGGCGGGCAGCTCATCATGAGCACCGGGCGGCTGAGCCTGGCCACGCTCAACGGCATGATCTTCGACGAGGTGCTGGCGCGCGGTGCGAAGGACGCCGGGGTGACGGTCAGCCGTGGTGACATCCAGAAGTGGCGGGGCCGGGCCGAGAAGCAGGCCGGCAGTGCCGAGCGGCTGAAGGCGATGTGGCTTCAGCAGGGTGTCGCCCCGGACGAGATCGATGCCATGGTCCGCAATCAGCTGCTGCTCGACGGCGTCGCCGAGCATCTGCACGCGGACCGCCGCGCGCCGCAGGGTCAGCAGAAGCTCGCTCGCGCGCTGGCCAAGACCTCCCGGTCCATGGGGATCGACGTCAATCCGCGGTTCGGCAAGTGGGACGACCAGCAGGTCATCCTCGGCGAGACCAAGGACCCGTGGATCACCAGGGAGCCCGCGAAGCAGCAGACCTGACCGGGCGCACGCGGCATGGCCGGCGGTCGACGGTCGGCGGCCGGGGCCGGGGCCGGAGCACGTTCGCCGGCTGCCGGCCGGGCCCCCGTCAGCCTGCCCGGCCACCCACCGCCACCGGTCGGTGTCAGTGCCGTGCGTTACGTTCGAGACGTGAACGCTGACGCCTCCTCCGCCGCCGGCACCGGCGCCGATGCCCGTCCCGAGGGTGCCGGTACCGGACGCCTGGTTCTGCTCACCACCAGCCACCGGGTCGCCCCGGGGCTCCTGTCCTGGCCCGCCTGGCAGATATTGCGGGCGGCCGACCGTGTGGTGAGCGCCGATCCGGACCATCCGCAGCTGCCCTATCTGCGGGAGGCCGGTATCGAGGTGGAGACCGCCGCGCCCGCCGCCCGCGAACTGGTCGACTACTGCGTGCCGGAGGCCCGTACGGCCGTCGTGCTGACCTCGGCGGTCGGTGAGAGCGCGCTGACCGACGGCCTGGCACGGCTGGCCGGCTCCGGCCGGGAGACCATGCCGGATCTGGAGCTGCTGCCCGGCTCCTACGACCTGCCCGGTGCCCGGCTGCTCGATCTCGTCCAGGTCATGGACCAGATCCGCGCCGAGTGCCCCTGGAGCAGCGTCCGTACGCACCGCGATCTTGCCAAGTACGGCATCGAGGAGGCGTATGAGCTGGTCGAGGCCATCGAGGAGGGTGACCGCGCGGAGCTGCGGGAGGAGCTGGGGGATGTGCTCCTCCAGGTCGTCTTCCATGCCCGGATCGCGCAGGACGATCCGGACGAGCCGTTCTCCATCGACGATGTGGCGGGCACGATCGTGGAGAAGCTGCTGCACCGCCACCCCCATGTCTTCGGGGAGGAGGACGCGGCCACTCCGGAGGACGTCAAGGCGCACTGGCTGCGGAAGAAGGCGGAGGAGAAGCAGCGGGAGTCGGTGACCGAGGGGATTCCGCTGGCCCAGCCGGGGCTGGCGCTCGCGGCGAAGCTGGCCTCGCGGGTGCGGACGGCGGGCATCGAGGTCGCGCCGCCGGCCGGGGAGGGCATCGGCTACGAACTGCTGGCGCTCGCCGTACGGGCGGAGGCGGAGGGCGTCGACCCGGAGGCCGCTCTGCGCGCGGCGGCGCGGGCCTACCGCGACGCGGTGGTGGCCGCCGAGGGCGCCGCCAACTAAACGGTGCCAACTAAGCGCCGCCAACTAAGCGGTCCCCATTGGGCGGTCCTCATTGGGCGATGCCCCTTGAGCCATGCTCATTGAGCGCTCCGGGGCGCCACGCGGTGCCCCTTGAGGTGCCGCTTAATACGGAGGGCGCGCGCCGCGTATGCAGGCGCCCTCCGCTCACGGCGTGAGCGACGGCGTCGGTGCGTCGTCGGCTGCGGTGACCCGCCCCTCCCGGCCCCCGCCGGCCGCACGCCGTCGCATCCGCTCCAGCGCCCACAGCGCCACGACCACGGCGGCCAGCACCGCGCCCAGCACGCACACCCCCGGCCAGCCCGCGGCGGCCCAGACCGCCGAGGTCAGTGCGGAGCCCACCGCGCCGCCCACGAAGTAGCTGGTCATGTAGGCGGAGTTGAGGCGGTTACGGGACTCGGGGCGCACCGCGTAGACCAGGTTCTGGTTGCTGATGTGGACCGCCTGCGCGGACAGGTCCAGGATGATCACCCCGGCGAGCAGCGCGGCCAGTGACCAGGCGCCGCCCGCTCCGCCGAGGGCCAGCAGGCCCCACGACCCCAGCAGCAGGAACGCCGCCGCGCCGGTGACCCGGTGCGCCAGGCCGCGGTCCGCCAGCCGCCCGGCCACCGAGGCGGACAGCGAGCCGGCCGCGCCGACCAGTCCCAGCAGCCCGATGGCCGACTCCTGCCAGCCGTAGGAGGGCCCGGACATCAGGAACGCCAGCGCCGTCCACAGCACGCTGAAGCCCGCGAAGGTCAGGGCGCCCAGCGCGCCTCGCCACCGCAGCACCGGCTCCTGGCGGAACAGCGCCAGCGTGGAGCGCAGCAGCGCCGGATAGCGCAGCCCGGCGGTGGTGCGCAGGGCCGGCAGCCGGAGCCGCAGCAGCACCGCCATCAGCAGCATCAGCGCCGCGTTGACCCAGTACACGGTGCGCCAGCCGCCCAGCTCGGCGAGCAGTCCGGCGGCCGTACGGGCCAGCAGGATGCCGAGCAGCAGCCCGGTCATGACGGTGCCGACGGTCCGGCCGCGCTCGGCGGGCGCCGCGAGGGTCGCCGCGTACGGCACCACGACCTGGGCGGCGACCGAGGCGAGACCGGTCAGGGCGGTGCCGGTGAGCAGGAGGGCGGCGTTGGGCGCGCTCGCCGTGACGGTGAGGAAGACCGCGGTCGCCGCGGTCAGGGTGACGGCCAGCCGGCGCCGCTCCAGCAGATCGCCGAGCGGGACGAGCAGCAGCAGACCGAGGCCGTAGCCGACCTGGGCGACGGTGACGACCAGCGCGGCGGTGGAGGCGGACAGGTGCAGATCGCGGCCGATGACGTCCAGCAGCGGCTGGGCGAAGTAGTTGCCGGCGACGGAGAGTCCGGTGGCGACCGACATCAGCAGCAGGGTGCCGCGGCCCAGGCCCGGCCGCGTTACGGGGGTGTCCCCGGCAGCCGGCTCCGGTATGTGCTCGGTCTCCATGACCTGACCTCCTCGGTGCGCCCACGGCCACCGCGGCGGCGGGCACGTTCCAGCCTGGGGCGGGGCGATCCATGAGTCCAACACATTGTTGTCATCGCATTGATCGTGGATTCAGATCGGTGGCTTTAGGGTCGACGGGTATGGAGCTTCAGCAGATGCGGTATGTGGTCGCGGTCGCCGAGACCGGTGGGTTCACCCGGGCCGCCGAGCGCTGTCATGTGGTGCAGTCCGCGCTCAGCCATCAGATCGCCCGGCTGGAGAAGGAGCTCGGGGCCCGGCTCTTCGACCGGACCAGCCGCAGTGTCCGGCTGACCGCCGCCGGGGAGGCTTTCGTCCCGGTCGCCCGGCAGGCGCTGGAGGCGGCCGAACGGGCCCGGGCCGAGGTGGCGGCGGCGACCGGGGAGGTGCGCGGCCGGCTCGCGGTCGGCGCGATCAGCACCGTCGCGGCCGTGGATCTCGCCCGTGAGCTGGGGGCCTTCCGGACGCGGTGCCCGCAGGTGCGGATCAGTCTCCAGACCGACATGAGCGACCAGCTCCTCGAACAGGTGCGGCAGGGCGTGCTGGACGTCGCGTTCGTCGGGCTGGTGCCCGCGGCCCGCACGGTCGGCGTACGGGAGAAGGAGCTGGCGCGCGGCGAGCTGGTCGCCGTCGTGCCGCCGGGGCATCCGCTGGCGGGGCGGGAGTGGACCACGCTGTCGCGGATGGCGCGGGAGACCTTCGTCGACTTCACGGCGGGGTCGGCGGCCCGCCGGCAGCGCGATGACGCGTTCCGGGCGGCGGGGCTGACCTCGGAGGTGGCGTTCGAGGTGACCACGGTCGAGTTCCTGGCGAAGCTGGTGCGGGCGGGCCTGGGCGTCGGCATGGTCCCGGAGGCCATCGCCTCCGAGCTGGCCGGGCTGCACATCGTGCGGGTGCGCCCGGCGCCCGAGCGGACCGAGCGGGTGGTGTGGAGCGGCCTCGGCCCGTCGCCGGCGGCGGTGGCCTTTCTGACCGGGCTGGGGGTGGAGGCGGTGTAGCCCCCGCCCGGTGCGCGGGCGCGCCGTTGTGCGCCCAGCGGTTACGGTCGGAAGGTGCACGACAAGCCCCACACCACCGCCGCCGACGCCCCGGCGGGCTGCCCCGCCGCCGGGCCCGCCCCCGCCCTGTTCACCTGGGAGTTCGCCGCCGACCCGTACCCCGCGTACGCCTGGCTGCGCGAGCATGCGCCGGTGCACCGGACCGAGCTGCCCAGCGGTGTCGAGGCGTGGCTGGTGACGCGGTACACCGAGGCGCGGCAGGCGCTCGCCGACGCCCGGCTGTCCAAGAACCCGGTCCATCACAGCGAGGCCGCGCACGGCAAGGGCAAGGTCGGCATCCCGGGGGAGCGCAGCGCCAACCTGATGACGCATCTGCTCAATATCGATCCCCCGGACCACACCCGGCTGCGCAGGCTGGTCTCGAAGGCGTTCACCCCGCGCAGGATCGCCGCCTTCGCCCCGCGGGTCCAGGAGCTGACCGACCGGCTCATCGACGCCATGATCGACAAGCCGGGCGGCGCGGGGGAGGCCGATCTGATCCATGAGTTCGCGTTCCCGCTGCCCATCTACGCGATCTGCGATCTGCTGGGGGTGCCGCGCGAGGACCAGGACGACTTCCGGGACTGGGCGGGCATGATGCTGCGACACACGAAAGCAGGGCACGGCGGCGGACCGCGCGGCGGCGTCGCGAAGTCGGTGAAGAAGATGCGCGGCTATCTCGCCGAGCTGATCCACCGCAAGCGGGCGTCGCTGGGCGACACCGCCGAGGCGGACGAGGATCTGATCTCCGCCCTGATCAGGGCCTCCGACCACGGGGAGCAGCTGACCGAGAACGAGGCCGCCGCGATGGCCTTCATCCTGCTCTTCGCGGGCTTCGAGACCACCGTCAACCTCATCGGCAACGGCCTCTACGCGCTGCTGCGCCACCCCGCCCAGCGGGAGCTGCTCCAGAAGTCGATCGCGGCGGGCGACACCGGGCTGCTCGCCACCGGCATCGAGGAACTGCTCCGTTACGACGGCCCCGTGGAGCTGGCGACCTGGCGGTTCGCGACCCAGGAGCTGACGCTCGGCGGGCAGCGGATCGCCGAGGGGGACCCGGTCCTGGTGGTGCTGGCCGCCGCCGACCGCGACCCGGCGCGCTTCGACGAGCCGGATGTGCTCGATCTGACCCGGCGTGACAACCAGCATCTGGGATACGGGCACGGCATCCACTACTGCCTGGGGGCGCCGCTCGCCCGGCTCGAAGGACAGACCGCGCTGGCGACCCTGCTGACCCGGCTCCCGGACATCCGGCTTGCGGCGGAACCGGATGATTTGCGCTGGCGCGGCGGACTCATCATGCGCGGACTGCGTTCACTTCCGGTGGAGTTCACTCCGGATCGGCCCTGACCAGCAACAAGGCCATATGTGACACAGAGTCAACCGCGTGACCATTACGTGATCTCCGATACATCGACTTGTGACTACCCGTGACCCCGACTACCTTTCGACCGGACGATCGACAGGCTTCACTCGATCGGTCGAAGCGGTGATGTGGGGGACCGGTGTAACGGTGCCGCTCGCGTGCGTCGGCCGGCCGGAGCCCGTCGAGCAGCTCGACGAGCTCGTCGAACAACTCAACCGCCGCGCGAAAGGCATCCGCATGCGTTCCGGGAACGGCCGACATCGTCGCCCCCGTCAGGCACCGGCCATCTTTGTCACGGCGGGAGTGACCGGCGCCGGCTTCGCCCTCCCCCTCCTCGGGGCGAGCGGCGCTCACGCCGCCGACACCGCGACCTGGGACAAGGTCGCCCAGTGCGAGAGCGCTGGGGTGTGGAGCGCCGCCTCGGGCAACGGCTACTACGGCGGCCTCCAGCTGACCCAGGAGATGTGGGACAACTACGGCGGCTCGGCCTACGCCTCGCGACCCGACTACGCCAGTCGCTCCCAGCAGATCGCCGTGGCCCAGTCGATCCTCGACGACCGCGGGCCGGACGCCTGGCCCAGCTGTGCGGTGAACGCGGGGCTGACCGGCGACGGCGAGGCCCCGGAGGTCGACCCGGGCAGCACCAGCACCCCCGCGCCCGACCCGTCGGACTCCCAGGGCGGCCTCGACCCCTGGGACACCCCTGGTTCGTCCCGCTCCCACGACGGTGGGGACTCCTCCTCCGGGCAGGACGACGCGCCGCACGACGAGCACGGCGAGCAGCCGGACCGGCAGCCGTCCGACGCGACGCCCTCGCCCGACGCCTCCGGCTCCGGCGAGCCCGGCGACGCGTCCACGAGCCCGGAGCCGTCCGACCCGGCGACGCCCGGCGACCGGGGCGACGACCCGTCGCGGTCCGCCGACCCGTCCGACGACGACCCGTCCGGCAGCCCCTCCACGGACCCGTCCGGGGACGGCAGCCGTACGGACAGCACCGGCACGCCGCACAAGGTGCCCAGCAAGGGCAAGCACCGCCGCGAGGCGGGCGACGAGGGTGCCGGGGACGGCGGCGACGGCAGGTCCGGCGGCCGGCACGCCTCGCGCGGCGGCGACGCGCACCGTACGGGCCCGGCGGCCGGCGGCGACTACACGGTGCGCCCGGGTGACAGCCTGTCAGCCATCGCCGCGGCCCACCGGCTGCCCGGCGGCTGGCCCGCGCTCTACGACCGCAACGAGGGCGTCATCGGGTCCGACGCGGACCTGATCCAGCCCGGTCAGCAGCTCGATCTCGGGCGGAACGCGGGGTAATTCGCCGCCCTTCGCCCTGTTTTGGGAAAGTGAGACAAGGGTCTCGTTGACTCCTGTGGGGCCCGGTGTGCTCAAGACCGGCATACCGGGCCTCACCTGCGAATACGTAACCAACCCGTGATCAAAAACGGTCAACTTGGTTCAGATGGTGGGGTTTGAACCCCAGGGGCATTACTGCTTAACGTCAGGATCGCTCGCCAAAGCGAGCCCCTCGATCACACGCCGAATCCTGCCGGTGGTCGAAGGCACTTGACGCGCAAGCGCCGAAGGCAGGAGCGGGGGACCCAAGGTAAGTGCCGGCCCCGCCCGTGAAAACGGGTCAACCGGCTTGGGGTGAAGCCAGGTGCGCATGCGCGCCGGGCCGGGCGACTCATCAGCCCGAACCCGACAGCTCACCTCGTAGGCGTCGGTGAGGAAACGAACGAACCATGCTGATCTTCAAGGGCAAGCACCGTCGTCCCTCCAAGGCCGTCCGCGTCGCCACCCTCGCCGGTGTCGCCGGTGCCGCCGTGGCCGTCCCGATGATGGGTGCCACCTCCGCCTCCGCCGCCTCCGTCGCCACCTGGGACAAGGTCGCCCAGTGCGAGTCCGGCGGCAACTGGTCGATCAACACCGGTAACGGCTACTACGGTGGCCTCCAGTTCTCCAACTCCAGCTGGGCCGCTGCCGGTGGCACCAAGTTCGCGCCGCGCGCCGACCTGGCCAGCAAGGCCCAGCAGATCCAGGCCGCCGAGAAGCTCCTCGCCATCCAGGGCCCGGGCGCCTGGTCCTGCGCCGGTGCGGGCAACCTGACCGCCGGTGGTCCGTCCCCCGACGTCGACACCTCCGCGCAGACCAAGTCCGCGCCGAAGCAGGAGTCCGCCAAGCCGGAGGTCAAGAAGGCCCCGTCCGAGGACCGTGCCTCGCGCTCCGCCGAGCGCAAGTCCACCGGCCACGGCAACTACACCGTCAAGGCGGGCGACACCCTCGCCAAGATCGCCAAGGCCCACGGCACCGACTGGAAGTCCGTCTACAAGGCCAACAAGTCGGTCATCGGCGGCAACCCGAACCTGATCATCCCGGGCCAGCAGCTCAACGTCTGAGCCGGAGCTCACCGGGGCTCCTGAGGGCCCGAGCGGCGGGCCCCTTCCTCCGTGAGACCGCCCCGTCATGGCGCGCCCTTCCCCCCAGCGCGCCGTGGCGGGGCTTCTCATGTTCCCGGGCCGTGTCCGAGGCGCCCCGGCCGGCGGCAGGCCGCTGACCGGCGCTGTTCCGCGACTTTCCCCGTTCGGCGAACAATGTGCCAAACGTCCCGGCAACTGGGCCTTTGGGCAGGTTTTCGGGGGCGTTCCGTCCCACGGAGCGGGCCAAGGGCAGGCGGACGAGCCCGGGGCCGTTAGGCTCATGCGCAGAACGCCAGACACCCACGAAGGAGACAACGTGCCGTCGATCGACGTCGTCGTAGCCCGCGAAATTCTCGACTCGCGAGGTAATCCCACGGTCGAGGTCGAGGTCGGCCTCGACGACGGCAGCACCGGCCGTGCCGCCGTCCCGTCCGGCGCCTCCACCGGCGCCTTCGAGGCCATCGAGCTCCGTGACGGCGACCCGAACCGCTACCTCGGCAAGGGCGTCGAGAAGGCCGTGCTGGCCGTCATCGAGCAGATCGGCCCGGAGCTCGTCGGCTACGACGCGACCGAGCAGCGGCTGATCGACCAGGCGATGTTCGACCTGGACGCCACCGACAACAAGGGCTCGCTCGGCGCCAACGCCATCCTCGGCGTCTCCCTCGCCGTCGCGCACGCCGCCTCCGAGGCCAGCGACCTCCCGCTGTTCCGCTACCTCGGCGGCCCGAACGCGCATGTGCTGCCCGTCCCGATGATGAACATCCTGAACGGCGGCTCGCACGCCGACTCCAACGTGGACATCCAGGAGTTCATGATCGCCCCGATCGGCGCGGAGTCCTTCTCCGAGGCGCTGCGCTGGGGCGCCGAGGTCTACCACACCCTCAAGAAGGTCCTGAAGGAGCGCAGCCTGTCCACCGGTCTCGGTGACGAGGGTGGCTTCGCCCCGAACCTGGGCTCCAACCGTGAGGCCCTCGACCTCATCCTGGAGGCCATCAAGCAGGCCGGTTACGCCCCCGGCCAGGACATCGCGCTCGCGCTGGACGTCGCCGCCTCCGAGTTCTACAAGGACGGCAAGTACCAGTTCGAGGGCAAGGACCGCTCGGCCGCCGAGATGACCGAGTACTACGAGGAGCTGGTGGCGGCCTACCCGCTGGTCTCCATCGAGGACCCGCTGTTCGAGGACGACTGGGCCGGCTGGAAGGTCATCACCGACAAGCTCGGCGCCAAGGTCCAGCTCGTCGGCGACGACCTGTTCGTCACCAACCCCGAGCGCCTGGCCCGCGGCATCGAGGAGGGCTCCGCCAACGCGCTGCTGGTGAAGGTCAACCAGATCGGCTCGCTGACCGAGACCCTGGACGCCGTCGAGCTGGCCCAGCGCAACGGCTTCAAGTGCATGATGTCGCACCGCTCCGGTGAGACCGAGGACGTCACCATCGCCGACCTCGCCGTCGCCACCAACTGCGGCCAGATCAAGACCGGTGCCCCGGCCCGCTCCGAGCGCGTCGCCAAGTACAACCAGCTGCTGCGCATCGAGGAGATCCTCGACGACGCCGCGGTCTACGCCGGCCGCTCCGCCTTCCCGCGCTTCCGTCACGGCAGCTGACGAAGGCGCCCGCTGCCAGGCCGGACAGGGCAGCAGGGGCTGAACGGGCGAGGAAATCGCCCCGCGCCCCGTACGTCCCCGGCGACGGTCCCGTACCGTTGCCGGGGACGTACCTGCTTGAAGCAGTCAGGCGTCCGTCAGTGAAGGGGAGACGACGTGCCCGCGGACCGGTTCTCGACCGCGACCCGACTCAAGGCGCTCGGCGAGCAGGCCGCCGCCCGCGTCTACCGCGCCCGCCCGCCCCGCCGCAACCGCCTCACCGGCCGTGCCGCCCTGCTGGCGCTGGTGATGTGCTCCCTGGTCGTCGCGCTCGCGTATCCCATAAGGCAGTACGTCTCCCAGCGCTCCGACATCGCCGAGCAGCGCCGCAAGGCCCAGGACGCCGGCGCGGCGCTGGAGCGGCTGCGGGAGCGGAAGGCCCGCTGGCAGGACCCCGCGTTCGTACGCCAGCAGGCCCGCCGGCATCTGCACTACGTCATGCCGGGCGAGGCCGGGTACATCGTCCCGGACGGCTCCGGCACCGGCCCCGCACCCAAGGGGGCGCGGGCGGCACAGCGCCCCTGGTACGAGAATCTGTGGGACGCCGTCGACGCCGCCGACAAGCGGTGACGCCGGCCCGTACCACCGGCGGGCGGCAGCCCGTACCGTCGACAGCGGACGGCCCGCCGCGCCGCTCCGCCCCCTGCACACCACTCACCTCACCGAAAGCGCACATGGACACCCCCCCGCCCCAGACCGAGCCCACCGAGCCCACCGCCGCGGACATCGCCGCCTTCAAGGAGCAGCTCGGCCGCCCGCCCCGCGGGCTGCGCGCCATCGCGCACCGCTGCCCCTGCGGCCAGCCGGACGTCGTCGAGACGGCGCCGCGCCTGGAGGACGGCACGCCCTTCCCCACGCTCTACTACCTCACCTGCCCGCGCGCGGCCTCCGCGATCGGCACGCTGGAGGCCAACGGCGTGATGAAGGAGATGTCCGAGCGACTGGCGACCGACCCGGAGCTCGCCGCCGCCTACCGGGCGGCCCACGAGGACTACATCCGGCGGCGGGACGCCATCGAGGTGCTGGCGGGCTTCCCGAGCGCGGGCGGTATGCCCGACCGGGTCAAGTGCCTGCACGTCCTCGTCGGCCATTCGCTGGCGGCCGGGCCGGGCGTCAACCCGCTCGGTGACGAGGCCCTCGCGATGCTGCCGGAGTGGTGGAAGAAGGGGCCGTGCGTGACCCCGTGCCAGGACACCACCGGAGCACAGGACACCCCCGAAGGAGACGCCACGTGAAGCGGGTCGCCGCCATCGACTGCGGTACGAACTCCATCCGGCTGCTGGTCGCGGACGCCGACCCGGCGACGGGTGAGCTGAAGGACCTCGACCGCCGGATGCAGATCGTCCGGCTCGGCCAGGACGTGGACCGCACCGGGCGGCTGGCGCCCGAGGCGCTGGAGCGCACCTTCGCGGCCTGCCGGGAGTACGCCGCGGTGATCAAGGGCCTGGGCGCCGAACAGGTCCGCTTCGTGGCGACCTCCGCCTCCCGGGACGCGGAGAACCGCGACGACTTCGTCCGTGGCGTGGTGGACATCCTGGGCGTGGAGCCCGAGGTGATCACCGGCGACCAGGAGGCCGAGTTCTCCTTCAACGGCGCCACCAAGGAGCTCACCGGCCGCGCCGACCTGGAGCGGCCGTTCCTGGTGGTCGACATCGGCGGCGGCTCGACCGAGTTCGTCCTCGGCGATGACTCGGTCCGCGCCGCCCGCTCGGTCGACGTCGGCTGCGTCCGGATGACCGAGCGGCATCTGGTGCACGGCGGCGGGATCAGCGATCCGCCCACCGAGGGACAGATCGCCGCGATAAAGACCGATGTCGCCACGGCGCTGGACCGGGCCGAGGAGACCGTCCCGCTGCGCGAGGCGGCCACCCTGGTGGGCCTGGCCGGCTCGGTGACCACGATCGCCGCGATCGCGCTGGGCCTCGACCGCTACGACTCCGAGGCCATTCACCACTCCCGGATCTCCCTGGAGAAGGTCCGCGAGATCACCGACCGGCTGCTGTCCTCCACCCATGCCGAGCGCGCGGCCATCCCCGTCATGCACCCGGGCCGGGTCGATGTGATCGCCGCGGGCGCGCTCGTGCTGCTGTCGATCATGGAGCGGACCGGCGCCACGGAGGTCGTCGTCAGCGAGCACGACATCCTGGACGGCATCGCCTGGCACGCCGCACTTGACGACGAGTGATCCTCTGGCTGTGAGGCGCCCGGAGTCTCAGAGCTTCGGGCTGCCTGCTCTCAGATGTTGCGGTAGACGTCGCGCCGGTCGCCGATCTTGACGACGAGGATGATGAGCTCGCCGTCTTCGACCTGATAGGCGACCCGGTAGCTGCCGACCCGGAGCCGATAAAGGCCCGATGGACCGGTGAGTTTCTTGATGTCGGCGTCCTCACGGTACGGATCGTCGCCGAGCGCGGTCAGCGCGGCCAGGATGTGCATGGCGGCAGGCCGGTCGATGGCTCGAAGTTGCCGCTGTGCCGCTGTAGTGAACCGGAACGCGTACTTCACGCCGCGTCGTCAGCGCGATCGGCGAACAGGTCTGCCAGCAGCTCAGCCATAGGCACCGTCGGGCCGCCCTGGGCCAGGACCGCTTCCGCCTCCCGGGCCAGCAACACGTCGGCTGCTTCCTCCAGCGCGTTGAAGTCCGCAATCGGCACCACGGCCGCGACGGGCTCGCCGTTGCGCGTGATCACCGTAGGTGTGCCCTCCTCGGCACGATTGATGTGGTCCGCCAGGTGTGCGCGGGCTTCCCGTACAGTCACAGTGCTCTCGGCCATAAAGAAAGTGTACGCACGATTGTGTACACATGCACGGGCTCGGGAGTGAGTGACGCTTTGGAGGCGATGCCCGACGGCATCGCCTGGAGCCTCGCCGGCTGAGGTGAGCAGGGGTGCGGCAGAGGTCGGCAACGGCCTCTGCGGCACGGCTTTTTGAGCGGGCGGGCCGGCCGTCCGAGCGGCCTTCAGGGGGCTTTCGCGGGTCTCACGGAGGGCTCCGGAAAGAAAGTTCGTGAAATCCTTCACATGAAAAACCCTGTCGTTGGACGAACAATCTCAGCGTCCGACCCTCATTCGAAGGTCCTAGGACCCCTGGACCCGGAGAATGCGCGGTTGTCGAGGTCGCGGCGGCGCGCTCGCGGAGCCGGTGGTCCAGTCGTCCGACAGGCCGTGACGACGGAACAACGCCTGATCAACAGGGGTCTCCAACGCCGGGCGCCCTACAGTGGTTCCACTTTGGACTATGGCGTCGGTCACGAAGCCGGCGGAGTGTAGCAGATGCCCCTCCGGTGCTTGTGAAGGGGCTCACGAGCGACCCCCCATGTGGGGGTGGATACTCGATTGCATGAGCACCACGGAGCGTCCCAGGATCCTCGTTGTAGGCGGTGGGTACGTAGGTCTGTACGCGGCACGCCGCATCCTCAAGAAGATGCGGTACGGCGAAGCGACCGTCACGGTCGTCGACCCGCGCTCGTACATGACGTACCAGCCCTTCCTCCCCGAAGCTGCTGCCGGCAGCATCTCCCCTCGCCACGTCGTGGTGCCGCTGCGACGCGTGCTCCCCAAGGCGGAGGTCCTCACCGGCCGGGTCACCACCATCGACCAGGACCGCAAGGTCGCCACGATCGCCCCGCTGGTCGGCGAGGCGTACGAGCTGCCCTTCGACTACCTGGTCATCGCGATGGGCGCGGTCTCCCGCACCTTCCCGATCCCCGGCCTGGCCGAGAACGGCATCGGCATGAAGGGCGTGGAAGAGGCCATCGGCCTGCGCAACCACGTGCTGGAGCAGCTGGACAAGGCCGACTCCACGACCGACGAGGAGGTCCGCCGCAAGGCGCTGACCTTCGTCTTCGTCGGCGGTGGCTTCGCGGGTGCGGAGACCATCGGCGAGGTCGAGGACATGGCCCGCGACGCCGCGAAGTACTACAACAACGTGAAGCGCGAGGACATGCGCTTCCTGCTGGTCGACGTCGCCGACAAGATCCTCCCCGAGGTCGGTCCCAAGCTCGGTGCCTACGGCAAGGAGCACCTCGAGGGCCGCGGTGTCGAGGTCTACCTCAAGACCGGCATGGACTCCTGCGTCGACGGCCACGTGAAGCTCAACAACGGCCTCGAGGTCGACTCCAACACCATCGTGTGGACCGCGGGCGTCAAGCCGAACCCGGCGCTGGCCCGCTTCGGTCTGCCGCTCGGCCCGCGCGGCCACGTCGACACCGGCGCCACCCTCCAGGTGCAGGGCACCGACTACATCTGGGCCGCCGGCGACAACGCCCAGGTCCCGGACCTGGTCGGCCGCAAGAACGGCAACGAGAACGCCTGGTGCCCGCCGAACGCGCAGCACGCGCTGCGGCAGGCCAGGGTCCTCGGCGACAACGTGCTCTCCGGCATGCGGGGCTTCCCGCAGCAGGAGTACAGCCACGCCAACAAGGGTGCGGTCGCCGGTCTGGGCCTGCACAAGGGCGTCGCGATGATCGTCATGGGCAAGATGAAGATCAAGCTCAAGGGCCGTCTCGCCTGGTACATGCACCGCGCGTACCACGGCATGGCGATGCCGACGTTCAACCGCAAGATCCGGGTCTTCGCCGACTGGACGCTGGCCATGTTCCTCAAGCGCGAGGTTGTCTCGCTCGGCGCCATGGAGAACCCCCGCGAGGAGTTCTACGAGGCCGCCAAGCCGGCGCCGGCCCCGCCGACCGCCGCCGAGGCCGGGGACAAGACCAAGGCCAAGGCTTCCTGAATTCCCGGTCGGCTACTCCGACCAGCCCGAAGGGCGTCCGCCATCCGTGGGGCGGGCGCCCTTTGGCGTGTCCACTCTGGCGCAAAGCGGGCGGTGTGCGGTTCTCTTGCGTGTGAACGGGACTAACTGGGCGCCCCATTGGCGTTTACGTGGTGGGTGAATCTTCTTCGCCCGACTCGTCAACACGGAGGTGTGCGACATGGCCGATGCCGCTGGACGGCTCACCAAGCTCGCCGAGGAGGTACTGGGAGCACCGCTCCCGGTACGCATCCGCGCCTGGGACCGCAGCGAGTCCGGCCCGCCGGGGGCACCGACCCTCGTGATCCGCCATCGCCGGGCGCTGCGCCGGCTGCTGTTCAAGCCGGGCGAACTCGGCCTGGCCCGCGCCTGGGTGGCCGGCGACCTCGACATCGAGGGCGACCTCTACGAAGCGCTCGACCGGCTCGCCGGGCTGATCTGGGAGCGCGATGACGCCCCCAGGCCGCCGCGGGCCGCTCTCGTGCGCGCCCTGGCCCGCCCGGAGATCCGCGCCGCCGCCCGGGAACTGCTCACCCTGGCCGGTGCCCCGGTCCCGCCGGCCCCGCCCCCGGAAGAGCTCCGGCGCCGCCGCGGACCGCTGCACACCCTGCGGCGCGACAAGGAAGCCATCAGCCACCACTACGACGTCGGCAACGACTTCTACGCGCTGATCCTCGGCCCGTCCATGGTCTACTCCTGCGCCTACTGGGAGAGCCCCCAGGCCACTCTGGAGGACGCCCAGCGCGACAAGCTCGACCTGATCTGCCGCAAGCTCGGCCTCCGGAAGGGCCAGCGGCTGCTGGACGTGGGCTGCGGCTGGGGCTCGATGGTGCTGCACGCCGCCCGCGAGTACGGCGTCCGGGCGGTCGGCATCACCCTCTCCGAGGAGCAGGCCGGCTTCGCCCGTAAGCGGATCGCCGAGGCCGGGCTCGCCGACCGGATCGAGATCCGGGTGCAGGACTACCGCGAGATCCACGACGAGCCGTTCGACGCGATCTCCTCGGTCGGGATGGCCGAGCACGTCGGCCGCACGCAGTACGCGGAGTACGCCGCGGCCCTGTACTCCCTGCTCAAGCCCGGCGGGCGGCTGCTCAACCACCAGATCGCCCGGCGGCCGGTCGCGGACGAGGAGGCGTACCACGTCGATGAGTTCATCGACCGGTATGTGTTCCCGGACGGTGAGCTGGCCCCGGTCGGCCGGACCGTCGGTCAGCTGGAGGACGCCGGGTTCGAGGTCCGGGACGTGGAGGCGATCCGGGAGCACTACGCGCTGACGCTGCGGAGCTGGGTCACCAATCTGGAGCGGCACTGGGACGAGGCGGCACGGCTCACCTCCGCCGGCCGGGCCCGGGTCTGGCGGCTCTACATGGCCGCGTCGGCGCTGTCCTTCGAGCGGAACCGCATAGGAGTCAACCAGGTCCTGGCGGTCCGGACCCCGGAGAGCGGGGACGCGGAGGCGCCGCTGCGGGCGCGGGAGTGGACCGGCTGACACAGGCGTGCGCCGGGCCCCGGCCGGGCCCGGCGCACGCACTGGCCGCTACTCCGCCTTGATGGCGGCGAGGATGTTCAGCCGCGCCGCCCGGCGGGCCGGCCACAGCGCCGCCAGGACACCGATCAGCGCCGCCACCGCGAGGAACAGACCCAGCCGTCCCCAGGGCAGCTCCATCCCGTACCCCGTCATCGCCTTGCTGATCAGCTGACCGCCGGCCCAGCCGAAGAAGACGCCCAGACCGACCCCGAGCACCCCGCCGAAGAGCGAGATCACCAGGGACTCCAGCCGCACCATCCGCTTGATGCCGAGGCGGTCCAGTCCGATGGCGCGCAGCATCCCGATCTCCTGCGCGCGTTCGAAGACCGACATCGCCAGGGTGTTGATGACGCCGAGCACCGCGACGACCACGGCCATGGCGAGCAGCCCGTACAGCACGTTCAGCATCATGGTGATCTGGCGGGCGATCTCCTCGGAGACCTGCTGCTTGTCGGCGACCGAGATCGCCGGGTTCTTGCCGAGCGCGGTGACCAGCGCCTCCTTGGTGGCGGCGGAGGCGTCGTCCCGGGTCTTCACCAGCACCCGGGTGTCGGTGGCCTGCTTCTGGTGCGCGGCGACGGTGGCGCGGTCCACCACCACGCCCATGAGGATGTCGCTGGGCTCGTAGACACCCGAGACCGTGAGGGTGCTCTTGGTGCCGTCGTTGTAGGTCACCGGGACACGGGAGCCCGGGTGCAGCTTGCCCCGCTCGGCGGTCCGCTCGTCGACCACCACCCGGTCGCCCTGGAGCCGGCCCAACGAGCCCTGGGTGAAGTCGAGTCGGGTGAGCTGGTCGAACTTGCTGCCATCGACGGCGGTCAGCAAGGTCGGGTCGGCGCCGCCCGTGACGGACTGGCGCAGCGGGCTGACGGCGGTGACCTCGTCCAGGGCACCGAGCTTCTTCGCCACCTCGGGGGAGAGCGGCTGGTTGCCCGCCATGGAGACCACGTAGTCGGCCTTGAGGGACGCCACGGCCTTCTTCTCGACGACGGTCTGCACACTGGTCGCGATCACCGTCAGACCGGTGATCAGGGTCAGCCCGATCATCAGCGCGGAGGCGGTGGCGGCCGTACGGCGCGGATTGCGGACCGCGTTGAGCCGGGCGAGGGTGCCGGCGACCCCGAAGGACCGCAGGACGGGCGCGGCCAGCGCGATCAGCGGGCGGGACAGCAGCGGGGTCAGGATGAACACGCCGGTCATCGCCAACGCCGCACTCAGGCTCATCACCTTGGCGCCGACGTCGTCGTTGGAGATGTGGGTGGCGGCCAGCACTCCGGCCGTCCCGGCGCCCGCGATCAGCGCACCGAGGGTGTTGCGCAGCACCAGCGACTTGGTGGTGGGGGCGGCGTGCACGCTGTTCATCGCGGCGACCGGCGGGATCTTCGCGGCGCGCCGGCCCGGCAGCCAGGCGGCCAGCACGGTGATGAGGACGCCGACGAGCAGGGAGGCGACCACGGCCGAGAAGGGGACCACCAGGGGGCCGTCGGGCGTGGTGGCGCTCATGCTGCTCGCCAGGGAGCGCAGTCCGGCGCCGATACCGATGCCGGCGACCAGGCCGACGGCGGCGGCGATCACGCCCACCACGAACGCCTCCAGCAGCACCGAGCGGGTGACCTGACGGCGGCTGGCGCCGACCGCGCGCAGCAGCGCCAGTTCCCGGGTGCGCTGGGCGACCAGCATGGTGAAGGTGTTGGCGATGAGGAAGATGCCGACGAAGAGCGAGATGCCGGCGAAGACCAGCAGGACCCGCTGCATGTCTTCGCTGCTGCTCTTGATCATGTCTGCCAGGTCGGCGGAGAGCTGCTTGCCGGTGCTGGCCTCGGCCTTGCCCTGGGGCAGCACGGACTCGACCGCGGACTTCAGGGCCGTCTGGGAGGTGCCCGGGTCGGCCTTGAGCTGGATCTCGTGGAAGCTGCCGGGGGCGCCCAGCAGCTTCTGGGCGGTCGGGGTGTCGAACAGCGCGAGGCTGCTGCCGGGCGGGACCCGGTTGGCGTCGGCGGTGAAGATGCCGGTCAGCCGCTGCTCGTGGACCGGGCCGTTGGTGGATATCCGTACGGTGTCGCCGACCTTGTAGCCGGCCTTGTCCGCGGTGGGCGCGTCCAGTGCGAACTCGTGCGGGCCGTGCGGGGGCGTGCCGTCGCGCAGCGGATAGCGGGCGTCCTTGCCGTCGGCGCCGGGGGCGTAGTTGCCGCCGTCGCTGTGGGAGGCGTCGCCGAGCAGCTCGCCCTTCTTGTCGGCGATGGCGGTGAAGCCGTGGACGACGCCGGTGGCGGAGGCGGCGCCGGGTACCCGGGCCGCCTTGTCGAGGAGCTTCTGGTCGAGGAGGGGCGGGGTGCCGGTGGAGTCGTCGTACCGCGGCTGGATGGCCACGTCGACGTCGCGGAAGCTCTGCTGCATCGCGCCCTGGGACGCCTGGGAGATGGTCGAGGTGAAGACCAGGGTGCCGGCGACGAAGGCCACGCCGAGCATCACGGCGAGCACGGTCATCAGCAGCCGGGCCTTGTGCGCAAGCACATTGCGCACAGCGGTTTTGAACATGAGGGGGTCCTGGAGGTGAGGTCCGGTGGTACGGGTGGCGGCTGCCGCTGATCAGGTCGTGTGGGCCCGGGCGCCGGGGCCGGGGGTCCGGGGTGCCGCCCCGGAAAGGTTCCGCATCCGCTCCAGCACGGAGTCGGAGTTCGGGCCGGCCATGTCGTCGACGATCCGGCCGTCGGCGAGGAAGATCACGCGGTCCGCGTAGGAGGCGGCCACCGGGTCGTGGGTCACCATCACCACGGTCTGGCCCAGTTCGCGTACGGAGTTGCGCAGGAAGCCCAGGACCTCGGCGCCGGAGCGCGAGTCGAGGTTGCCGGTGGGCTCGTCGGCGAAGATGATCTCGGGCCGGGAGGCCAGTGCGCGGGCGACCGCGACGCGCTGCTGCTGGCCGCCGGAGAGCTGGCTGGGACGGTGCGTGAGACGGTCGCCGAGGCCGACGGTCGCCACGACGCGGTCCAGCCAGGCGCGGTCCGGCTTACGGCCCGCGATGTCCATGGGCAGGGTGATGTTCTCCAGGGCGGTCAGCGTCGGCAGCAGGTTGAACGCCTGGAAGACGAAGCCGATCTTGTCGCGCCGGAGCTGGGTGAGCTTCTTGTCCTTGAGCCCGGTCAGTTCGGTGTCGCCGATCCGGGCGGAGCCGCCGGAGATCGAGTCCAGCCCGGCCATGCAGTGCATCAGCGTCGACTTGCCGGACCCCGAGGGGCCCATGATCGCGGTGAATTCGGCCGGACGGAAGTCGACGGAGACCGCGTCCAGGGCGACCACCTGGGTCTCGCCCTGTCCGTAGACCTTGGTGAGGTCCGTGGCGCGGGCGGCCGCCGTGGTGGCGCGGGAGGCGCTGGCGACGCCGGAGTGGTGGGTGGTCACGGGAGGGTGCTCCTGTCGTGCGAGGGACCATCAGGTCCGCGGCGGCCCCGGGGGCTCGGGTGGCGGACGGAATGCGGACGGTCTCCATCGTGGGCCCGGGGGCGGGGCGGGGACGTCAACCCCTGTGGTCGCTTTCGACCACCCCCGGGACGTATGAGGGGCTTGCCCGTCATCCCTGCGGAGGAGGCGACTCCAGATGCTGTTGCCTTGCTCACGGCCGCCGGAGGGGCGGCCGGACGGGGGTGACGGTCACGCCGGCGAGGCGTCGAGTTTCCGTCAATTCGGGCATGAAAATGCGCCGGGGGGCTTCCCACCGAAGGTGGGCTTCAGGCATGTGCCGAAGGCGTGTACCGGTCGCTGATGCTCACTCAGTTGCCAATAAAATAAGACAACCTCGGGAAGAGCGGCCGATCTGTGTCGTGCACTGCGGGCTACGCTCGTGCTGCCCTCTTTGAGGTGGCATGGGGGATCCCAGCCCGGATGGTGGAATGCAGACACGGCGAGCTTAAACCTCGCTGGCCTACGGGCCGTGCCGGTTCAAGTCCGGCTCCGGGCACTCCGCGCGCGGCGGAGCTTAACTGAATTTTCAACGAGAAGGGGCCGCCGGGGAAAGCCAGCGGCCCTTCTCGCATTGTGTGTTGTCGGCTCAGCGCTCCACGAGCGCGAACAAGCTCTCCCAGCGGCCGACAATCTCCTCCGTGGAGAACCGCTGGATGTTCTCCCGGGCGGCTTCGCCCATGGTGTCCCGGAGCTCCTTGTCGGACATCAGGGCGTCGAGATGCCGGGCGAATTCGGTGATATTGCCCGGCGGGGCGAGGAAACCGTCCACGCCGTCCGTGATGATCTCGTGGACGCCGGGCGCCACATCGAACGCCACACACGGCACGGCCGTCGCCATCGCCTCCATGGGCGCCAGCGGGAAGCCCTCGCCCCGCGAACTGAGCGCGAAGACCGCGCTCTTCCGCAGCGCCCCGGGCACGTCGCCGGTCCGGCCCATCCACTCGACCGTGCCGGTGATCCCCAGCTCCGCGGCCTGCTTGCGCAGCGCCTCCTCCTCTTCACCGGAGCCGTAGACCCGCAGCGTCCAGTCGGGGTGCTGCGGGGAGACCTTGGCCCAGGACTCCAACAGCAGGTCCACGCCCTTCTCTTCGTGCAGCCGGCCGATGCTGACCACGCACTTGGCGGAGCGGTCCGAGGGCACCTCGGGGAAGAAGGGCAGCGGGTTCGGCATGAAGCCGACGTTGTCCATCCGCTGCCGGATCCAGCGGTCCGCGTCCTCCCGGGTGAGCGTCAGCATTCGGTCGACGTCCTGGTAAAACCGCTTGACCCGGGCGAAGCGGGAGGACTTGCGGCAGGTGTCGAAGGACTCATGGCTCATCCCGAACACCGTCAGCCCCGCGGTGTCGGCCAGCGCCACCCACTCCATGGCCCACACCTGAGTGACGATCACCACCCCGCCCGGCTTCGCCGCCCGGAACAGCGCGCTCAACTTGGCCGCCTGCTCCCGCATCCCGGCCTCCCGGGCCGCCCGGCGGCGCTGCTCGACGAGGTTGAGCTTGTCCTTGAGGCCGCGCACCGGGGTCACGGTCGGCGGGTGCTCGGCGTACAGCGTGGTGGTCCGGAACGGCACGTCGGGGGCCAGCTCCTGGACCCGGCCCTCGGGGGCCGGCACCACGCCGACGAGGTGCACCCGGTGGCCCCGCTCGCTGAACAGCCGCGCCATCTGGTGCGACCAACTGGTGATGCCTCCCAGCTCGTTGACGCTGTTGGACACGAAGAAGATGTCCCGCGGCTCGGCTGCGTACGACTTGGTCATCAACGGCTCCACTGCGCGAAAAACTGATCGACGATGCTCCGGGCGGCGTCACCCCGGTCGTATTCACCGAACTTGGCGACGAATTCCCTGCGGCTCTTCGCGTATTCCAGTGCCTGCGACTCGAACGACTTGATCGTCTCGTGGAAATCGTCCTCGGTGCGGACCACCGGACCCGGTGCGTGCTCCAGCAGATCGAAGTAGGTGCCGCGGCCCTCGTGCACATACTCGTCGTAGTCGTAGGTGAAGAACACCAGGGGACGGTCGAGCAGCGCATAGTCGAACATCACTGACGAATAGTCGGTGATCAGCCCGTCGGCCAGCTCCAGCAGGGGCGTCACATCGTGGCGCGCCGATACGTCGATGACCCGGCCCTGCACGGTCGGTGGCAGCACCACATGATTGAGGTAGTGCGAACGCACCAGGAGGACATAGCGGTCGCCGAACTGATCGGCGAAACGCTCCACGTCGAAGGGCAATTCGAAGCGTCCGTGCCGGCCGCCCGCCTTGCGGAACGTCGGCGCGTAAAGCAGGACGGTCCGGTCCTCGGGAATGCCCAACTCCGCTGCCAGCGGCCCGCGTTCACGCACCCCCCGCTCGGCCTCCCGCTGCCGGGCGTGCACCAGTGCGTCATTGCGCGGGTATCCCACCCGCAGCAGCGTCCTCTCGTGGAGCCGGAAAGCCTTGGCCAGGGTGTGCACATCGTGCTCGGAGCGGACCAGGAAACGGTCGAAGCGGTCCAGCGACCGCTGCTGCTCCTCCTGCTGCCGGCGGGTCTGCGCCTTCAGCGCCGGCTGGTCGAAGCCCATGTTCTTCAGCGCCGAGCCGTGCCAGGTCTGGATATAGGTCGTCTCCGGGCGCTTGGTGAGCTTGAGCGGGTAGCTCTGGTTGTCCACCCAGAACTCGGCCTGCGCCAGCGCCTTGAGGTACGGCAGCGACCAGCGCCGTACGAGCGTGACGTCCTTGGGGAAGTCCTTCGGGGACCCGGCGTACGACCAGATCGCCTCGAACTCCAGGCCCTGCCGCCGCATCTCCTCGTAGAGGGCGCGCGGGCTGTCGCTGTACTGCTTGCCCAGGTGGCTCTCGAAGACCACCGTGCGCTTCTTGACCGGCAGCCGGCAGAACACCTCGTGGTAGGCGCGGAGCTTGTTGTCGCCGGAGGTGACCTTCTTGCGCAGCTCCTTCGCCTTGCGGTAGCCGGCCTTGGCCAGCGTCCCCGGCTTGCCGCGCACCCCGCGGGTGATCAGCTCCTGTACGCGCTCGGCGTTGCGGCCCTCGCTGACCAGGCGGAACGCCAGATGCCCCTTGGCCGAGACATGCGGTTCGAGGTGGTCGGCGACCATCCGCGTCAGCCGTGGCCGCACCGGCAGCGGCGCGGAGAGCCCGGTGTCGGCGACGGTGAGCCGGGTCGTGGTGTGCACCCCGTCGACGTCCAGGCGCAGCCGTACGTCCCAGATGGTGTCGACGATGCCGAGCGGGCGCAGCTTCGCGGTGAGGTCCGCCGCGGCCTCCCAGTGGACGGTGTCGCCCTCGTGGCGCAGCTCGCGCACCGGGAAGTGGAAGGACTGGAGGCTGCGCCGCCGGGCGCTGAACTCCAGCCGGCCCTTGAGGCGGGCGCCGGGCGGGATGACGCCGAGCGGATTGGTGATCCGGCCGGCCAGCGAGACCGCCTTGCCGGATGCGCTGAAGCGGGTGAGCTGGTTGCGCAGGAAGAGCTGGTTGACCGGCTTCTCGTGGTAGCCGATGTCGGTCACGTCCAGGATCTCGCGCCCGAACGCATCGTCGAAGTGGCCGCCGCACCAGTAGATCCGGCCGTCGTGCTCGGTGAGCGGGGAGGAGAGCTTGTCGCGGTTGATGAGGGTGTCGACCGCCGGGATCAGATTGTCCCAGTCACCCTGCTGGAGCAGGTAGGCGCAGATGGCCTGTATCGGCTGGACCCGCTCGTACGCCTCGGGGGCGATGCTCGCGAGGTATTCCCGGGAGAGTTCGGAGAATTCCTGGCGGTAGGAATCGTCGCGGAACGGCAGATCCCGCAGATGCAGCACCAGATCGTGCTTGAGGAATTTCACGTCCTTGGCGAGCTTCAGCTCGTCCAGTCCGCGTTCCGCCAGCAATGCGTCGATGCGCCGGTGGATCTCCAGTCGGTGCGTGTAGTTGGTCATTTCGTGGCGCCGGTTCGTCACCGACTTCACGGCGGCCCGTTCGTATACGTGCCAGAAATAGACCTGATTGGGAATCAGGGTGATGCGGCGCGCCGCCAGATATGCATCGGCGATAAACATCAGGTCCTCGTAGAACATCCCCTTGGGGAATCGGAGATTGTTCTCGACGAGGAAGTCCCGGCGATAGCACTTGTTGGTGGAAAGGGTGTCCCAGACGAACAGGTCCGGCAATTCCGTGACGGATTCCAGCGTGCGAGTCGTGGAGTACAGCCAGGCGTACCACTCGTCGCGCTTCTGATTTCGGGTGTCCTTGTGCAGCCGGACGCACAGACCGGAAACGATATCCGAGCCGGATTCCTCGGCGGCCTCCAGCATATTGCGGCACGCATTGATTTCCAGGACGTCATCGCTGTCCAGGAACATGACGTAGCGGCCCTCGGTGTGCTCGATGCCGACGTTCCGCGGCTCGCCTCCCGCACCGCTGTTCTCCGGCAGCTGGAAGGCTCTGACCCGTCCGGGGTGATCGGCCGCGAGCCGCTGCGCCACTTCGAAAGAACGGTCGGTGCTGCAATCGTCGACGATCACCACCTCGACGTCCCGGAGCGTTTGGTCCAGCACGGACTGAACCGCGGTCGGCAACCGGTCGGCGTCGTTGTAGACGATGACGACTACTGAGACGTCAGGCACAGGCACCTCAACCCTCTTTCGCTGCTGTTTCCCGCCAGAATAGCCCTATCTGTACCCTCGGATTACAACCGATCGCGCCCATAGCGCTACGGACGGTGAGGCGCGGGTGCATCGAGAAGGGGCACTCCGGGGTCGGATCTTGACCATGCGTCAGCGCTGCGGAACCACCTGCCAGGGCAAGCTCCGGCCGGCAGGGAAGACGGCCCCTCCCGCGAATCGGTTGCCTGCCGGGTCCGGTGGCGTCCGTTGCGATCAGACATTTATCGGATTCCGTTCGGCGGCAGCGGGAAGAAGCCCCGGGCGGAGCAGAAGGAAAATCCCAGTTCGAGCCCGTCGGCAGTGGACGGCGGCAACGGACGAGGACAAGAGGACGACAAGACGACGACAAGAAGACGGCAAGGCGGTGACCGGAGATCGAATACCCGGAATGCCCGGGACCGGGAGGTGTGACGGTGCGACAGCGGTCCGTCGCGGTGCCTGCCGCGACGCGGTCCGCATCCTGCTCCGGGCACGTCTGTGGCCTCCCGCACGTCCTCCTCATGGCGGATGTGCGGTGCCGGGTTCAGGGAAAGATCCTGCTCAAGAACTAGCGACGCGCCTTTGCCAAGCCATTACGCTTGCCGTCAAGGCCGCGCAGGGCGGCCATGGAGGAGTGAGATGAGGAGCAGCAACCCGGTCTTCTCGCGACGGGGGTTCAGCCGCGACACCGGCTACGCGGGCTTCAACGCACCGCCGCAGGCCGGGGCCGCCGCGAACCCGTACGCCGGAGCGAACCCCTACGCGCAGGGCGGCAACCCCTACGCGGACCCGACCAACCCGTACGCCCAGGGGCAGCCCGCCACCCAGGCGCCGCCGCAGTACACGCCGCAGACCCGCCCGATGACGATGGACGATGTCGTCGCGCGCACGGGCATGACGCTCGGCACGGTCATCGCGGGCGCCACCGTCGGCTGGCTGTTCCTGACCCAGAGCCTCGGCTTCGCGATCGGGGCCGGCCTGGTCGCGATGGTGCTGGCGCTGGTCCAGTCCTTCAAGCGGAAGCCGTCGCCCGCGCTGATCCTGGCGTACGCGGCGCTCGAAGGTGTCTTCCTCGGCGCGCTGAGCGGCTTCATCAACGGCCTGCCGAACATGAACGGCGCCCCCATGCAGGCGGTGCTGGGCACGATGGCGGTGTTCGTCGCCATGCTGGTCGCCTACAAGACGCGGATCGTGCGGGTCACCGCCCGCTTCACCCGCTTCGTGATGATCGCGGCGATGGGCTTCGTCCTGCTGTCGCTGGTCAATGTGCTGTTCATGGTGTTCGGCGGCGGCGAGGGCCTCGGCTTCCGCAGCGGCGGTCTGGGCATCGTCTTCGGCATCGTCGGCGTGGTCCTCGGCGCGCTCTTCCTGGCGCTGGACTTCAAGCAGGTCGAGGACGGCATCGCCTACGGCGCTCCGCGTGAGGAGTCCTGGCTGGCGGCGTTCGGTCTGACGCTGACCCTGGTGTGGATCTACATGGAGATGCTGCGGCTGATCTCGATCCTCCGGGGCGACTGACGCACCGGGACGCCGGGCGCACGGTGCGCCCGGCAGCACCGTCGAAGGGCCCCCGGGCCCACGGCCCCCGGGCCCGTCGACCGGCGGAGTGCCGGATGAGGGGAAT